>CAVBBP010000063.1:0-13340 GCA_963593685.1 Segatella copri
AATCGCAAAATTGGTTCGTTTCTTTTGGTCGTCAAAAGAAATGAACGAAAAAAGATAGAAAATTTTACTTGTGAGAAATTTATAGAAGTCCCCTAAAAAGAATGAAGAGAAAAGTGCTATATAAGCCGAAATGGAGTCTGTTGCTGCTCGATCTTTGCTACTTTTTGGTGGCGACATTTGCCTTTTATCTGCTGAAAGACTACTCCAAACGCTTTTTTCTGGCGCGCTACGGCGACATTTTTCTGATTGTCGGCTGCGTGTGGGGCGTTTTTGGCTATCTTTTCGGGAAATACCGCTCGTTGGCGCAGAGCCGCTACCGCCTGTCGGTGCTGCGGCTGGTGCTGACTGCGCTTTGCACGCTTGCAGTGGTGCTGGGGCTGGTCTATCTTGGTCGGCTCGAGTTTTCGGTGTTGCAGACGGTTTCGTTGGTTGGCACGGTGTTTTTGCAAAATTTGCTGATAGTCGGTTTTGTGCATATCTTTTACTATGCGGCTTATATCGACGAACAACCGCGCGTGGAGGTGCAGCGCGAACCTGCGCAGGTGCTTGCGCCGCCCCAACAAATCGATGCTGCGGAGGTGGCGGAGAATATGCGCAATATCGCCACAATCACCTCGCCCGATGTGCAAGCCTATATTTGCAGTAGGGTAGATGTGGCGAGTTCGAATACGCTCTTTCTCTCCACGACCAATCTGTTCAACTATACCGCCTTGCCCGCCTATCGCTACGATGTGATTGTCAATTTGGAACGGCTGAACAACATTCGTGGCATCAACAAAATGTTTGCGGCCGCCAACGCCAAATTGCCCGACGACGGTAGGGTAGTGTTCCTATTCGAATCGCGCTCCACACGCAAACGACGGCTGCTCGACAAGTGGCCGATGGGGCTTGGCTGGGTCTTCTATGCCTTCGATTTTGTGCTGAAACGCATTGTGCCGAAACTCTTTATGACCAATCGCCTCTACTACGACATTACGCAGGGACGCAACCGTGTGTTGAGCAAAACCGAAGTGCTGGGCCGCCTCTACTATTGCGGATTTGCAGTCATCGACCAGACCGAAATCGACGGTTTGACGCTGGTGGTGGCGCAACGCACGCAGCAGCCACATGGGCAGATACGCAAACGCTACGGCCCGCTCATCAAACTGCGGCGCATTGGCAAGGACGGACGCTATTTCTATGTGTACAAACTGCGCACCATGCACCCTTACGCCGAATACTTGCAGCAGTATATGTACGACCATCACCACCTGCGCGAAGGCGGAAAAATAGCCAACGACATTCGCATTTCGACCATGGGACACATCATGCGGCGGCTCTGGCTCGACGAACTGCCGATGTTCATCAATCTGTTTCGTGGCGAGATGAAACTGGTGGGCGTGCGACCGCTCAGCGAGCAGTATTTCAACCTCTATTCCAAAGAATTGCAAGAAAAACGCACCAAATTCAAGCCGGGATTGCTGCCGCCATTCTACGCCGATATGCCCAAAACGCTCGACGAAATACAGGCCTCCGAAATGAAATACTTGACCCTCTGCGAACAATATGGCTGCTTCGTAACCGACAATCGCTACTTCTGGAAAATTCTCTACAACATCGTCATAAAACGCGCTAGAAGCAATTGAAATTTGAAATTTTAAATTTCAAATTTCAGTGTTTCAGTGTTTCAGAATTTCAAATTTCAGAATTCAAAATCTCAAAATATCAGAATTATGTCGAAAATACAGCGATTTGAAGACTTAAAAGTTTGGCAGCATGCACGCCAACTATGCCAAGATATTTTTGCGATAGCAGACCATTGGGGAAAAGATTACCGTTTTTTGGCACAAATCACTGCGGCAGCAGGTTCAATCATGGACAATATCGCCGAAGGCTTTGAACGCAATGGTAGAAAAGAATTTATTCAGTTTTTGTTCATTTCCAAAGGCTCGTGCGGCGAGGTAAGAAGCCAACTCATTCGGGCTCTTGATTTTGGATACATCAAAGAAGAGGATTTCGAACGACTACGCAATGAAACATTAAATCTTTCTGGCGAAATTTCAGGTTTTATCAAGTACCTGCGTAATACAACTTACGAGGGAACCAAATATAAATCGAACGAATCTGAAAAACCGAAACCTTAAGTTTTGTGGCAACACTTTCGTTCTCTTATTTTTCCTCTAATTCTTAAATTCTTAAACTCTGAAACGCTGAAATTATATCATGGGAAAACTGACACCGATGATGCAACAGTTCTTCGATATCAAGAACCAATATCCCGATGCGATCATCTTGTTTCGTTGTGGCGACTTCTACGAAACCTACGACAAAGATGCCGAAGTGGCCGCCGAAATTTTGGGCATCACACTCACCAAACGCTCCAACAAAGACGAAAACGCAACTGCGATGGCGGGTTTTCCGCACCACGCACTCGACACCTATCTGCCAAAATTGGTGCGAGCAGGTATGCGCGTGGCCATCTGCGACCAACTCGAAGACCCAAAACTGACGCGCAAACTGGTGAAGCGCGGTGTTACCGAATTGGTAACGCCCGGCGTTTCGACCAACGACAATGTGCTGAATGTCAAGGAGAACAACTTTTTGGCGGCGGTGCATCTGGTCAAACAGCAGGCGGGCGTTTCGTTTCTCGATATTTCGACGGGCGAATTTCTTGTGGGCGAAGGGTCGCTCGATTATGTCGAAAAACTGTTGAGCAGTTTCGCCCCCAAAGAGGTGCTCTACGAATACGGCAAGCGGCGCGACTTTGAGGCGGCATTCGGCGCAAAATTCCACACGCAAGAGCAGGACGACTGGGTCTTTACCAGCGAGGCAGCGCACGACCGACTGCAAAAACATTTCGAGGTGCAAAACCTCAAAGGCTTCGGCGTGGACGACCTGCGGCTGGGTGTGGTGGCGGCTGGCGCAGTGCTCTACTATTTGGACACCACGCACCATCAGCAGATTAGCCACATCACGCACCTGTCGCGTATCGAAACCGACCGTTTTGTCTGGCTCGACAAGTTCACGGTGCGCAATTTGGAACTCTTCGGCTCGACCAACGAGGGCGCACGCACGCTCTGTTCCGTCATCGACCGCACGCTTACACCGATGGGCGGCCGTATGATGCGCCGCTGGATCGCCTTTCCGCTGAAAGACATGAAACCTATCGAAGACCGCTTGAGCGTGGTGTCGCACTTTTTCAAATATCCCAAAACACGCCACGCCATCGCCGATTTGCTGGCGACCATTGGCGATTTGGAGCGCATTCTGTCGAAAGTGGCGGTGGGGCGCATCACACCGCGCGAAATGGGGCAGTTGCGCTACGCTTTGGAGGCCGTTGCGCCCATCAAAAAGATTTGCACCGAAGCCAAAAACCCGATGTTGCAACGCTTTGGCGAACAACTCAACGCCTGCACGCTCATTCGCGAACGCATTGCCAAAGAACTCACCGACAATCCGCCGTTGATGATGAACAAAGGCAATGTGATAGCCGCTGGGGTCAATTCCGAACTCGACGAACTGCGCAATATCGCCTTTTCGGGCAAGGATTATCTGCTGAAATTGCAGCGGCGCGAAGCCGAACGAACCGATATTCCAAGTTTGAAAGTGGGCTACAACAATGTGTTTGGCTACTACATCGAAGTGCGAAACACCTACAAAAATCGCGTGCCGTCCGACTGGATTCGCAAGCAGACACTCGCCGAAGCCGAACGCTATATTACGCAGGAATTGAAATCCTACGAAGAGAAAATTCTTGGTGCCGAAGAGCGTATTGCGACAATCGAAGCAAGGCTCTTCGCAGAGTTGGTGCTGGCCGTGGCCGACTACATTCCGCCCATTCAAATCGACTGCAACATTCTAGCGCAACTCGACTGTCTGCTCTCGTTTGCGCAGGTGTCGGAGGAGTACAAATACCAATGCCCCGTGGTGAACGACGGCGATGCTATCGATATCAAACAGGGGCGACATCCCGTTATCGAGCGGCAGATGCCAGTGGGCGAAGCCTATGTTCCCAACGATGTCTATCTCGATAGCGACACGCAGCAAATTATCATCATCACAGGGCCGAATATGGCGGGTAAATCGGCACTGTTGCGCCAAACGGCACTCATCGTTCTGATGGCACAGATTGGCTGTTTTGTGCCAGCCGACAGTGCCACCATTGGCGTTGTTGATAAAATTTTTACGCGCGTGGGTGCCAGCGACAATATCTCGCTCGGCGAATCCACTTTTATGGTCGAAATGAGCGAGGCGGCCAGCATTTTGAACAACATTTCGCATCGCAGCCTTGTGCTTTTCGACGAACTCGGGCGCGGCACCAGCACCTACGACGGCATTTCGATAGCGTGGGCCATTGTAGAATACATACACGAACGCGCCAACGGCCGTGCCAAAACGCTTTTTGCTACGCACTATCACGAACTGAACGAGATGGAACGCTCTTATCCGCGCATCAAAAATTACAATGTGTCGGTAAAAGAGATGGATAAAAAGGTGATTTTCATGCGCAAACTTGTGCGCGGCGGCAGCGAACACAGTTTCGGCATTCATGTGGCAAAACTGGCGGGCATGCCCAAGTCGGTGGTGGCGCGCGCTGGCGAAATTCTGACTCAACTCGAGCAGGACAACCGCCAATCGGTGGCTGTGGGCAAAAATCTGGACGGTGCGCCCGTGCGCGAAGGTATGCAACTCTCGTTCTTCCAACTCGACGACCCAGTGCTGGTGCAGGTGCGCGACGAGATAAAAAACGCCGACATCGACCGCCTCACGCCCATCGAAGCCCTAAACAAACTCAACGAAATCAAACGCATCATCACAGGGAAATAGGCGCTGTTTATTGACGGATTGACAGATTTACGAATTTTCCCAAATAACCAAATCCACAAATCTGCAAATCCACAAAAAGGGACGCACTCAGTGCGTCCCTACAATTCAACGATTCTGTGTCTTTATGCCACAATGATTTTTACGCCATCGCTAAGATGAGTATTTGTGCCGACAGAATGCGCAGGAATGTGGCAAGCGGATAGACGGTGGAGTAGGCCACGGCGGGTTCGTCGGTTTCGGTGAGCGAATTGGCGTAGGCCAACGGCGGAATGTTGGTGTGCGAGCCAGCAATCAGACCGCAAATAGAGAAGAAATCGAATTTCATCAGACGCGCCACAACGCCCACAATGAGCGGCGGAATCATCGTAATCAGCACGCCACAGCCAATCCACAACAGACCGTTGGGCGACACCACCGTTTCGACAAACCGCCCGCCCGACGCCAAGCCGACACTGGCCAAAAAGAGGCAAATGCCAATCTCGCGCAACATCAAATTGGCCGACTGCGTGGTGTAGGTAATCAGTTTCAGTTTGTAGCCGAAACGCCCCAGCAGAATGGCGACAATGAGCGGTCCGCCTGCCAATCCAAGGCGCACAGGCATCGGCATATTCGGGAAATAGATGGGAATGCTGCCGACCAAAATGCCCATCAAAATGCCCAAGAAAATGGTGATAATGTGCGGATTGTTCAGGCGTTTGAGCGTATTGCCGAGCATGGCTTCCGCTTTTTTGATGTTTTCGAGCGGACCAACCACCATCATGCGGTCGCCCACCTGAAGCACCAAATCGGGACGTGCCAAAAGGTCTATGCCAGCGCGCCCCACACGCGTGATATTTACATTGAACGCACTGCGCAAATGCAGTTGCCCAATCGTTTTGCCGTTGATGCTGTCGCGCGTAACCACAATGCGCCGCGAAACCATGGTCGATTCATCGTCTTTCCACTCATAATCAACGGGTTCGCCCAACAATTTTTGCAGCAATTTGGCGTTGGCATGGCGCGTTACCACCAAAATCAGATTGCCAGTGTGCAACACCGTATCGGCGTGCGGAATCGACACCTGCTCGTTGGCGCACAGGCGCGTGGCCACAAATTCGTGTCCGAAACTGTGCTTCAATTCCGCCAAAGTGAGTCCGTCGATATTGGAATTTGTAATGCGAAATGTCAGAATGTCAGGCTTTTCGTGCGAAGTTTGCTTCTGTTGCAGATTGCTCTCTTCGGCTTTCAAATCGACTCTGAAAATGACACGCAGCAGCATCATCGTCAGGATTATGCCCAACACGCCCATCGGGTAGGCCACGGCGTAACCTAAACTGATTGGCGGCAGTTCGCCTTCGATGGCTCCCGTTGCGCTCAACTGCTGCAACGCCTCTTGCGCAGCACCAAGTCCGGGCGTCGAAGTTACTGCGCCCGACATAATGCCGACCATCATTGGCGCATCGACATAGTCGGCAAAAAGGAACGACAGACCCACCGTTGTGCCAACGCCAAGCAGTATCATACAACAGGCTAACCCGTTCATTTTCAGACCGCTCGTTTTGAATGACGAGAAAAATCCCGGTCCCACTTGCAGACCGATGGTGAAGATGAAGAGAATCAGACCGAAATTTTTGAGAAAATCCAGTACCGCAGGGTCGATGTTGCAGCCGAGATGCCCAGCCAAAATGCCCACAAAAAGCACAAAAGTTACGCCAAGCGACACACCTTTTATCTGGATTTTGCCTATCAGCATACCCAGTGTAATGATAGCCGAATAGATTATAAGTGTCTGTGCAACAGCGTTTTGCGTAACCGACGCGAGAATTTCGTTCATAATTTGCAGTATTGTCTAATTTCGAGGCGCAAAGATAGTAATTTAGTGCGAAAGTGCGAAAGTATGAAAGTGTATAAAGTGGAAAGTCTATAAAGTTAGAAAGTTTGTAAAGTTGAAAGTAATATCTAGTTTCTGGTTTCAGATTGCGCTTCGCGCGGGTTCCTAAATTTCTAGTTTTTGGTTGTGGCCCCCTTTCCCATTTCCCCCGAAGGGGGGGGGGAAAGCCTTTGGTCTTTACTCTTTCGTCTATAAACGATAACCTTTCACCTCTAACCTTTCGGACTCACGCGGTGCGTCCCTACTTTCACACTAAAAAATTCCTCACTCCTCATTCCTAATTCCTCACTCAAAAAACACTCCTCACTCTTTACTAAAATGCCGACAATAGGGTCGCAGTCCGCACTCTTGGCATTTGGGTTTGCGCGCTACGCACACATAGCGGCCGTGCAGAATGAGCCAGTGGTGCGCCCGCGGAATGAGTTCGGCGGGAATGTGTTTGGTCAGCGTAAGTTCGGTTTGCAGTGGCGATTTGCTGCCTGTGGTCAGTCCCAACCGCTCCGAAATGCGAAAAACATGCGTATCGACGGCCATGTGCGGCTGCCCAAAAGCGACCGAAGCCACCACATTGGCAGTCTTGCGCCCGACGCCCGGAAGCGTTTGCAGCAGTTCGATGTCGGCAGGCACGCGACCGCCAAAATCGCTTTGCAGCCTCTTGGCGATGCCCGACAGATAGGCGGCTTTGCTGTTGGGATACGATATGCTGCGAATGTCGTCGAATATCGCCTCAACAGGGGCTTGCGCCATGGCTTCGACCGTCGGAAAATGCGCAAAAAGTTTGGGCGTGGTCATGTTCACACGCTTGTCGGTGCATTGCGCCGAAAGCACCACCGCCACCAACAACTGAAACGCGTCGGTGTAGTGCAGTTCGCTCTCGGCATTAGGCATATTCTCCTGAAACCAAGCGAGAATTTTTCGGTAGCGTTCGTCGAGAGTCATTATAAATTTCAGTGTTTCAGAGTTTAAGAATTTCAGAGTTTCAGAGTTTCAGAGTTTCAGGTTTGGTTGATTTGTTGATTTCTGTTTAATCGTTGAAGCGTTGAATCGTTGAACTGTTGAATTGTTTCGGACGCACGCAGTGCGTCCCTACTCCTCACTCCTAATTCCTAACTCCTCATTCTCTTGCTACTTGCTACTCACATCTTGCTACTAATTGATTCCTAATTCGCGCTTTTTCATTTCGCGCAACTGCCAAACGAGCAGTATGGCGGCGAGCAAAATCGAGGCGCAGTCGGCTATTGGGAACGAAATCCACACGCCGTAGGCTCCCAAGGTGCGCGGCACAAAGTAGAGTAGTGGCAGCAAAAATAGCATCTGTCTCGTGAGTGAGGTGAATATCGCCAACGGTGCTTTGCCGATGTATTGGAAAAAATTGCCCGTAACTATCTGAAAACCAACCAGTGGGAATATCAGCATAATGATGCGCAGCGCCTGTGTGGCGGCCGTAATCATGGCTTGCTCGTTGCCGCCCTTACCCGAATCGACAAAGAGTTGCGCAATTTTCTCGGGCATCAGTTGCGACAGCGCAAAACCGACCGTCGCCACGCCCACAGCGCAACCGATGGTGATGAAAAGCGCACGCCGCACACGACCGAATTTTTCGGCACCGTAGTTGTAACCCACAATGGGCTGCATGCCCTGCGCCAAGCCCTGCACAATCATGATGAAGAGCAGAATAACACGGTTGGCAATGCCGTAACTGCCCACATAGATGTCGCCGAGGCTGTCCAAATGGCGCACCGCATCGTTCACACCAGTGCCGCCATATTGCAGAAGTGCGTGATTTACAAACGCTGCCACCAGCGAGGCGCAAAGATTCAGCAGAAATGGCGCAAGTCCTATCGACAAGATGGCACCGATGATTTTCCACTCGAAATGTAGCGAGCGGCGACTGAAATGTATGTAGTTTTGGCGCGAACTCAAATGTGACAGCGCAATAGCAAACGCCACGCATTGCGCAATGACTGTGGCTGCCGCCGAACCGCGTATGCCCCAATGAAACTTGAAGATAAACAGCGGATTGAGTACCAAATTCACCGCCACGGTGGTCAGCACTATGGTCATCGATTTGCGCGGATAGCCCGAGGCGCGTATCATGTCGTTCATGCCCAAATAGAGGTGCGTGATGACATTGCCCGCCAAAATTATTTGCATAAATTGCCGTGCGTAGGTGATGGTCTCCTCGGTGGCGCGACCGCCGCTGAAAAGCATCAGTATCGGGTCGAGAAACGCCAGCATCAGCACCATCACTACCAAGCCGATGACCACATTGAGCAGTGCCGCATTGCCGAGCGTCTTTTCGGCGGCCATTTTGTTGCCTTCGCCCAGCCGCAGCGAGATGGTGGCACCTGCGCCCACGCCTACCATAGCACCAAACGCCGAACTGATGTTCATTATCGGCATTGTGATGGCCATGCCTGCAATGGCTGCACCGCCCACACCGTGTCCCACAAATATGCTGTCGATAATGTGGTAGATGCTCGACGAGGCCATGGCGATGATGGCTGGCAAGGCATATTCGGTCAGCAACTTGCCTATGCTGTCGGTGCCGAGCCGTTCGGCATTCGATATGCGTGTGTTACTACTCAAATTTTCTCTCGATTTTGATACAAGGGACTTCTATAAATTCCTCATTTTTGTGAAAAAACAATTTCAAATTTCAAATTTGGTTGATGAGTTGATGAGTTGATTGGTTGATTGGTCGTTGAAAAGTTGATGAGTTGATAAGTTGAAAAGTTTAACGCATTGGTGATGGTCTGTGAGGCAATTTTTTATTTCTGATTTCTAATTTCTAGTTGCGCTGCGCGCTGTTTCAGGTTTTCAAGTTTCAGGTTTCAAAGTTTCAAGTTGCGGTAATCGAAACGCCGCAATCTTCAAATAATTAAGTAATAGGAAATTAGATAATTGGGTAATTAAAATTCTATATTCTCGGACGCACGCGGTGCGTCCCTACAATTTGAAATTCTGAAATTTGAAATTTGAAATTTGAAATTGCGGCTTCGCCGCATCACTCCTCACTTCTCACTAAAAATCGCCCCCCTACAAGAAAGAGCACCATTTTTTTTCAAAGTGCTCTCTCACGAATATGCTTTTGCGGCAAACTATCCCAAGTAGCCCTTCAAAAGTTTGTTTTTGGTGTTGTTGCGCAACCGCCTGATGGCTTTCTCCTTAATCTGGCGCACACGCTCGCGTGTCAGCGTGAATTTCGAGCCAATCTCTTCGAGCGTCATCTCTTGGCAGCCGATGCCGAAAAACATGCGTATGATGTCGGCTTCGCGCTGGGTGAGCGTTTCGAGCGCACGGTCAATCTCTTTTTGCAGCGATTCGTCGATGAGCGTGTGGTCGGCCACAGGGCTGTCGTCGTTTACCAGCACATCGAGCAGACTGTTGTCTTCGCCTTCGACAAAGGGCGCATCCACCGAAATGTGCCGCCCCGAAACTTTCAGCGTGTCGGCTATCTTGTCGATGGGAATGTCCAACTCTTCGGCCAACTCTTCGGGCGACGGACGGCGTTCGTTCTCTTGTTCGAAGCGCGACAGTGCCTTGTTTATCTTGTTGAGCGAACCCACTTGGTTGAGCGGCAGCCGCACGATGCGCGACTGTTCGGCCAACGCTTGCAAAATCGACTGCCGAATCCACCACACAGCGTAGGAGATAAATTTGAAACCGCGCGTTTCGTCGAATTTTTCGGCGGCTTTTATCAAGCCACAGTTGCCTTCGTTGATGAGGTCGGGCAGGCTCAAACCTTGGTTTTGGTACTGCTTGGCCACCGACACCACAAAACGCAGGTTGGCGCGCGTCAGTTTGTCGAGTGCGGCGCGGTCGCCCTTGCGAATGCGTTGTGCCAGTTCAACCTCTTCTTCAACCGAAATCAGCGGCTCGCGACCAATCTCTTGCAGATACTTGTCGAGCGATGCACTTTCGCGGTTGGTAATCGATTTGGTGATTTTTAACTGTCTCAATTTTGTATGAATTAGTAGATTTTTCGATGGGAAAATGCGCTTCAAAAGCCACAAAAAGCGTGCCAATATGAAGCGTGCAAAGATATACTTTTTTTTCGACAAAAGCAATAGTCGTCGCTCGAAAAGTGCAACGATGTGCTATCTGCCTTTGAAACAGTGTGTTACGCCGCCCTCGTTGGCGGCCGTTGTTGTGTTGTCGGTGTGGGTTAGTTGCCCATTTCCGACAGGAATTTGATGCGTACGAGCCGCACTTCGGGTTCGCTGTATTCGTCTTCGCCCAAGTTGCGCAGCGCCTCCTCCACATTGTCGGTTTGCGCCTCGTTTTTGAAGTAGTCGAACACCTCTTCGATGCGCTCGGGATCCATTATCTCGTTCAAAAAATAGTCGATATTGATTTTGGTGCCCGAATAGACAATGCTGTCCACCTCGTCAAGCAAATCTTCGAAGTCGAGCCCTTTCGATTCGGCCAAATCGTCGAGTGCCACTTGCCGGTCGATGGCCTGTATTATCTCGATTTTGAGGCGCGATTTGTTGGCAACGCTCCGCACACGCAGGTCTTCGGGACGTTCTATCTCGTTCTCTTCGACATGTTTGCGTATCAAATCGACAAAAGCCTGCCCATAGCGTTTGGCTTTGCCTACGCCCACGCCCGGAATGTTTTGCAACTCATCTATTGTTACAGGGTAGGTGGTGGCCATCGCCTCGAGCGACGGGTCTTGGAAGATGACAAACGGCGGCAACTCCATCTGCTTCGAGATTTTTTTGCGCAAATCTTTCAGCATACTGAATAGCGTGGGGTCCATGGCGCAAGCCGCGCCGCCACGCTGCGGTGTGTCGCTTAGGTCGGTGGCGTAGTCGTGGTCTTTGGTTATGGTGAACGATTTTGGGTTGTTCAGATACTCTCTGCCAGCGTCTGTCAGGCGCAGCACACCGTAGTTTTCTATCTCTTTGTCGATAAAGCCTGCAATCATGGCTTGGCGCGTTACGGCGTTGAGCAGCGACACATCGTCGCCAGTGATAGCCCCGAAAAGGTCGAGTTCTTCCAAGTGGTACGACTTGATTTCGGCGGTCTCTTTGCCTGCCAGCAGGTCGATGATGGTTTCGGCTTTGAACTTCTCTTTGCCCGCCACAATGGCTTCTAGCACGGCGCAGAGCAACTCTTGCGCTTCGACCTGTTTGCGTGGGTGCAAGCAGTTGTCGCAGTTGCCGCAATTATCTTCGGTGTACTCTTCGCCAAAGTAGTGGAGCAGCATTTTGCGGCGGCAGATGCTCGATTCGGCGTAGGCACCAGTCTCTATCAGCAGTTGGCGACCGATTTCCTGCTCGGCCACGGGTTTGCCCTGCATAAATTTTTCGAGTTTTTGCAAATCTTTGTTGCAATAGAAGGCGATGCAAAGCCCTTCGCCGCCGTCGCGACCAGCGCGCCCAGTCTCTTGGTAGTAGCCTTCGAGACTTTTCGGAAAATCGTAGTGCACCACATAGCGCACATCGGGTTTGTCGATGCCCATGCCAAAAGCGATAGTCGCCACAATCACATCGACCTTTTCCATCAAAAATTTGTCCTGATTTTCGCTGCGCAATCCCGATTCCAAGCCAGCGTGGTAGGGTAGTGCAGGAATGCCGTTCAGCACGAGGGCTTCGGCTATCTCTTCCACTTTTTTGCGGCTCAAGCAGTAAACAATGCCCGATTTGCCCGACTGCGATTTGATGAATTTCACCAACTCTTTGTCCACATCTTTGTTTTTTGGGCGTATTTCGTAGTAGAGGTTCGGGCGGTTGAACGACGATTTGAAAACGGTGGCGTTGGTCATGCCAAGGTTTTTCTGAATGTCGTGCTGCACTTTGGGCGTGGCAGTGGCGGTGAGTGCAATGACTGGCGCGTTGCCTATCTGGTTGATTATCGGGCGAATACGCCGATATTCGGGACGAAAATCGTGTCCCCATTCCGATATGCAGTGTGCCTCATCGACGGCGTAGAACGATATTTTTATGGTGCGCAGAAACTGCACATTTTCCTCTTTGGTGAGCGATTCGGGAGCCACATACAGCAGTTTGGTTTTGCCGCTCCGCAGGTCGGCTTTCACCTCTTCGATGGCGGCTCGGTTGAGCGACGAGTTCAAAAAGTGCGCCACGCCGTCCTCTTCGCTGAAGTTGCGCATGGCATCGACTTGGTTTTTCATCAGCGCGATGAGCGGCGATATGACAATGGCAGTGCCTTCGAGCAGCAGCGACGGCAGTTGGTAGCAGAGCGATTTGCCGCCGCCTGTGGGCATCAACACGAAGGTGTCTTTGCCGTCGAGCACATTTTGTATGATGGCTTCTTGGTTGCCTTTGAAGGTGTCGAAGCCAAATTTTTTCTTCAATTCTTCTGTCAGAATCGATTTTTTTGCCATAAACAGTTGTTTTAAGCCCTAAAAATTTCGCCTACGAACAAAAATCGTCCGTGGAATTTTATTGTGTTATTGATTTGATTATCAGTAAATTGAGCGGCAAACAATGCGCTCAAAAGTTGCAACGGCCGTTTGCGTATCAAATTGAAAACAAATTTATACACAAAAAATTGATTGCACCAAATTTTTTTTGAAAAAATCGCACAAAATTGTAAAGGGGACTTCTATAAATTTTTCACAAGTAAAAAAAATCCGTCTTTTTTCGTTCATTTCTTTTGACGACCAAAAGAAACGAACCAAAGAAAAGTCGCG
>CAVBBP010000064.1:0-12837 GCA_963593685.1 Segatella copri
CGGTTTTGGTTTCGGCGGAATTAAACTCGCTTCGCTCAAACAGTAATTCCGCTTTCTCGAAACACAAAACCTGATTTTTGACACTCGCCGCCCAATGCCGTGTTCGCGTCCCGAAACGCCGCAATCTTCAAATCTTCAAATCTTCAAATAATTAAGTAATTGGGAATTAGATAATTGGGTAATTAAAAAGTCTTTCGTCTTTATTCCTTATTCTTTATTCAAAAAATTCCTCACTCTTCGCATAATAATTTATAGAAGTCCCCCTGAGTGAATAAACGAATTGTTTGCAACCGCTTGCGCCACGCAACAATGCTCGCCACGCACGCAATAGTGGAATAGGCACACGATACGGTTTTGCGGCTGACTTCGGCTGCTGCGACCAATCTACTTTTGCGAGTTCAGCTTTTGCGCGGTCGTGATACTGCGCACTAAGCCAATAGTCCAACAATCCACCCACACGCAATTTATCGAATAGGCGTTTCCAATCCGCAGAGAGTGCCTCTTCTCGCCCAAGCGCATCGAGTCGGAAAAGCATATTGTGTTCTGGCGCGTATAGATGGCGTGTGGCTCGCTGCATGGTAGGCACATTGTTGTTGTAGTACGCCAAAGGTCTATTGAGAAACGCCACTGGATAGTGCATCGCTGTTTTTGCCCACAACAGAAAATCCTCCCCAAGACGCACCCCGACCGAGAAACCTCCCATTTTGTCAAACACCTGACGCGGCATAGCCGCTGCCCCCGTCCACACCGGCATCGCGACACTGTTCAGGTACGCCTGTGCATATTGTATATACCCTGTAGGAATATTCAACGCCACATGCGTCTTGTGCGGCTTATAGTACACATAGTTTGTCGCATACAGCCCCGCATCGGGATAATCGTGTATCAACTGGGCCATTTCTTCCAAGAAGGTCGGTTGCCACCAATCGTCTGCGTCCAGAAAGCAGAGATATTCCCCCTGCGAGTATGCCACAGCCCGATTGCGTGCCACCGCTACCCCTGCATTCGGTTGTGTATAGATATGTACACGCCCCAATGCCTCAGCGTTTTCCACACACCTGCGAGCCTCAGCCAAACCACCATCGGTGCTACCGTCATCCATGATGATGAGTTCCCAGTCCGAACAAGTCTGCGCAAACACAGAGTCTATCGCATGGGCGATATACGGTGCTTTGTTGTATAGAGGAGTGATAATAGAAAACTTCATCGGCTTATTTTGGTTGGCGGAGAACACCCCATTTTTCTAACTTGAAGCAGACCCGTTCCATGAACCACACAATGGGATAGAGATGATGCCTACGCAGGCGGTTCATCTGCTCCATGTCAAATGAGTGGTGGTCGTAGTCCCACAGCACAGCAGGCGGCAACACCTCTTCGAGCACACGACGCCGCTCTGTTTGCCGCAGGGCGAGGTTGGTTTCGCTTATTCCCCCACAATCGAAAAGGGTAACATCTATATCGACATAGATAGGTGCTACTTGGCCCAACCCTATTGCTTGCAAATACCATTTCCAATCGCTTACGATATGCAGATTTTCGTCGTAGAAGCCGTACTCATCAAACAATGCCCGACGAATATAAGCACAATCGTGGTTGAGCGTCGAAGCATAGAATTGCCGCAACGAACACTCCGTATAACCGCTTTTCCCGACGAGTTTGCCGTTGGCATCTACCTTCAGCATATTGCCGTACATTATATCGGGATAGTTGGTGCGCTCCAACGCTTCGAGCATACGCGCAGTAACATCGGGCGCAACCAAGCAATCGCTGGCATTGAGTATTTGTATATAGTCGCCGCTTGCCATGCGAATACCCTTGTTCATGGCGTTGTAGATGCCCTTGTCGTGCTCGCTCACCCAATGGTCGATTTTCTCCGTATTGGTCTGCAGATATTCCGCCGAACCATCAGTAGAACCACCATCGACAACGATATGTTCTATCTCGTTGCGAGCGGTCTGCTGCCACACCGATTCGACTGTCTTTTTCAGCCCACAGCAATCGTTGTAATTGATGGTTATGATAGAGAGTTTCATTTTCGTTTATGGAGGTTTGGGTAGAAGAACGCCATCACTAATTCATTCCAAAATCATTGCAAAATTACCATTTTTCAGAAATATATGCAAACAAAAATGGATATATCGGTTTATAAAAATCTGCAAATCAACAACAACGGACACACTCGGTGCATCTCTACTTTCTCACTTTCAAACTTTCAAACTTTCTCACTCCTACTGTTTGTTCCGAAAATCCATGGGAGAGAGGTGGGTTTGTTTGCGAAAAAAACGGCAGAAATAGGAGGTGTCGTCGAAGTGTAGCGACTGTGCTATCTCCTTGATACTCTGCTCGGTATGGGTCAGGCGGAACTTTATCTCTTCGGTCAGTTGCTCGTTGATAAACTTTTTGGGCGCAATGCCATAAACGCGCCGAACGGCTTTGTTGAGATAATCGGCGGAGATGTTCATCTGGTCGGCATAAAACTCGACGGAACGGTGCTCGCGGTAGTGCTTATATAATAGGGTAAAAAATTTGACGGCGATGTTCCAACTGGAATTTTTGGCGATGGGCATCGTCTTGCCGTAGAGCGTTTCCAACTGGTCGTCGATGGCGCGGAACAGGCTGCAACTCAGGGCGGTAACAATCTCGTGGCGAACGCTCTCGCTGGTGTGTAGCACCGCCCAATCTACCACGCTCTGCCAGCCATCGAAAGCCAACCATTGCGCAGCGGAGAGCCGCAAAATGGGGTGCTGCATCAGAAACTCCCACAGCGACATATTCGAAACCTGATAATAGACCGAATTGAACACCGCTTCGGGCAGCGAGAGATAGTGTGCGGAAAAATGCCCTGAAACGCGCAACACAGACATAAAAAAGTCGGAAGTAAGAACGCAGAGTTCGCCACGCCGAAAAATGTACGGTTTGTGGTTGATGGAGAGGCGCGCACAACCATTGTCGCAGCGCAATAAGACGCAACCATAAGGGTGTATCGTGCGCAACGCCATATTTCGACTGTCCAACACGCCAATTTCTATATTCTGTCCCATAGTCTTCTGTTTTCGCGCACAAAATTACGCATTTTTATGCAACTTTCGTGGCGTTTATCCAGAAAAGTACCATAACTCTCCATTTTTGTCTGCAATACTTCTCGTCAGAAAGCAGTAATTTTGCGGCCACAAAAAAGTTCAGGGGAATTCTATAAATCCCTTTGTAGTGATTTTTGATTTTTGGGCTAACAGATGTTTGGCTTGAACGAAAGCACAATGTGGTGCATTGTAATTGAGTGAAAGTCAGACAGATGCAGTCCAAAAACAAAAAGCGCACAAAAGTATTCAGAAAATCACCATTTGTTAAATTTATCACAAAACGGGGAATTTATAGAAGTCCCCTTTAGCAATGAAAAAAATTGATTTCAGCAGAGACAAAATTGATTTCGGCACGGGCAAAATCGGCGCGCTGTTTCGTGCACTGTTTTTCCCGACGCTGGTCGGTATGGCGTTTATGGCTTCACAAACGCTGGTCGATGGAATTTTTGTGGGGCAAGGTGTGGGTGCGAATGGCATTGCCGCGGTCAACATTGTCGCACCGCTGTGGATGGTGGTTACTGGCTTGGGACTGATGTTTGGCATCGGTGCATCGGTGATTGGCGGCGTGCATCTGGCCGAAAAAAATGTGAAAGCCGCCCGCATTATTCTGACGCAATCGTTTGGCGTGGGCTTTGTCATCACGGCTCTACTTGCGCTGCTCTGCCTCTGTTTCCCGACCACGATTGTCTATGCGCTCGGCTGCAGCGAGGCGTTGGAGGCGGCGGCGCTCGACTATCTATTGTGGTTGGTGCCGGGCATGGCGTTCCTTTTTTGGCAGTGCGAAGGCATGATGTTGGTGCGCCTCGACGGTTCGCCGCGCTACGCCATGCTGATGCAAGTGGTCGGTGCCATCACCAACATCGTGCTCGACTGGGTGTTTATTTTTCCGCTTGGTATGGGTCTAAAAGGCGCGGCCATCGCCACTTCTATCGCGTGCGGCGTGGGCGGAATTATGTCGCTGGTCTATTTCGTTTGGTTCTCATCGACGCTGAAATTCTACCGCTTGAAAGCAAGCCTCACATCGCTGCTGCTTACGCTGCGCAACTTGTGGCACATGGCACGCATCGGTTTTGCTACATTTCTCACCGAAATAGCGATGAGCATTACCATCGTAATTGGCAATTTTCACTTTATGGCGATGTTGCACGAAGAGGGCGTGGCGGCCTACGCCGTGGTGTGTTATCTGTTTCCAGTCATATTTTCTATCAACAATGCGGTGGCACAAGCCGCACAGCCGATTATCAGTTACAATTACGGTGCAAAATTAGACAAACGCGTGTCCGAAACGCTGCATCTATCGCTGCTGACCGCCGTGGCGTGCGGCATTATCGTGATGCTGACGCTGATTGCTTGCGACGAGACGATTGTTGGGCTATTTTTGCGCCCCGAAGAACCCGCCTACCAAATAGCGATTGATGGGCTGCCGTGGTTTTCGACCTGCTCCATATTTTTTGCGCTCAATGTGGCATTCATCGGCTACTACCAGAGCGTAACCAACGCCAACCGCGCCATGACCTACACCCTACTGCGTGGCATTGTTTTTCCAGTGGCCGCCTTCACGCTTTTGCCGCCATTCATCGGAACAATCGGTTTGTGGACTGCCATTCCTGCTGCCGAACTTGCAACACTACTGATCATCAGCATTTTACAACTCCGAAAATAGAAATATCGCACAGAAAAAGAATGCTGATGCAAGACAACTTCCCGTTGTACGAGGCTTTGCAATCCTCAAATCCACGATTCAACAATAACCAGAAATCAGAAATCTAGAAACTAGAAATAAATATCGCTTCAACTTTTCAACTCATCAACGACCAATCAACTAATCAACCCCAAAAAACTTTTCACTTTATACACTTTCCACTTTCAAACTATTTTTGTACCTTTGCAGACCCTTAATCGGGGAAAATCGCAAAATCAATTTTTTAAGGGGATTTCTATAAATTGCCTTGTAGCGATTTTTGAATTTTGGAGTAGCAGATGTTTGGCTTGAACGAAAGCACAATGCGGTGGCATTGTAATTGAGTGAAAGTCAGACAGATGCAATCCAAAAAACAAAAAGCACACAAAAGTATTCAGAGATTCGACATTTATTATTTTTTTACAAAATGGGGAATTTATAGAAGTCCCCTTAAACCAATCAATACGCTTTATGGACAACAAAAAACGCGTTTACCTGTTCGGCAACGGTAAGGCCGAAGGTAACGCCAAGATGCGCGAAGCACTTGGCGGCAAGGGTGCAAACCTTGCAGAAATGAACCTCATCGGCGTGCCTGTGCCGCCGGGATTCACCATCACCACCGACACTTGCAACGAGTACTATCAGGTGGGGCAAGAAAAAATTGTGGAACTGCTGCGCAACGATGTGCTGGCGGCGGTGAAACATGTCGAAACGCTGATGAACAGCAAATTCGGCGACGCTACCAACCCACTGCTCGTGTCGGTACGCTCGGGCGCACGCGCCTCGATGCCCGGTATGATGGACACCATTCTCAACCTCGGCTTGAACGACGAAGTGGCCGAAGGCATGACCAAAAAGACCAACAATCCGCACTTTGTTTACGACTCGTATCGCCGCTTTGTGCAGATGTATGGCGATGTGGTGCTCGGCATGAAACCTGTGAACAAAGAGGACATCGACCCGTTCGAGGCCATCATCGAAGAGGTGAAAAGCATTCGCAACATCAAACTCGACAAAGATTTGAATGTCGATGAACTGAAACTGCTGGTGGCTCGCTTCAAAACTGCCATCAAAGAGCAGACAGGCTGCGACTTCCCCACCGACCCGATGGAGCAACTTTGGGGTGCTATCTGCGCCGTGTTCCGCAGTTGGATGAACGAACGCGCCATTCTCTATCGTAAAATGGAAGGCATACCCGACGAATGGGGCACCGCCGTTTCGGTAATGGCAATGGTATTCGGCAACATGGGCGACACTTCGGCTACGGGCGTCTGCTTCAGCCGCGATGCTGCCACTGGCGAAAACCTTTTCAATGGCGAATATCTCGTAAATGCACAAGGCGAAGATGTTGTGGCTGGCATACGCACACCGCAACAGATTACCGTCGAAGGTAGCCGCCGCTGGGCAAAACTGCAAGGCATCAGCGAAAGCGAACGCGCCGAAAAATTCCCATCGATGGAAGAGGCCATGCCCGAAATCTACAAAGAACTCGATTCGATTCAAGATAAACTCGAGAAACACTACCACGATATGCAGGACATGGAGTTCACCGTGCAAGAGGGCAAACTCTGGTTCTTGCAGACGCGCAACGGCAAACGCACCGGCACAGCTATGGTGAAAATTGCGATGGATCTCGTGCGCGAAGGTTTGATAGACGAAAAAACCGCACTGCTGCGCTGCGAACCGCAAAAACTCGACGAACTGCTGCACCCAGTGTTCGACAAAGATGCACTGAAAAAAGCGAAAGTACTGACACAAGGTCTGCCCGCCAGCCCTGGTGCTGCCTGCGGACAAATCGTGTTCCACGCCGACGACGCACAGGCTTGGCACAATGACGGACACCGTGTTATTATGGTGCGCATCGAAACATCGCCCGAAGATTTGGCTGGTATGTCGGCTGCCGAAGGCATTCTCACTGCACGCGGTGGCATGACCTCACACGCGGCTGTTGTGGCGCGCGGCATGGGCAAATGCTGTGTGTCGGGTGCAGGTGCCATCAATGTGAACTACAAAGCCAAAACCGTAACTATCGACGGATTGGTGCTGAAAGAGGGCGACTACATCTCGATTAACGGTTCTACGGGACAAGTTTATGCAGGTCAAGTGCCGACTAAAGCCGCCGAACTGAGTGGCGATTTCAAAGCACTGATGGATCTTTGCGACAAATACACCAAACTGCAAGTGCGCACCAATGCCGACACACCACACGACGCACAAGTGGCACGCGCTTTCGGCGCAAAAGGCATCGGTTTGACGCGTACCGAGCACATGTTCTTCGACGACAAGAAAATCATCGCTATGCGCGAAATGATTCTTGCCAAAGATGCCGCTGGTCGCGAAAAAGCGTTGGCCAAACTGCTGCCATACCAAAAAGCCGACTTCAAAGGCATTCTCGAAGCGATGGACGGCTGCCCAGTGAACATTCGCCTACTCGACCCGCCATTGCACGAGTTTGTTCCTCACGATTTGCAGGGACAAGAGATTATGGCGCGCGAAATGGGTGTACCTGTCGAAGAGATTCAACAACGCGTGGCTTCGCTGGCCGAAAACAACCCGATGCTCGGACACCGTGGCTGCCGCTTGGGCATCACCTTCCCCGAAATCACCGCTATGCAAACACGCGCTATCTTGGGCGCAGCGTGCGAACTGAAAAAAGAGGGCAAAAACCCAATGCCAGAAATCATGGTGCCGCTCATTGGCATTCTCTACGAGTTGAAACAGCAGAAAGAGGTTATTCTGAATGTGGCGAAAGAGGTGTTCAAAGAAGAAGGCATCGAAGTGGAATTTGAAATCGGTACGATGATCGAAACGCCACGCGCCGCACTCACTGCCGACCGCATTGCCACCGAAGCGCAATACTTCTCGTTTGGTACCAACGACCTCACGCAGATGACCTTCGGCTACAGCCGCGACGACATCGCCAGTTTCTTGCCCGTATATCTCGACAAGAAGATTCTGAAAGTCGATCCGTTCCAAGTGCTCGACCAGCACGGCGTGGGGCAACTCATCAAGATGGCCGTGGAGAAAGGTCGCGCCATTCGTCCCGACCTGCGCACAGGCATCTGCGGCGAACACGGCGGCGAACCGAGTTCCGTGAAATTCTGCGCACGCGTAGGCATGAACTACGCCAGTTGCTCGCCCTTCCGTGTGCCTATCGCACGCTTGGCTGCAGCACAAGCCGCCATCGAAGACGAGAAATAATCGGCTCGCTTTCGATAATCGACAAACGCAAAAGCAGAGGTTGCCCAATGGGGTGGTCTCTGTTTTTTTTGTGTCCGATTCGCCAAACGAAGTAGTGGAAGGCGAGTAGTTTATAGGTCGAATGATTGACAAATTTACAAATTGACGGATTTATTCGCTTCAACAGTTCAACAATTCAACAAATAACCAAATCTGCAAATCCACAAAACCCTGAAACCCTGAAATTTCTGCCATCGCCTTGCGCAAGGCATTTGTTTTTTTAAAAAAGATGTATTACCTTTGCAAAATTAGAATCATAAATTGCAAGGGGTATGAATTGCAAAACATTTTTCGGACTTGTGTGCGCCTCTGCGATGTTGGCGGCCTGCACTACAGACATCGACATGAACAAAATGTCGAAAGAAATCGACTACAACACCGCACTTGTTGTACCCATCGGCACGGCACGAACCACCGTTGGCAAACTCGTCGATTTTATCGGCAGCGACGACATCAGGCAGGATTCCGACCTGAATACCTGCTACTTGTGGTGGACCGACACACTGCGACTAAACACAAAAGACATCAAAATTGGCGATTTTTCGGAAGGCACAACCTACAACACGCCCTATGTACTCGTCGATGGCGATAACCCGCTGGTACAAAGCGGATTAACACTGGCGGCTGGCACCTACGAGTTCCACGATAGGCTGCAATACGACTTCGACTACGACCACTACGGCGACGACGGCCAACTCGACCAACGCGTGGATAGTGCCGTGGTGAATAGCGCAGAACTCTATTTCAAAGTCGATGCCGAAGATTTGGAAATTTCCGAAGAGATGCCGCTCTACATCGACCTGAAATTCAACGACATCGACGGTCTGCAAGACCGCAGTTACAAGGTTACACGCCGCGGCGACACGCACCAAGATATGCTGGCGGGCTTCAAAGTGCGCTTCGACCGCATGACTGGCACCACGCCCATCACCGTTACCTACACCTACAAACCGACAAAGAGTTTCACGGTAACCGACCAGTCGAAAATTATGCCACAAATACGCTTCCAAATCATCGACTGCCGCAAGGCGTGGGGCTTTTTCAACCGCCAAGGCAATGTTACCGCCGATAGCGTAAATTCGCACATGCCCACCGACTTTTTCGAATCGGAAACATTCACCGAAAACAAACTGCGGCTCACCAACCCGATGGTAACTTTCAAAATAACCAACGGCATCGGCATTCCGCTCGATTTCACGGTGGAACACATCAAAGCCATTTCGGCTTCGGGCGAAGAGCGCATGGCCGATTTCAACGGCTCGCGCAGCAAAACTATGCGTCTGCGCAAGCCAAATATCGAAGGCGACACCTCGCTCAACATACACATGTTCGACAACCAAGACGGCCACACCGAGCGGCTGTTCGAAATCACACCGCACCGTTTTGTTTATGCTTTCAATGTGAAAATCAGCAAGTTCCAAAACGAATGGGAGCGTATGCACTGGGTCTATTTCGACCCCGACAAGGACTACAATCCGCTGGTGGATATGGTGGTAGAAGCCAAAATGCCGTTCCAATACAACCCTGGCACGCAATACCAGCACCGCGACACGCTCGACTGCGACATAGCCGACCTGACGGGAATGGACCGCCTTGGCGCAGAATACAATGTGGAGCAACTGAACATCGGGCTGCGCTACGACAACCACCTGCCTGTGAAAGCCGTGGCACACGCCGTGCTGCTCGATTCGCTCGACCAAGTGCTCTACACAGGGCAAGACTTTAACATCGCTGCTGCGCCTGTCGATGCCGAAGGACGCACCACTGGCAGCACCACTGGTGAAACACGCCAAGAGATTCCCGGCGAGGACATCGCCACCATTTGGGACACGAAAAAAGTGGTGATAGTCGTTACCGTCGATGCCAAGGATCCTGACAAAGACATGATCTATTTCAGCCTTGGCGACCAACTCGAAATTCGCGCCTCGCTCTATCTGAAAGGCGGCATAAAAGCCAATTTAGACAGCATTTTCTAACCCACCAAGCACCGACCAAACATGAAAACAACCAAAATAATTTCAGCCATAGCGTTGGGCATCTGCTGTTGTCTGCCAATAGCCGCCGAAACGAACACCTACTACTTCATGGACGAAGTGCCGATGCGCAGTTCGATGAACCCAGCCTTCATGCCCAACACGCAGTTCTATCTCGACTTCATCATCATGCCGAGTTTTTCGCTCGAAGCGGGCAATAATGCGCTGGCATTCAAGGACATCATCTACAAGAAAGATGGCAATTTCGTTACGCCGCTCCACGCATCGGACGGTGTCGATAAACTCTACAAACGCTTCAAACGCGCCAATGTGGTCGATATGAATTTCAACATGAACATTTTGGAGTTCGGTTTTCGATTTCGGGAGAAAAACTACCTGACTTTCGGGCTCGACCTAAATTTGAGCAGCAATGTTGTGTTGCCACGCGATATGTTCAACTTGGCACTCTACGGAACGCCCGACGAATTTGGTGTAAACTCGTTCAATTTCAAGCGTTTCGGCCTCGATATGGAACTCTACAGCGAGTTTGGCGTGGGCTACATGCGCCGCATCAACGAGCAGTGGACGGTGGGCGGCAAGGTGAGCCTGCTGATGGGTTACGCAGGGGCTAAAACCAAGGTGCGCACATTCAAACTCGATGCCTCGCGCGACTCGTGGGATGTTACCGCCGATGCCGATGCCTACCTCTCTGCCCCACTCACTTTCGGACAAAAAGAGGACGGCACCATCGATTTTGGCAGCGCAGAACTCAAAAGCAACTATTTGGAACTGCTCTACAAACCTGCTGGTCACGGTGCATCGTTCGATGTGGGCTTCACCTACGAACCAATCAAACATCTGGTGGTTTCGGCGGCCATCACCGACCTCGGTTTCATCTATTGGCACCGCAATGTGGTGAGCGGCCACGCCGATGGCGTTTACAGTTTCACTGGCATAGAATATGAGCCGGGCGATAGTGTCGATTTTGCAAAAATGGGCGACGATGCGCTCGATGCACTCCACTTCAAAAGCGAAGAAAAAGGCGGATTTGCCCAGATGATTCACGGCAATTTCAATGCGGCGGTGGAATATGGCATTCTGAAAAACAAAATCAGTTTCGGCCTACTGTCGCACATGCGTTTCAATGCGCAATATGTGAGCGAAGAGGTTACGCTGGCTGCCAATTTCCGCCCACTCGACTGGCTCAAAGCCTATCTCTCCTACTCGTTTGTCAATAGCCGCGGCAACAACCTCGGGCTTGGTCTGTCGCTGCGCGCAGGACCGATAAATATGTTCCTCGCCATGGACTATATTCCGCTCTATTGGGCAAAAACGCAATTCGAGGTCGATGGGAGCAAATACCCGATTCCTTACGGCACACAGCGATTCAATGTGCAGATGGGCATGAACCTTAGCATTGGGCGCGACAGCGGCGACAAAGACCGCGACGGCGTGAAAAACATCGACGACCAATGCCCCGGAACGCCTATCAAACAACTGCGCAAACTCTGTCCCGATGTGAAACGCAAAAATTTTGTCGATTCCATTGGCTGTCTTTTGGACGAAGACCAAGACGGTGTGCCAGATTGCTACGACCAATGTCATGGAACGCCATTTGGCTGGCCTGTCGATTCGGTGGGCTGCCCATTCGACACCGACAAAGATGGCGTGCCAGACTGCTACGACGAATGCCCCGACACACCGTTTGGCGTGATGGTCGATTCCAAAGGCTGTCCGCTCGACGAGGATAAAGATGGCGTGCCAGACCACCTCGACAAATGTCCGGGAACACCTATCGGCGTGCAAGTCGATGAAAATGGCTGCCCAATCGACAGCGATGGCGACGGCGTACCCGACTATCTCGACCAATGCCCGAATACGCCCGAAGGCGTGCAAGTTGATGAAAACGGCTGCCCAATCGATAGCGATGGCGACGGCGTGCCCGACTATCTCGACCAATGCCCGAATACGCCCGAAGGCGTGCAAGTCGATGAAAACGGCTGCCCAATCGACAGCGATGGCGACGGCGTACCCGATTATCTCGATAAATGCCCGAACACGCCAGTTGAAGCCTACACCACTATCGACGAAAATGGCTGCCCGAAAGACAGCGACGGCGACGGCGTGCCCGACTATCTCGACAAATGCCCGACTGTGGCAGGTTCGCCCGACAACTACGGCTGTCCCGAACTGAAGCGCGAGGTGCGCAACCTATTCAAACGCGCCATGCAGGGCATTCAGTTCGAAACGGGCAAAGATGTGATCCTCCCGAAATCGTTCCCGATTTTGGACGCTATCGCCAATGTGATGTTCGAAAATCCGACCTTCAACCTGACTATCAACGGACACACCGACAATGTGGGCAAGGACGAGGCCAACCAACTCCTGTCGGAGCGCCGTGCCGCCTCTGTGCGCCGCTACCTCATCGGTAAAGGCGTGGCCGAAGAGCGCATGACCTCCAACGGATTCGGTGCCACCATTCCGATAGCCGACAACAAAACGAAGGCTGGACGCGCACTCAACCGCCGCGTGGAATTCCTTGTAACTTACGAGGAAATCACCTACGAAAAGGTGGAAAATCCCGAACTGCAAGGCATACAGCAGCAAGCCGAACCACAGCCGTCCGAGCCGCAGCAACCTGCCACCGACGGCGCAGCGCAATAACCGAAAAAACAGGAGGGAAAAGTCAAACGCGATTTTTCCCTCTTGTTTGTAAATTTCTCAAATTTTATCTGTGAAAACGGAGAACTTGCGCACAACAGCAAAAAAAATGAGAACGACTTTCATCGCTCTCATTCGGGTGGAAGATGGGACTCGAACCCACGACATTCAGAACCACAATCTGACGCTCTAACCAACTGAA
>CAVBBP010000065.1:0-12439 GCA_963593685.1 Segatella copri
TCGTGCTTCGCACTGTTTCTATGTTTCTAAATCTCTAATTATTGAATTTGAAATTTGAAATTCTGAAATTGCGGCTTTGCCGCGCCACTCCTCACTCCTCATTCCTAACTCAAAAATCATTTCTCACTTCTAACTATTAAAATCGTACCACCATTTCGATGACGAGTTTGTCTTTGTTGGCATCGTCGGCGAGTGTCCAATCGTCGTAGAAATACTTTTCGTAGTTGATGCGCAGGTCGGCAAAAAACGGCTTCGAGAGGCTCAAAGTTACGCCAGCGGTGATGCGTTGCCGCGCCACATCATCGATGTCGTAGTGGCCGTCGGTGTCGTTGTAGCCGTGGTTGTGGTCGGTCATCATGTCGTAGCGCGCCAAAAACGATATTTTGCTGAATACTTTTGGCAGTTTCAGGTCGTAATTGACAAAGCCCGAAAAGGCGTGCGACGGCTTGAAAACATTGTCTTCGTAGGTTTTGTAGAGATATTCCGCTTCGATATGTGCGCCGTAAAAATTGGTATAAATCCCCACATCGTACACATTCATGCGGATAGAATCGGGGTCGAACGACTGAAAATTGAGCGAAAAATTGATGTATTTGCACGGATCGAATGTGGCGCGCGCCGAGTAGCACATGTGCTTTTTCCACACTTTTTGCTGCGTCAGCCCCAAGCCGTTGTAGATGCCAGCCACCACCGAAAACGGAAATTTCTCTTTCAGCGTGTAGCCCGCTGTGAAGCCGACATCGCGCGTGCCAGCGGTCTCTTTTACCAAAAATGAGCGGTTGGCAAAGTATTGCAGGTGCGGACTGCGCAGATTGTCGGTGCTGAACGGCACTTTCATCTGTCCGATGGTGAGTGCAAGCCCTTTCACGGGGAACACGCGGGCGTAAGCGTCGAGCATTTTCAGCGTGCCTTTGTCCGAAAAATCGATTTCGGCTTTGTAGGCCACTATCGGGTGCACATTGCCTGTGATGCTCATGCGTGCGTTGCGCACCTGAAAGCGGTGAGCGTCGAGCGTGGTGCAGTATTCGTAGCGACCGCGCACGGTGCCGTGTATTTCGGGAATGTAGTCGGTTTTGCTCATGTGCTTTTTGTCCAACACTTTGCCTTCGTCGATGTCGGCTTTGTGCGCATTTGCCAAGTCGAAAGGCAGCAGTTCGGCGATAGAGTCGCGATTTTGTGGCGTAGCAGCAGCGATGGAATCGGTTTGCGCATAGGCGGCGGTCGCTCCCAGCGCGAGCAGTGCTATTATTGTGGTGTGGCGGTGTTTCATCGGTTGGGGTGTATATCTGGCCAAATGTTCAACAAATCTTTCATCGATGGCAGTACAATGTTGGCACCAGCGTCGGAGAGTTCTTCGGGGAGCAGCGGCCCTGTGTTCACGGCTACGGTGAAAATGCCAGCGCGTGTGGCCGACAGCACACCGAGCGGCGCATTCTCCACAACCACCGCTTGCCACGGCTCGGCGTGGGCCTTTTGCAGCGCCATCAGATAGGGTTCTGGGTCGGGTTTGCCGTGTTTCACATCGAAGGCGGTTACCATCTTTTCTTTCTCGAAAATATCGGGAAAATGCGTGTTCAGCGTGTCGAGCAGCGAGTGTTGCGCCGAGCCAGTAACGATAAAAATGGCCAGTCCCTGCTGTTTGATGTGTTGCAACAGCGCATACACATCGGCAATGGGTTTCACGGCACCGTACTGCTCGAAAAGTTGCCCTTTTTCGGCGTAGAGCATATCGCTTTCGGCTTTGGTGGCGTTGCGGCCAAATTTTCGCTGAAAATAGTCGTTGATGACGGCTTCGCCTGTGCGCCCTTCGTTCAGGTAGGCATCGCGTTCCACAAAATCGAACCCGTGGCGTTGGAAAGTTTTTGCCCAAGCGCGTGCGTGAAACGGCATAGAATCGAACAAAACGCCGTCCATATCGAACAGCACGGCTTTCGGTTCGAAGCGTGGGTAGCCGTGCCGCATCAAAAAATCGTCGATGGCTTTCATATCTTGCAAAGATACACTTTTTTTGTCAAGGGATTTCTATATTTTTTTGTAGTTTCGTAAGTAATTTTTTTCGCACTGCGAAAAAAATAATTTCTAATTTCAAATTTCAGATTTCAAATTAGGTTGATCAGTTGATCAGTTGATTGGTTGATTGGTCGTTGAAAAGTTGATAAGAAGTTTATCAAGTTTATAAAGTTGAAAGTATTTGAAAATTTGAAAATTTGAAGATTGCGCGCTTGCCAACACTAATCCTCAAATTATCAATTATCAATTGTCAATTATCAATTATCAATTTGAAAATTCCTCACTCAAAAAAACACTCCTCACTCCTCACTCCTCACTTAGAGTATTTGCCTTGTTGCAACTCCAAATCGACTTCGCCTTGGTCTATTTTGGCGGCTTCCATCTCGAGAAAACGCAGCGATTTGAGTTTGAATGCCTCGTTTTTTCGGTCGTTTTGTATGCGCAAAATTATGCCTTCGCGCGGCACGCTGTTGCGGCAGAGCGGTTCGTCCAGTTCCATGCCGAGGCGTGTGCGGTCGGCCATCATGGCGGCGAGCACATTTCGATGCCACTGGTTCGTTACATCGATGTCGGGATAGAGTTGGCGCAGTGTGCCGCAGTAGAGCACTTCGAGCGGCATAATACGGTCGGCAAGTTCGGGGTAGCGCGCTACGAGGTCGAGCGTCCATTGGCGCACCTCGTCGATATTCAGTTCGCGGCGTGTGCCGTTGCTCTGTTTTATCGACACACGATAGGGCATCATCTTGTTCGTGCCTTCGGCGCAACCGTAGTCGTAGCCGGGTTGTAGCAGTTGCGGCGTGCCAGTGATGTAGCCAAGAATTTCGCCGAAAATCTCCACGCCCTGCGGAATTTTTCCGAGCAGCAAATCGTGAAAATCGCACCAGATGTCGGCTTCGTAGAAACCTGCATTGCGGTGTGGGTTCAAAGTGGCATTTTTCACGATAGTGCGCGACGCATAGACCAAATCGTAGCCGATGTCGTACTTTTGCCAGCGCGCGGGCAACAAGCGGTAGAGGCGCGTGAGCCATTTCGAGCGGAACTGCTTGGGATTTTTCACGCGCACATTGCCTATGCAGATGCTTGCGCCGTGCACTTTTACGCTGATGGCCACGCGGTCGGTCGGTTTTATGCGCCTTATCTCGCGGTTGAGCATTTCGGTGTCGTAGTGGAAGGTAAATTCGCCGGGAATCAGGCGCGACCACTTTTTCAGTTTCTTGTTGCGCTTATTGATTGGCTCTATCCGTCGGCTGCTCGATGGCGGCAAATAGGCTTTTACAAACGGAATCCCAGCCACGGTGTCGAAATCTTGCCCGATGTGCGCCGCAGGGTCGATGGTAACTTTGGCAGTGCCGAGCCAGTTGGCAAAATAACTGAACGGAAAAAGGCAGCCCATCGACACTTCGCCGCGCAGCCGCCGCATTTTTATGCGCCCATTTTTGCCAAATAGTCCCACGCGGCGTTGGGCTTCGTGCCGTTGTCCTTGGTCGATGAGCCGCTGCACCACGCTGAAATTGGCGTTCAGTAGCCGCTCGCTCAGTTCGAAGGCGTTGTTGGCCGCCAAAAAATCGGTGTTCAGCACGGTTTCTATCGGGCAATAGACCAAAATATCGCCTTGGCGCACGGCATCTCTGCGCACCACCACCTGAAAACCGTTCACCAGCGTTTTGCCGAGAAAATCGGTGTCATCGATGGGCGTAACTTCGCCTATCTGAACGACAGTGCAACAGTATTCGTGCGAAATATGTGCCGACGACGATAGAAAATCCATGCCTAAATTTTTGTTTTGTTCGCCCGATAGAGCGCGTAAGCCAGCGCGTATGCGCCACCCAAAACCACCACGCACCAAATCAGCGACATATAGATGGGTTGTTCGTAAACATGCAGAAAAAAGTACGGCCCTACGGTCAGTCGGGCGATGTTCAGCCCCATGGCGATGGCGGCGTACAAAACCGTTGGCAGCAGTGCCAAAAGTGCCACCGTTGGTCGAAAATCGCTATTTTTCTCGAAAAAGATGAAATTGACGATGGCCAAAATGGGGCAGACAAAGTGAAAATAGAAGTTGGTGCCGCCCCACAGCGTGTCGAAATAGCCCGCACAACCGCGCTCTGGCACTTCCGACGGCGACAGTACAAAAATCACCACCGCCAGCGTAACGGCAATGCAGCAGGTCGCCACATACTTCAGCAGCCGCACCCAAGCAGGAATGTCGCGCTCGTGGCGAAACGCTGGCCACTGAAACATAGCAGCAACAAAACAGGCCGCCAGCAAAAGTAAATTGCTCTCTTGCGTGTAGTATTTCAGATAGTTTGCGCCATCGGGGCGGGCAAATGTGATGGCAAAACCGACCATCTCCAACGCCACAATCACCACATTCAGAATAAATGCCGTTTGGGCTGTTTGTATGCGTGTCATAACTCCTCGTAAATTTACCGCAAAAGTACAAAGAAAATCAGAAAAAACGAATAGTTGCGCCGCAACAATGTGGCGTGCTGCCATTTCGACAAAAAAGTGTATTTTTGCAACTAGAATTGAAACTTTCAAAACCCTTTGAAACAATGAATATCACAGACCGTTTTTTGAAGTATGTCGCGTTTTGTACCACTTCCGACGAAAATACAGGACTGACACCCAGCACACCCGGACAGATGGTTTTTGCGCGCTATCTAGTCGATGAACTGAAAAACATCGGACTTGCCGACGCTGCCGTGGACGAAAATGGCTATGTTTTTGCCACTTTGCCAGCCACCACCGACGCACCCAAACCGACCATCGGATTCATCGCACACATGGACACATCGCCCGATATGAGCGGCAAACACATTCAACCGCGCATCGTGTCGAACTACGACGGCGGCGACATTGTGCTGAACGCCGAAGACGACTGTGTGCTTTCGCCCAAGCAGTTCCCCGAATTGACGCAATATGTGGGGCAAGATTTGATTGTAACCAACGGTCGCACGCTGCTCGGAGCCGACGACAAGGCAGGCATTGCCGAAATTGTGAATGCGGTGGAGTTTCTGCTACAACACCCCGAAATCGAACACGGCAAAGTGCGCATCGCCTTCACACCCGACGAGGAGATAGGGCAGGGACCGCACCATTTCGATGTGGCAAAATTTGCAGCCGACTGGGCATACACTATGGACGGCGGCGAAATCGGCGAGTTGGAATACGAAAATTTCAACGCGGCATCGGCCAAAGTTACGGTCAAAGGCCGCAATGTGCACCCAGGTTACGCCAAGCACAAAATGCTCAACTCTATGCGTGTGGCGCAGCAGTTTGTGGGCATGCTCCCACGCCTCGAAACGCCCGAACATACCGAAGGTTACGAGGGTTTTTATCACCTTGTCGGCATCAATGGCAATGTGGAGCAGACCGTTCTGACCTACATCATTCGCGACCACGACCGCACACGCTTCGAGAGCCGAAAGGACGAAATGCGCCATTTGGTCAAGAAAATCAACGCCGAATATGGCGAGGGCACGGCCGCTGTCGAACTGAAAGACCAATACTACAACATGCGCGAAAAAATCGAACCCGTGATGCACATCATCGATTTGGCGGTGCAGGCGATGGAGCGCGCTGGCGTGAAACCGAATGTTAGACCCATTCGTGGCGGCACCGACGGCGCACAACTGTCGTTCATGGGCTTGCCGTGTCCCAACATTTTTGCGGGCGGCCACAATTTCCACGGACGCTACGAATTTGTGCCGATTCAGTCGATGCAAAAAGCCTCCGAAGTGATTCTGAACATCATCGAAATGTGCTGATTATGAAACCATACAAAGATTTTCAAAATCGTTTTCAATTGCTTGCCAGCAAACATCCAGAATTGGTAGTCAATACTCTGTCAAATATTTTCACTATGAGACTTATTGGCAATAAAACTCATGGTGATTTGGCAGAAATTGGTATTGCCGAATTTATACACCAATTTATGTACGACTTTGATAGTCGTCATGTAGGAAAAGATCTATTTCGTTCCAAAGAACATGAGGAGGATATTGTCATAATCAACGAATTAACAAAAGAGGAAATTCCTGTTAGTCTAAAGGCTTATGGCGATGGTCCATTGCAATTATCAACAGACAAGGATTCATTGATGTTCCCTAAATTGCAAACTTATGGCAGTGTAATAGAAAATCACGATGTTATTCAGTCCATTTTTAATTCTACTGAATTTTTGTCTGTCAATGATGTTAATGTAATGCCGTTGATATACAGAGAAGTAGATAAGCAGTGTAATATCATGATATTTGATTTCGACAAAATGAAACAAAAAACTTCCAAAATAATTTTGGTGGATAAAGGATATAAATACGACATCAATAGTCAATCTTTAATTCAAGGGAAAGGGCGGACACACCCCATCTATATGTTTTTAGATGAACAAGGAAAATATATTTGTGAGGTTCGCTATGGAAATGCAACTGCTAATGCTTTGCAAAGGGGTTTGTGGACACACACGATACATGCTTTGTCATATTTCAATAGCCTAACTAATGGCTGGATATCATATAAACACAATTTAACTTTGGTCAAATTATTTAAGTTGGCTCTAAATAGTTCAGAAAAGGGACATGCTACAGCAAACGAAATTTTGCAATCTGATATAGATGTTTTAAGACAACGCCTATAAGTAGTAAAAAATGAACAAACAGTTGGACATATTTGGTAATGCTGTTTGCGCATCAGTGCCTCAAACGGAAGGAATTAAGTATACTGGTTCTAAATTGAAAATTTTGCCTTATATGTTGCGGATGATATCTGGTTTGGATATACACTCCGCATTAGACGCATTTTCTGGCACTACAAGAGTTGCACAAGCATTTTCACAAATAGGTTTTGACACTACGGCTAATGATACATCAGAGTGGTCGCAGGTCTTTGGTACATGCTATTTGTTGGCAAATAAATCTGACAATTATTATCAATCAATTATTAATGAGTTAAACTCTTTACCTGGCTATAAAGGTTGGTTTTCAGAGTATTATGGTAGCGATAATCCAGCGGGAAAACGCCCCTTCCAATTGAAAAATACCATGCGACTTGATGCTATTCGTGATAGGATAGAGCAGTTGAAACTGTCGTGGGAAGATAAAAGTGTACTATTGACTAGTTTGATATTTGCGATGGATTCCGTGGATAATACACTCGGGCATTATGCTGCTTATTTGTCAGGGTGGTCTTCTCGGTCATATAAGGATATTTGTCTAAAATTACCCCATCGCTTTCCCATTAAAACAAAAAATCAAGTTCTGAAAGAGGATGCGTTCAAAGCAGTAGAAAATTATCATGATCTTGTTTATTTTGATCCACCATATGGTTCTAATAACGAAAAGATGCCTCCAAGCAGAGTACGATATGCCGCATACTATCATATTTGGAAAACCATTGTTCTAAATGACAAACCTATTTTATTTGGAAAAGCCAACCGAAGGGAGGATACTAGGGATAACATTTCACCATCCATTTTTGAAGAGTATAAAAAAAATGAAGATGGAAATTTTATTGCAATGCAAGCAATCAAAGATTTGATTGAAAAAACCAATGCACACTATATACTCCTTTCGTATGGTTCAGGTGGGCGTGCAACAAAACAAGAATTGTATGACATTATTCATTCTTACGGTAAGTTAATTGAAGCACAAGAAATTGATTACAAACAAAATGTAATGAGCAATATGCGTTGGACAAACGAATGGGTTACAACAGATAATGCATATAAAGAGTACTTGTTCCTAATGGAAAAATGAAATGCGAACAAAAATATTACAGCATATTTTCCTTATTCTCTTCGCGGCCTTTTCGCTGTCGGCGCAAGGCGAACCCCGTTTGGTGGTGGTGGTGGCTATCGATGGACTGCAACCGAACCATCTTGCGGCACTGGCGCACAAGTTCGACAAGGGCGGCTTGCGTCTGCTCGACGAGGGACTTGCGCTGCCCACAGCCTATTGCAACTATCTCAACGGCGGTTCGGCGACCGACTACGCCTCGCTGATGACAGGCAGTGTGCCGTTCTATCACGGCATTATCGGCGCGCAGCGTTACGATGTGGTGGAGGACGACCTCGTACCGATTTTTCACGATGGACGATTTCATGGCATCAACAGCAATTTGAGCCTCTCGCCGCGACAGATGGCGACCACCACGCTGTCCGATGTTATCAAACTTACCGACGATGGCTGTCGCTCGTATGCCATTGCGCTCGATGCCGACCACGCACTCGCTTTTGGGGCGCATACGGCCGATGCCGCCGTCTGGCTCGACAACGAGACGGGGCGCCTTGCCACTACCGATTTCTACGGACGCGGTTTGCCAGCGTGGGCGGCCAAAGTGAACCAAAGCCACGCCATCGACAACTATCTGCTCTACGAATGGCGACCGCTCTACGACATTGGTACCTACCGCAATGCGCCTCTGTCGGCCGACAAACAACTTTTTGCGAAGCCCGATGCCAGCCAAACGCTCGCCCAGCAGGTCTATCGGTTCAAACATTCGCCGTTTGTCAATACACTGATGAAAGATTTGGCAATCCGTGCCTTGCGCGACGAAAAATTGGGACTCGATTCGCGCCTCGATTTTCTGATGGTGGAATTTTCGGTGAAACTGCCTAACGAGCAGGGGAGTACCTTCCTATCTGCCGAAAAGGAGGACATCTATCTGCGGCTCGATAAGGATTTGCGGCTCTTTCTCGATGCCATCGATTTGAGCGTCGGGCTCGACAATACGCTGATTCTTTTTGTGGGCAGCAGCAACGAAAACGATGCGCTGCGCCGCCTGTCGAAAGCGCAAGTGCAGAACGGTCAGTTCAACGCGCGGCGTGCCATGGCGCTGCTCAACTCGTATCTGATGGCCATCTACGGACAAGGTCGCTATGTGAGCGGTTACGCCGCCCGCAACATCTATCTGAACAAAACTTTTATCGACAAGCAAAAAATCGATTGCCACGAGCTGGAACGCCATGTGGCGCAGTTTATGACCGAATTTCAGGGCGTTCACAATGCCTACACTTCGGACGAAATAAAGCACGCGCCCACTTGCAGCACCGACGAACTCGCCAAAATTCACAACAGCGCATTCAAAAACGCTTGCGGCGATGTGGTTTTCACGCTCTTGCCTGGCTGGGTCGAGGTGAACGACCGCAACGAACCCATCGGCGTGTCGAGCCGGCAGAGTGTAACGCTACCAATCTACATTGTGGGCGGCGGCGTACCGAAAAAAACTATCACCAACGTCTTTGTAGTCGATATTGTCCCCACGCTCTGCACCCTGCTGCAACTGCCCCTCCCCAACGGCTGCACAGGCCGCCCCTTGGTCTATTGACTAGACTTTTGTGCGCGACTTTAATTTCCTAATTATTTGACCCTTAATTAGTTGATTGTTTGTAGATTTGGTTGTTTGTTGATTTGATTTTCTTTCATTGCTGTCCGCTAAAAGTTTTTGTGAGGTAAAAATCAGGGCTGGATTCCTTGTTTGGAATTCAGCCCTTTTGGGTTATCTTTGGATTGCAAAAATAAAAAACGATAACCATAAGCAAAAGTACACATTTTAGCGGACAGCAATGATTAGAAGCAAACAAGAGAGAGCCTTGCGGTTCTCTCTTGTTTTTGTGCTTGGTTACAGTGGCAATGTCTTGTTGCGCAGCCACGCCTTTTCGTTGTCGGCGAGGTGTGGCGACAGCCGCTCATAAACCGTTTGGTGGTAGTGGTTGAGCCAAGCAATTTCGTCGTCGGTCATTAGCGTGCGGTCGAGGGCGGTGGTGTCGAATGGGAAGAGCGTCAGCACCTCGAATCCGAGAAAGCGGCCGAACTCGTTGGCTTCCACTTCGCGTACCGTTACCAGATTTTCGTGGCGTATGCCGTATTCGCCAGCGATATAAACGCCCGGCTCGTTGCTGATAACCATGCCTGGCTCGAGGCGCGTGGGGTTGTTGTCGGTGCGAATGCTCTGCGGTCCTTCGTGGTCGCCAAGAAAATGCCCAACGCCGTGGCCCGTGCCGTGTCCGTAACTCAAACCGTTTTGCCACAGAAATTGCCGCGCCAAAATGTCGATTTGGTTGCCGCGCGTGCCGTATGGGAAGCGTGCTTGCGCCAGTGCGATGTGTCCTTTCAGCACCAGCGTGTAGTCGCGTTTTTGCTTGGGCGTAGTGGCTCCCAGCGGAATGGTGCGCGTGATGTCGGTGGTGGCATCGTAGAACTGCGCGCCGCTGTCGAGCAGCAGAAAATTCTCCGTTTTCAGCGGTACATCGCTTTCGGGCGTGGAACTGTAATGCACAATCGCGCCGTGGTCGGCGTAGCCCGCAATCGTCCCGAAACTTTCGGTAACGAAATTCTCCTGTTCGGTACGGAACTCGTGCAGTTTGTCGATGACGCTCAATTCCGTTTCGTGGCCTGCTGGAACGGCCTTTTCGAGCCACATCACGAAGCGTGTGAGCGCAACGCCATCTTTTATCATCGCACGGCGAAAACCGTCGAGTTCCACCTCGTTTTTCACGCATTTCATGGTGAATACAGGCGACGCAAAATCGATTGTTTGGCACGCTTTCGGCACGGCTTGATAGAGCGCGTAGTTCACCTTGCTGAAGTCCAGTCCGATGCGCTGCTCGGCGGGTTGCGCTTGCAGATAGGCGGTAACAGCGTCGTACGGCTGTGTTTCGACACCGATTTCGTGCAGATAGTTCGCCATTTTTTGGTCAATCTTGTCGCTGTCGATAAAAAGCACAACTTTTTCGGCCTCGACTGCCACAAAAGCGATTGCCACAGGGTTGTAGGCGATGTCGCTGCCGCGCATATTGAGCAACCACGCCGCATCGTCGAGCGCGGTGAATAGCGTCAGGTTGATCTGTTTGGCGGCCATCGCTTGGCGCACAGCGGCTATTTTGTCGGTTGCAGCGCGACCAGCATATTGCAGCGGCAGCGCGTATATTTTGTCTTTCGGCAGAGTCGGGCGGTCGCTCCAAACTTGTGCTATCAGGTCATGGCGCGTGTCGAGCGTGAGGCCGTGTTCGGTCAGTTCGTTGCGCAGTGCGTGCAGGTCGTTCACCGAAAACATGGCGGCATTCACAGCCACCGTTGCGCCCATGTCGAGCGTCTGTCCCAGCCATTCGGCGATAGTTGGCGTGCCAATTTCGCCATCTTTTTGCAGCGTAAGCCCCGACGCTTTCAGTTGCTCGGCGGCTTGCAAAAAATAGCGCGAATCTGTCCAAAGGCAACCGCCATCGGTAGTGATAACCGCCGTGCCAGCCGACCCCGAAAAGCCAGAAACCCATTTGCGCTCCTGCCAATGTTCGGCCACATATTCGCTCCCGTGCGGATCGACGCTAGGAACGACCACAGCCGCAATTCCCTGTTGTACCATCAGGCGACGCAATGCCGCCAATCGTTCATTTATCCCCATTGCAAAATCTCCTTTTCGATAGTTTTTTGTGAGTGCAAAGATAGAAATTTAGTGTGAAAGTTAGAAAGTGTATAAAGTGGAAAGTGTGTAAAGTTGAAAGTTTATAAAGTGTGTAAAGTGTGTAAAGTTCATAAAGTGCGAATATTGCAAACATTCGATCATTCAATGATTGCATTGTAGGGACGCACTGCGTGCGTCCGTTTTTTGTTGATTTGCAGATTTGGTGTTAATCCATTTAATTTGAAATTCTGAAATTTGAAATCTGAAATTGCGGCTTTGCCGCATCATTTCTCACTTCTCACTTTTAATTGCATCCTCCTTCGCAGCCTTCGCAGCAGGAGCCGCCGCAGTTGCCACAGCCGCAACCGCCCGACATGGCGCGCAAATCTTCTTCGGTAGGCTCGTGCACATCGAGTACAGTGCCTTTGAAATAGAGGTCTTCGCCCGACAGTGGGTGGTTCAAATCGACTTTGACGGCCTCGGGCTTCACCTCCACCACCTCGGCGTTGATGCGCTGACCTTCGCTATCGACCAGCGGCACAATGGCACCGGGATAAACGCCTTTTTCGTCGATTTTGCCGTCGATTTCAAAAATTTTGCGTGGCAGGTCGATAACGCTCTCGTCGTCGTATTCGCCGTAAGCATCGGCGCAGGGAATCATAAAGTCGAACGCATCGCCCGCCGCGAGTTCCGCCAAATTTTCTTCAAATTTTGGCAGCATCATGCCAATGCCATAAAAGAATTTCAGCGGTTGCCCGTTTTGAGTCTCCTCCATCAATTCCATGCTGCCGTCGTCGTTTTTCACATACAATTTGTATTCGACCGACACAAGTAAGTTGTTTGCAATTTTCATAATTTTATTTTTAAGTTGATAAGTTGATTGGTTGATGAGTTGATTAGTTTAACGCATGACAGATGGTCAGCGAGGTTTAATTTCTGGTTTCTAGTTGTTTTTTGCCTCGCAAAGATTTTTTCTCCGCTCGGCATTGCTCAAACGAGTTTGGCACTGCTCTCGCTTGTCGAAAAAATT
>CAVBBP010000066.1:0-11906 GCA_963593685.1 Segatella copri
GCGTGAGCCCCATAATGCTCGAACGCAATGTTTTGGTGCGTGCCAGTGCTTTTAGTTCGGCGTAGCGCATCGTGCTCAACTGCTCTTTAGACAGTATTTGAACACTGTTTGAATGGCTTTCGGCAAACACCTCGGAACGATTGATGGTGCGCACCGTTCCGTTGCCGTAACTGAGGGCTGCGCTGTGGGTAAGATAGAGCGTGCCGCCCGATTCGTACACAACATTCGTGTGCGAATAACGCGCAAAGTGATCTTTCAGAGTTTGATTGTCCATGGTTATGTGAAAATTTTGATGCACAAAACAATAAAGCCTACTACAACGATACCGATGAGCGCATAACCAGCCCCCATAACAAATTTTTGCCAGCCGTTGAGCGGTTTGTCTATCTCGACGATGTGCGGGTCTATATCGAAAACAACACGCTGCAAGACCCTTTCTACGAACAGGTGTTCAAACCGCTCATTTTCGAGGAGAACAAACGCCGAGGCGTGTTGCTGCCAATCGTTCCCGACACACGCTCGAAAGGCGACAAATTCACACGCATCGAGGGCACACTCGAACCCATCAACCGCGCGGGGCTGCTCGTATTCAACGAAAAAGAGGCAAACGACCCCGACATGCAGCGTTTAATGACACAATTCAAGGCCTGCAGCCGCACACAAAAACGCATGGACGGCCCCGACATGGTCGAAGGTGGCGTGTTCCTGCTCAAAAACCGTGTGTTTGCCGAAGCCGCACAAAGCATCTATTCAGTGAAACGAATTAACACCAAAAAGATATGATTATCACTGTCGAAGAACTACAGAAAACTGCTCTCTACGAAGAGATAACCGACGCCATCACACGCGACGACGACGCAGTTATCACCATGCAGATATTGGCAGCGCAAAGCCTCTGCTCTACCTATCTGTTCAAATACGATTTGAAACCTGTTTTTGGCGACGATTCGGTAGAACCTGCCATTGCGCCAACGAAAAAATGCCCCGCTTTGGCCGAAATTGTCAAAATTGTGGCGTGCTACTATCTGCTGCGGCAGTCGAACCCCAATGTAGCACTCAACATCTACAAGTCGGACTACGACCAAGCCATTCAGTTGCTCTGCGACATTCGCGACGGCAACAACCAACTTACCGAACTCGACTACATCGGCGACAACCCCGACACACCACAAGACGAAAGCCTTGCCACTGGCGTAACTTGGGACAGCAATACGAAACGAAAAAATTTCTTCTGATATGGCAAAAAAAGAACAGAATAAACCGAAAGAGACTGCCGCACAACAACCTGTGCAGGTGCTCGATTTGCGTTTGGTTGCGCCCGACCGCAACCGAAAAGATGTCGGTTCGCTCAAACAGGCCGTAGAGCGCGCCGAAAGCATCACACTGCCAAACCGCTACAAACTCATGGACTTGTACCACGATGTGGTGTCGATCGACGGACACCTGTCGGGGCTGCTCGACAAGCGCACCAAGGCAGTTACAAACAAACATTTAGTTTTTCTGGACAAAGATGGCTCAAAAGTAGAAGAGTTAGAACCGCTTATCAAATCGAGCAAATTCAAACGACTGCTCGAAGTTTTCATGGAACGCATCTACTACGGATGCGCAGCACCGGAGTTTATCGTGGGCGCAAAGTTCGATTTCAGAGAGATTGACCGCCGGCACATCCGACCTGAGGCTCGTGAAATAGCCATCTCGCAATTCGACACCAAGGGTGTGAGTGTTGATCAGTTCCCGATGGTCTGGCTCATGGGTGAACCTTACGAACTCGGTAAACTCCTTCAGTGCTCCATGTATGCACTCTACAAACGCAGCGGTTTTGGCGATTTCGCGCAATATGTCGAAATTTTTGGGCAACCTGTACGCATTGTGAAATACGATGCCTACGACCAAAAAACACAAACCGAACTAAAAAAAGCACTGCAAGAATCGGGTTCGTCGCTCGTGATGATGATTCCACGACAAGCCGATTTTCAGATGCTCGATGGCAAAACATCGAATGGCAACGGCGAACTGCACACAAGGCTCATCGCCTGCTGCAACCAAGAGATGTCGGTGGCCATTCTCGGCAACTCCGAAACCACCACATCGAGCAGTTCGTCGGGCTACGCACAAGCCGAAGTACACGCCAACCAACAGATGGAAATCACAGCCGACGACATGAAATATGTGGTCGATATGCTCAATAGCGACTACTTCCTGAACCTGCTGGCGCAATATGGCTACCCAACCGAAGGCGGACATTTTGAGTTCGCACAACCGAAAATTCTGAACGAACTCGCCGCACGCCTCAATATCGATATGCAACTGGCTAACCGTGTGCCTATCGACGACGACTATTTCTACGAACACTACGGCGTGCCAAAACCCGAAAACTACGACGAAATAAAACAACAACAAGAGGAACGCCGACAGGCAACACTCGACGCGCTGCGAACAGCGAAAAAAGACGAAAACAAAGACGAAGACACAGACCAAGACCAAGACAAAGACGACGACAAAGGCAAAGACCAAAAAGACGACGACAAAAAGGGGAAACTTTTCGCTGCCTTGGCCGATTTTTTCGGCTTCGCCCCGATGTAGTCAGGGGCGACAACAACGAATTGGATAAGGACTACTTTGCCGACGGACTGCCGCCATTGCTCGATAGCGGCATCGAAATCGATGTCGAAGCCATAGCGCAAGCGTTGGTCAATATCTACAAACAGACTTTCGACATCGACCACACAGTAGAAGAGAACCTCTACCGCGAAACCTGCCGCATATTCGACGAGGCCATCAACAACGGCATGGCCGATGCCGCCATGGCGGGCGTGCCACTGCCAAGCAAAGAGTTTCTGCACGAGTTGCAGCACAACACCGAGGTTTTCTCGGCTTTTCGTGTGCACCGTATGCAAAAAGACATTGCCGCTACAATGGTCGATAACGACGGACACCTGAAATCGTTCCGACAGTTCGTGAAAGACGCTTCGGCGTATATCGACCACCGCAACCGTGCATGGCTACAAACCGAATACGACACCGCTGTGCTGCGCGCGCAGAATGCCGCCGAATGGAAAGAGTTCCGTGCCGAAGCCGATGTCTATCCCAACCTCGAGTGGATTCCATCTACCTCGCCAAACCCCGGTGCCGACCATCGGGTCTTTTGGGGAACGGTGCGCCCAGTGAACGACCCTTTTTGGAACGAACACAAGCCCGGCGACCGCTGGAACTGCAAGTGCGAACTTCGCCAAACAGAGCGCAGCGAAACACCAGTACCGCACACCGCAGGCGAACAGAATGCACAGGCAGGATTGGAAACCAACCCCGCCGACGGACAGATATTCAGCCGCAAACACCCCTACTACCCGCAGAACTGCACCAAATGCCCCTTTGCAGGCAACAAACTTGCCGCACTCATCGGCAACCTTGCAGGGCGACGCGACTGCAACCAGTGCAGCCGTGCCTCGAAGTGCGTGGAGCGAGCAAAAAGGCATGTAAAGCAACGAGAACAGAAACAGCACATCAATCCGAAAGAAACGCCCGAGCAGTTCATAGCCAAACAGCGCGAACTGCTGCAAACACTACGCAAGCAGGGAGAGTTGGAACTGCGTAACCGCAAAGCACTCTACACAGGCAATCTATTCTTTGGCAAGCGAGAGTTTAAGCGCATCAAAGAGCATTGCTACAACGCCATAGAAACGGAAGCGGCCGCACACCTGCACAGCCTGCTGCGCAAGGTGGAGAACGGACGCTACCTGCCTATCGATATGACCCGCAAGAATTACCGCCGCAAGATAGCCGACGGCGTGAAAAACTACACCGTGTACGAGGTGGTGTACAAGGGAGAAGTGTTTGAGCTGAAATGTCAGGTGAAGAGCGACAAGCACAATGGTGTCGCCGAATACCCATATTCTATAAAGCAAAAAAGGCGATAAACAAGAACCGGTTGGGCAGCCGCCCATGTGGTTGAACTTGAATATCACCTTTTCCGCTACAAAGATACAACAATTATTTGATATAGCAAACAAATGAGAGCCTATATTGGATAAAAAAAAGAGAATAACACCCCAGAACCTCCGTGAAACTTATCAGTGCGACTGAAAGGCATTATTCTCAATTCCACTGCAAAAGGTATACCATTTTTTTGAACTACCAAATAAATATGCAAAAAAAACTACACCGCATACGAAATCGTGTACAAAGGAGATGTATTTGAACTGAAGTGTCAGGTGAAGGAGATTGACCACCGAGTATGTGAATATCCGTATAGCCTAAAACAGAAAAAGAGCAATAATTGACCAGACATTGGGCAGCCGCCCATTCGCTCGAAATCAATCATTACTCTCAATTCTTCGACAAAGGTATACCATTTTTTTTGAACTACCAAATAAATATGCAAAAAAAACTACACCGTGTACGAGGTGGCGTACAAAGGAGAAGTGTTTGAACTGAAATGTCAGGTGAAAAGCAATAAGAATGATGGTGCAGCCGAATATCCATACAGCATGAAACAGAAAAGGAGATAATCAAGAACCACTTGGGCAGCCGCCCATCCGGTTGAACTTGAGTATCACCTTTTCCGCTACAAAGGTACAACAATTTATTGATATGGCAAAAAAATGAGCATAAAAACCAGCCTTGCAAACAAAAGTCGCAACAACCGCCTGTTTATCGACAATCTGTGTCGGCAAATTGCGGTGGAGATAACCCTGCCATTCGACAAGCGCGACACCACTTGGTACGATGTGCTTACACCGTCGTATTGCAGCCGCATACACGGCAAGCCCGAATTTGTTACCGCTGCCAAAACAGGCTGCGTTTACCGCCCTGCCACCGCCGTTTTGAACCCAACCGAAATCAACGCCATTTCCGAATTTATCGCCACCACACCAACCTGCGCCAACTACCGCGAAGCGTGGAACGCAATGCACGCCCTATTCAACGATTGCCAACTCACCGCCCTCAACATTTTGATAGAAACAACACGGCGATTTAAGTAGCAAGTAGCAAGATGAGATTTTAAGAACATAGAATATAGAACATAGACTATGACAACTTGAAATTCTTAAACACTGAAATTTGAAATTTGAAATTCCCCATGACTCCCGACGAATTCAAACGACTGCTGGCGAAACAGCGCGACGCATTGACGCACGCCATTGTACGCACCATTCCTGTGAAAGTGGGCACTGTGGCTGTACATCACTTTCGCGACAATTTCAGAGCCTCGGGCTTTGTCGATGACAGTTTGAAGCAGTGGCAACGCAGCAAACGCCAAGACGACCCCAAACACCCCGACCGCTCTTACAAAACGCTGCTCTCGCGCCGTAACTATCTCTACAAATCTATCAGCAAGCGAATAGAGCCTGCCAAAGCCATTGTCTATACCGATGTGCCGTATGCCGCAGCGCACAACGAGGGCACTACCAACGCAGGGCGCAGCCACAATGTGCGCATTCCGAAACGCCAATTTATGGGCAAATCGAAGCAACTCGACAAGAAATGTCTGAAACTAATCGACGAGGAACTCAAAAAGATATTAAACAACCATTAAAACCCTTTTTACTATGAATTTATCAGCACCACAATCCATCATTATCGATGCACTGAAATGTCGTCTGTCGGTACTCAAAGAGTTTCGGCTGATCGACGAGTACCATTCGCAGTCGGCGGGCGATATGCCACGGCTGGCCTACCCAGCAGCACTCATCGACATCGAAGATTGCCAATACGAATCGGCAGGCGAGGGCAGCCAGTTTGCCACCGCCAGTGTGTCGGTGCGGGTGATACAGGCCAACTATTCGCAAAGCAGCCTGAAAGCCCCACAAAAGGCAAAAGAACGCGCTTTGAGCGTGTATGAATTGGAAGCACTTGTGGTTGGAACGCTGCACGGCTGGGCACCCACGCTCCCCGACGACGACGGCGTGGAACATCAGATTGCCGCACCGTTCATTCGCACACAGTCGAGCAAAGAGGACAACGACACCAACGGCTTGCGAGTGCGCCAAGTGCAGTTTTCTACGGCGTGGGAAGAAACTTTTGGCGACAGCACCAAATCCTATCCCACCATCGCCATCGACAGCATCGTTGTGTCATAAAAAAAAGCAGACCTCAATCGGGGTCTGCTTCGTTGTTGGTTCGTGCGGCAGTGCCAGCAGGGTCGATGGCGTGTAGCCAGTCGCAAATGTGCCCAAACAGCACCAATATGCCAAGCCCAACACCAAACAACACTGCGCCCACCAGTGCGCACGCACCACCTGCCACACTAAAGACTATTACAAGCAGCAAATAGCCCATTCGTTTGAAATAATTTTTCATTGGTCGAAATTGATTAAAAGTTGAACTGCGCCATCATCGTCGCGCAAATTATGCTCAATGTTAAGACAGCGAAAGAAAGTGCGCTCCGAAATGCCTAATGTGGGCCTCACTTTGTTGCGGTAAACCCAAAGCAAACATCTGTCTTGGCGACCTTTTTCGTAGTATTCATCAACAAAATGCTGAACAAATTGTGCCTTTTTGCGTGTCGATTTGTACATTCCAAAAAAAGAGTGTAATTTTGCAAACAAATCGGTGGCAAGCGATTGTTTGGGGCTTCTCTTTCTTCGGAAATAGAGCCTTTTTTTTATTCGAGGCTCTCTACGCACACCGTTCCTTTGATTCGTTTTCGTACGCGCCCATTGCCATCGCACACAGGGCAAGTTTCGTGTTGGTGTGTCTGCTCGCTCACTACCTTTCCTGTGCCAAAACAGTTTCGGCACAACTCTATGTGAGTGCTTTCAAAGTCGGTTGTTTTGTTTACAGGCATAGTTTTAGCAGTTTGTGCAGTTCAACGGAATGGTAGTCCACGCCCCTTGGTCGTTGCGAATATCTACACGAATGTAGTCTTTCGAGCGTGTGGGGGCGTAACTGTCGCAAATAAGTTTCACACCGCGTTTGAATTCTTCGTTGTCGCTGCGGTCGGCCTCTTTGCGCAAGCGCAGCACATTGTCGGCTTTCAGTTGTCCGTTTTGCCAGCGGTCGTTCAGCAGTGCGCGCAGCATACCGACAAGCACTTTTGAATTTTCGTCTTTGGCAAGGCTGTCGATGTAGTCGTTCACTATTTGCAGCCCCTCGTTCACGGTGTCGTTGTAAGCGTCGAGCACACGGTAGCCAAGTTCCACACGCATAGTGCCTTCGGTGTTGGTAAAGGTGTTGCTGCGGCGTTCGCTTTTCACTTTCAGAATCTGCTCTTTTTGTGCAATCACATCTTGAAACAGTTCGTACACATCGGTTTTGGTCTTTTTCAGCACCTCGCTGGCGCGCTGCGCTTTCACCACCGTGCGTGCAATGATCTGATCGACCTTCTGCTCGTAGCGTTCGAGTGCGGCCTTTTGTTTTTTTTCGGCTTCGTCTTTGGCTTTTTGCTGACGCGCACGGTTCAATAGTTCTAACTCTTCGGCGGTGAGTTCTACCGTTGTTTTTTTGTCCATAATGATAAAATTTTAAGTTGTTGAAAAATTGGTTTTAAGCATTGCCAACGCCGCTGCCAACATAGAGCGGTATTGTCGGGCGGCAGGCTGTCAGTTCGCGCACCATCTTGGCAAAAGCGTTGTATTTTGCCACAAGTTCGCTCTTGCTCATCTTGTTCAGGCTTTTGCCGCCGCGCGTGATGATGGAAATGGCATATTCACTGCTCTCTTTGTACGACATCAATCGGCAGTAGCGGCACACAATGCCAATCACGCGTTTGCGCCATTGGTCGAGTTCTGCCTCTTGCGCCGAAAAATTTTGTTGCAACGCAATGCAGAGCGTTTTCACCTCGTCGGCGGTGAGTTCGGTGGTACTCACTTTGCCCTCGTAGTGGCTGTAGATAATGGTTTGAACATCGTCTTTGTTCAGCCCATAGTTGCGCGCAAGCAGGTGAAACCTGCGGTTGTTTTTGCACCATTCGGTGTTGTGAATTGCCCCTTCCATAGTCCTATTGTATTTCTTGCAGATGATGTCCTTCTGGCCAAATGTCGTACACGCTTTTGCCTTTGTAGCGACTGACAATGGTGGCGTAAAAGTTTCTGACACGAATTTTTACATCGCTGTTATAGAGTATCTTTTTGGCCGTCTGCCCATCGGGTTTGCTGCCCGCTTCGTGGCTAATCCAAATAAACAGTTTCTTGGGGAAACGCTTGATGAGTGCCTTGTACGATTCGTAGGTGATACCAAGATACTGCACCGAATCGATGATAATCACATTGGGACTGCGTTTTTTTGCCAGTGCTTCCGTCATCTCGTCGAGGTCGTATTTGTCCCAAAGTTCAAAATGTCCTTTCGTTTCGGCTTGCAAGCCTGTTTCGAGCAGTGCGTGTGCAAAAGTGCTGCTCAATCCCTCTTCCAAACTGTTGTAGGCCTCGCGCACGCCTCGGAACGAGAGCAGATATTTGGCCAACTGCAGCGTGTAGCGTGTTTTGCCGTTGCCAGAATCGCCATAAACAATCCAACTGCCACTCAATTCGGGGTCGCCAATGGTGTCGAGCCAGCGGCCTGTGAAGCCAGCCGTGCGTGGGCGGAAATCTTTGACATTCTGTATCGATAGCGCACGCTTCATCTCTTGCTGTTTTTCTTGATGTATGCGTGAATCTTGCGCTGAACACGCCGCAAATCGCCCTCGCAGTCGTTGATGATGTTGTCGATATACTTGTTGTCGCACACGCCATTGGCCATGCACACATCTACAATATCTTTCGGGCTGACCTCTTTCAGTGGAATACATTTGCGCCCAATGCGGCTCCACAGTTCGTTGAACCCTTTTTTGTTGTAACTCACGCCTGCCTCGAATCGCTTGCTCAAAAACTCTGTGGCAATCATCACCACGCCGCAATCGTACTGAATGTCGTTGTAGAGCGTGATGAACGAATTTAGCACGGCATCGGTCAGTTTGTCGGCCTCGTCGAGAATAATCAGCGGCGTAGGCAAGCAGCGCATTTGCAGCACCAGTTTCTGCTTCATCTGTATCAGCGTCAAGCCTTCGGGGTCTTTGCCTATCTTGCGCAACATCACGGCAAAAAACTCACGCTTTGTCCAGTCGGGGTCGCACGATACATAGAACACGCTGTCGTGCTCTTTGCCAAACTGCTTGCACGAAAATGTTTTGCCCGACCCTGCGCGACCAATGGTGGCCAGCCACAGACTGTTCTCTTGCGCATCGGCAAGCATAGTCATCAGTCGCTTGTAGTTCTGCGTTTCTACGGCGTTCCATTTGTCGGCATCGATACCGATTTGGCTGCCGCACTTGCGCCACATCTCGTCGCTGATGTTCTCCCAGTTGCCATTAACCATCTGACTGATTGTTCCAACGCTCACGCCATCGAGTATTTTCGAGGCCTTGTTCATGCCGCCATAGCGTGCGCAGTAGTCGGCCAACGCCACCTGAATGTCGCGTTTCTGAATGGTTGTTACCTCATTTTTCATCGCCTGCGCCCTCCTGATTTTGCATTTTGCTCCATTTAGCATAAGCGGCCGCTACCGACATTATCATCGTGCGAAACGCCTCGTTTTTCTCCATCTGGTCGCTCATGCCAAGCATCAACGCATACTTGTTGCCTTGCAGGGTAATCTCATCGATGTAGGTCTTGCCCTCCTTGCGAACCACCAACTTCAATAGCGATTGGTTCTCGTTTTTTGTTTTCTTTTCCATTTTTTTTTGAATGATTTTTGAATGATTATTAAACACGCCTATTTTTGGCGATTTTTTACAATTAGTATTGGTCGTAGATGCTTTCATCGTTGTTGGTCTTGGCGGCCTCGAAGGCATCTACTGGTTCGGCTGCCGCCAAACGCGCCGCCGCTTTTGGTAGTTTGTGCTGCCCCTGCGAATCAGTAATGAGTGCCTTGCTCAACATCTCGTAGTCGCGGCGTTCGTTGCTCACCTGCTCTATGGCGCGCTGCTGGTGGTCGCAAATGGTGCGGGTAACATGCGCTTCTATCGCTCGGTTGAATTTCCAAATGGCAGCCAAACGCTCGTAGTCGCCAGGCTTGCGGTCTTTCAGTGCCATCGGCTGCTCGTCTTTCAGTGTCAGCAAAAATTGCTCGGTCTTGTTTTTGTTCTCCACCAGTATGTGTCGGTCGTCGAGCGGGTCGAGCAGCACCGTCCAACGCTCCCAACACATTTCGCGGAAACGCAGAGCCTCCCGCATGTCGGCTTCGCTGTCGCTGGCTGGCAATAGGTCGTACTGGTGTTTTTTGCCCAAAATACGCACATTTATGCCTGTGCCTTGCAGTTGATACTGATAGCCTGTGTTCTCGCCAAACAGGGCAAGATACTGCTTCATGCCAAGCACACGGCGTTCGCCCGCTGGCAGTGCCGCCATCGCCTCGCGATAGGCTGGCAACGCCTGTTGCCGATAGCGCGCCATAAGGGCGTTTATCTCCACAATCAACTCTTCGAGCGTGGGAATGTTCTGCTTGTTCTTCAGCGTGATGTTCAAATTCGGCTGGTTCTTTTTGCGCGCTGTGGTGCCGTGTCCCGTCCAGTTGAAAGCATATTTGCAATACTTGTCGTTGAAATGACAAAACCACGGCTCGATAATTTTGGCTTTGGCGTTGCCCACACGCGCAGGGGTAACATATTGCGCCAAAGCCGAATAGGTGTTCCACATCGCACTTTTGGCAAAATTGTCGCACTGTATCTGGTGCGGCATCAACATCGTGCCTGTGGTCTCCTCTACAAATCGTTCGGCGTTGCGCAGTGCTTCGCGTATCAGTTCCGCGTTCTCGCTCTCGCCCACAGCGTAGCCCACTGGCATGCGTGTCGAAGCGTCGAGCACTACTTCCAAAGTCAAGCGGTTGTAGTAGGTCGTGCGCTTGCCGTCGCTCTTTTTGTAGGCAATCTCTGCGTCCCAACCGTCGAGCACCCACATATACATGGCTGCCGATGGTGCGCTGCGTTTCACTTGGTAACTCAATGTGCTGCGGAAATTCTCGGCACCATGCTTCGAGGCCGCCGTGATGAATGTCGCCTTGCGCGCCACCTCTTGCACAGTGCTGCGGCTGATAGTTTTCCAGCCGTGAGCCGCCGCCCACTCGTTGTATAGGTTGGCTATCTCCTGATAGTCGAAATTGCGATGCTCCGCAATGAGCGCAATCAACATGCTGCGCTGCTCCTCGCCTACTATCTTGGCCGCATTGGCCAAACCAGTCTTATAGTTTTTGTGAACAAGCGATTCAAGCCCATCGCGCAAATAGTTTTTCACCTTTTCGTGCAGTTTGCGGCTGTTCTCGGGCAACTCAAAATTGTAGGTCATTCTGTCGAGCGTAGCCACATATTCGGCCATCATCTCCCAATCAACACGATCGCCACGCTTTTGTATCTTTTGCACCAATGCCACTATTGCGTTCAAAATCACCGCATTGTTGTAGTATATCGTACGAATGGGCTTGTCTTTTGAATTTGGCAAACTGCTGCCACGGCTCGTCTTGTAGTTGTCGAACCAATCGCGAATGGCGGCATCGTGAACTATGTGTTGCTCTATCAAATTGCGGCGACTCTCTTCATACACATTCACACAGGCATCTATCTTGCGTTTCAAACACTCGGGCAAAGTGCTGTATTCATACACTTTTTCAACACCACGCCCGCCGCGGTTCAGTGCCACAATGCGCCCCCGATGTTCCATCTGCCGAAGCGACGACATAGAGGCTATATCCTGCTGCGCCAACCAGTTGGCAGCCACACCCAAACGGTAATTGATTATCTTTGTAGCAACTGCGGACATTGTTTATTTCAGAATTTCAGTGTTTCAAGTTTCAAGTTTCAGGTTTCAGGTTTCAAGTTGTCATAGTCTATGTTCTATATTCTATGTTCTTAAAATCTCATCTTGCTACTTGCTACTTTCATTGTCCGTCGGCGTGGTAACGCTCCACGCTTTGCTTGCGGGCTTTTTTGGAATGCGACA
>CAVBBP010000067.1:0-11232 GCA_963593685.1 Segatella copri
TGCGAAGCACGAGAAACTTAGAAACAAAAATTGCGGCAGCAATTTTGAGAAACAACTAGAAACTAGAAATTTAGAAACCAGCACCAACGCATTAAACTAATCAACTCATCAACCAATCAACTCATCAACTTAATTTGAAACACTGAAACTCCGAAATCCCCTTCACACCAATTTTTAAGGCGGCTTTTGCGGGTCGCCTTTTTTGTTGATAACTTTTGCTTGCAAGCCGTTGGCTATTTCGGCAAAAAATTGTACTTTTATACGCTAAAACGAATTCCATAAAATTTCATCTAAATGCTTGAGCAAGAGAGACTTATCAAAATCGACATCAGCGACGAAATGAAGCAAGCCTACATCGACTATTCGATGTCGGTCATCGTTGCGAGGGCGCTGCCCGATGTGCGCGACGGCTTCAAACCTGTACACCGTCGCCTGTTGTACGGAATGAACGAACTGGGAGCCACTCCCGACAAACCCTATTATAAATCGGCGCGTATCGTCGGCGAGGTGATGGGTAAATACCACCCGCACGGCGACTCGTCAATCTACGGCACGCTGGTGCGTCTGGCGCAGCCGTGGGCGTTGCGCTACACACTGGTCGATGGACAAGGTAACTTCGGCTCGGTGGACGGTGCCAATGCGGCGGCTATGCGTTACACCGAAGCGCGTATGTCGAAAATTGCCGAAGAGATGTTGAAAGACATCGACAAGGAGACGGTCGATTTCGACCCGAACTTCGACGAACGCCTGAAAGAGCCGCGCGTGCTGCCATCGCGTTTGCCGAATCTGCTGGTGAACGGCGCAAACGGCATCGCCGTGGGCATGGCAACGAATATGGCCACACACAACCTGTCGGAAACGGTCGCTGCCATCGACGCTTACATCGACAACAACGACATCGAAGTGAGCGAACTGATGCACTACATCAAAGGGCCTGATTTCCCAACGGGCGGCATTATTTGCGGCTTATCGGGCATAAAAGAGGCCTTCGAAACAGGGCGCGGACGCGTTGTTATTCGCTCGAAAACCAACATTGAAGTGTCCGACACAGGGCACGAACGCATTGTGGCGACGGAAATTCCCTACGGCGTGAACAAAAAAGAGTTGATCGTGGCGATTGCCGAACTGGTAAAAGAGGGCAAAATCACGGGAATCTCGAATGTGAACGACGAATCGGACCGCAACGGTATGCGCATCGTTATCGATGTGAAACGCGACGCCAACGCCAATGTCATTTTGAACCAACTGATGAAGATGACCGCCTTGCAGTCGTCGTTCAGTATCAACAATATCGCGCTGGTGAAAGGCCGTCCGCGCCTGTTGAACCTCAAAGATTTGATTCGCCATTTTGTCGATCATCGCTTGGAGGTGGTTACGCGCCGCACCGAATACGAACTGCGCAAAGCACAAGAACGCGCCCACATTCTCGAAGGATTGATTATCGGCGTTGATAACATCGACGAGGTGGTCAAAATCATTCGCGAAAGCCGCACGCCGTCCGACGCACAACGCGCGTTGGAAGCACGCTTCAACTTGGACGAACTGCAATCGAAAGCCATTGTGGATATGCGTTTGTCGCAACTCACAGGCTTGCGCATCGACGAATTGAAAGCCGAATACGCCGAATTGATGAAATACATCGAAGATTTGGAGGACATTTTGGCGCACATCGAACGCCGTTACCAAATTATCAAGGACGAATTGGCGGAACTCAAAGACAAATATGGCGACGAACGCCGCACCGAAATCGACCCGACCTCGGACATCGACTTTAATCCCGAAGACTTCTACGCCGACGACGAGATGGTCATCACCATTTCGCACCTTGGCTACATCAAACGCACGCCACTGACCGAATTTCGCACGCAGAATAGGGGCGGTGTCGGTTCCAAAGGAGGCTCTTCGCGCGACGAAGATTTCATCGAATACATCTACAACGCCACGATGCACAACCACATGCTATTCTTCACGCAAAAAGGGCGGTGCTACTGGCTCAAGGTGTACGACATTCCCGAAGGCAACAAGACGAGCAAAGGTCGCGCCATACAAAATCTGCTCAATATCGAGTCGGACGACAAGGTGAACGCATTTATCAACATCGCCAATTTGCAGGACAGCGAATTTTGTCAGACACACTATTTAATGTTCTGCACCAAACAGGGCGTAGTGAAAAAGACGCGCCTCGATGCCTATTCGCGGCCGCGCCAAAACGGCGTGAACGCCATCACCATACGCGAAGACGACCAAGTGATTCAAGTCTGCCTGACAACGGGCGACAGCGAGATTTTGCTCGCCAACAAAAACGGTCGCGCCATACGCTTCCACGAATCGAAAGTGCGCGAAATGGGACGCACTGCCACTGGCGTGCGCGGCATGACGCTCGATGGCCCCGACGACGCAGTGGTTGGCATGGTTTGCTGCTCCAAAGAGTCGAACGAAACTATCATGGTCATCTCCGAAAAGGGCTACGGCAAACGCTCGAACATTGTCGAAAAAGACGAAAACGGTAACATCGTACTCGACGAGAATGGGCAACCCAACGACATCTACCGCATTACCAACCGCGGTGGTAAAGGCGTTCGCACCATGAATATCACCGAAAAAACGGGCAATTTGGTTGCCATCGTGAGCGTTTCGGACGACAATGACTTGATGATTATCAATAAATCGGGCATCATCATTCGCCTGAAAGTGGCCGACCTGCGTGTGATGGGACGCGCCACACAAGGCGTGCGCCTCATCAACCTCGAAAAACGCAACGACGAAATCGCATCGGTTTGCAAAGTAACATCCGATGCCGACGAAGAGACGGCCGAAGTAGAGAACGAAAACGCACCCGAAAACAACGAAAACGAAAAATAACCCCCAAAAACTGTGTAACATGAAAAGAGTATTTTTCATCGCCATGTTGGCACTCGGAGTAGTCGCCACGGGCAGTGCGCAAAAGAAAAATGTGAAGGCCGCGCGCAACAAAGCGTTGAGTGTGGAGTCGCCCGATTTCGAAGGAGCAAAAAAGGCCATCGAAGCCGCTCTCGAGGACGAAACAACCAAAGATTTGGCCGAAACATGGTATGTGGCTGGATTGGTTTACCAAAAAATCATCGACAACGACATCTACAAAGCGATGATGGGCGGCACGCAAAACCCTGTGCTTGAGGGCGAAAGCGCCATAAAATCGCACGATTACTACTTGGTGGCCTACGACAAAGACCTGCTGCCAAACGCCAAAGGCAAAGTGAAACCGAAGTACGCCAAGCAGATTCGCAAAGCCATCATCAACTACTACAACCAGATGATTTTGGTCAATTACGGCATCACAGCCTACAACGAGCAGGATTTTGCAACCGCCATTCGCGCCTTCGAAGTGCATACCGACATACCAAAATTGGCTATGTTCAAAAACGAAGATCCCTATCCGTTCACTCTCGATTCGACCTATTATCAGATTCGCTACTACACAGCAATGGCCTACGAGCGCAACGGCAACAGCGACAGCACGCTCCAAATTTTCGAGCAAATCAAGGACAAAGGCTACGAAGAAATCTATATCAATCAGCATATCAGCGACTTATACAAAGAGCGCGGCGACACAGCCAACTACCTGCGCACGCTCGAAGAGGGCTACAGCCGCTTCCCGAAAGAGTTTTTCTTCCTTGGAAATCTGATTAACTACTACATTTTCAGCGGTCAAGAAGAACTGGGCATCGAATACCTCGACAAAGCCATCGAAATGGACCCGACCAACGCCGAATACTACAATGTGAAGGGTAGTGTGATGGAAACGCTCAACAAAATTTCGGACGCCGAAGCCGCTTACGATTACGCCATCACGCTCGACGGCAACAGTTTCAAAGCGTTGAACGGCAAGGCGCGTATGATTTACATTCGTGCAGCAGCACTCGAAGAGAAATCGGTGATGGCACGCGACATGAAAGCGGCCGACATGCTTCAGGAGGAGGCGTTGAAACTGTTCAAAGAGGCGTTGCCATATTTCGAGCAGGCCGCCGAGCAGAACCCAACCGATGTTGATAATCTGCGCACGCTGCGTTCGGTTTACTACAAACTGTCGCGCACCGACAAAGCCTACATGCAAAAGTACGACGAAGTAAACGCAAAAATCAAAGCGTTGTAAATCAAACCTTTAACTAACAGAAGGACGGCGTTACAGAGTAGCGTCGTCCTTTTGTTTTGCACCTATTTTCCTATTTTGAAATAGTCTATTTAACATAATACCAATTATCGAACAAAAAGACAAATCGGTTGAAAGTTTCAAATTTCAAATTCAAGGTTGGCGTGATTGGGTTAAAAGTTTCAAATTTCTGGTTCTCGGCCTCTTTTCCCGTTTTCCCCAAAGGGGAAAAGCCTTTTGTCTTGCGACTTGCTACTCACATCTTGCTACTAATCCTGGTGTACCTGTACCGTCGTCAGCATGCTTCCATTCATAATATTGTCTATAGAGATCATCTATCCAGTCCATTCCTAAATGTTTTACAATCAGTTCCAATTAAATCATATATACAAGGATCTGCATAAATCAAATCATCTCCAATACAAAATTCTACAAAATCATGATTTTTTACAAAGTTTTTATATTTTTGATTTGGAATGATATTTTTTAGAATAGAACAAAGATTTATTTTATAAAATTCTACATATCCCACAACAGGTTTTGCATAACCCTTTATATTATTAGCAAATATGGCTGTATTATAAATACTAGAACAAAAGTTAGCATATCCTATACAATTAGCTTTACCCATTGGGATATTATTATTCTCAGAAAACTGTAAATATTTAGATGTAAATTCAATGCTATAATTTAAAATATCTACAGCATTCATACCTTTAGTTTCTTTAATAACTTTAGAACGAATATCTCTAGATAAAGTATATGAATAATTTCTATTATATTGTTTAACTAATGTGAGATTAGAAAAACATACCCATAGTAATATTATCAATAAACCAAACAAGGTTATTAACAGTCGCTTTTTCATTTTAAGTCTATTTTTGTTGGAATCTTATACTCATCAGGCATAATATCTATTGAATTTAAATAAGGCATTATAGCTCTAATTGTTTGATAATTTAGTCCAGGATTTTCACGAGAAAGTTTTATATAATTATCATTATCCTATTTTGCCGTATTCGACTAAGTATCTACATCAAATAAATCTGTGATATATCTTTGTTCTTTGTCTCCAGAAGCCTAACCAATAGCAGATTGAACCACTTTAATGGGTGTAAAGTAACTACGAATTGAACCTGTACTTCCGTATTTATTATCAGGAGAAACTCTTTTAATACTTGCAGCATTTATATAACCTTTACCATTTTCCATATCTTTAATGACCTAAAGTTCAGCTTCACTAAAATTAGAATTAGTAACAGGAAGAGGGTTAATAGTATGTGTTTGTTCATACCAAGAAGGATTGGCAAGAGCAACTTCATAATTTTTTGAAAAATCTCCTCCTTTAACAATTGTATTAAAACCTGCACGAATTGCAGAACTTGTTCTATATGGAATAGCAACATTTAAATCTCTTAAATAATTAGTAACATTAGTTGGTGCCCCCGTCTTATCTGCGGTACTTAATACTAAATCTGTTACTCCCATAATAGGATTTTTTAAAAAATTTTTAGTGAACTATTTAACTTGCTAACCTAATTGTGGAGTAAAACTATTGGGATTAATGGACTATTGAGTCAATGCTTCTAAAGTTTGTTTACCCACAATACCATCAACCCTTAAACCGTTCATTTTTTGAAAGGCCTTTATTGCTTCAATAGTTTTAGGACCTATGATACCATCAACCTATAAAGGCTAAAATAATTCACCACTATAAGCATTTAAAGCTTCCTGTATCTTTTTTATTTCATTTTTACTTGCATTTTTATAGAAGGATAAAGTAGATGTACCACCCCCTGAATATAGTTGAATATAATTCATTTTTTTTTATTTGTTGATACTTAACTAATCATATTTAGATAAAACCTCATCACCTGAAAAATCTCTAAACATCTTTTCTAAAATATACATATCAGTCTAGCTTAATTTGTTAGGATCTCGACCTTTTAATATAAGAAATCTGTTTAACATTCTCAGTCTACCTCTATTCAAAGGCTCGGGTTTTATTAACTCAACAGGTTTAGTTAAATATGGATTATTCATATACTATCCGTTTAGTCCTGCTAATAGCTTTCCTTTAGGACTATAACAATATATTCCTGCTGATAAACCAAACTAACCCGAATCAAAATCATACATTCCACCCAATGTAGTATTTAAATTCAAAAATTCATTTACATTAATTGGACTATAAGGCGACTCTTTTTCAAGCTTATTTATATTAATATAATCACCAATGTTAAAATTTAACGATGGTTTGCGTTTTTTTGTAAGGGGTATATTTACACCAACATTAACAGTTGGTGTGTGACCATATACGGTTGTCTACCACCCCCCCCCCTCTTTCAAATTTCTAAATTTTATCTGACATTATTTATACAAATTTATACATAATTTTGATTCAAATCACTATTATTATCTGCAACTTCAATTAAAGCTTTTTTAATAGCATCATAATCTGGAGATTCTTCATCCTAAAAATAATCTATCTGATACCCATTTGTCAAAAAATATCTGAAATCCTAAGGTCTTAATTCTAAGATATAGTCGTTCAATAAAATTTGGTATCTGACACTCTTTTAACTGTGGAAAACTAGAATTGGTGTGCGGGCGTGGAACACCATTTTGCGGGCGATGCTTGGGTTGAACAGGCTCGCAAAAAGTCGGCGTTTGTGCGTGTTCAAGGCGATGACATCGATGTGGTGCTCGGAAACCAATTTGTCGAACGAATCGAGCGTGCTTTGCTTGCCAGGAACGATGATGCACTCCGTTTGCACCGACGGATAGTTTTGGCGGCAAAAATCGCGCAGTCCTGCCAATTTTATCTCGTTCCAATCGTTGTGCTTGTCCTCGAAATGCGCAATCAACAGGCTGATTTTCAAGCCTTTGAGCAGTTCCATCATGCGGCGGAACGAGATAATCATGCGGTCGTCGAAATTGGTGGCGAACAGGATTTTCTTCGGCGTGTCGTTAAACATCTGTAAATCAGTATTTTCTGGGATTGCCAAAACAGGCACTGTGGCGTGTTCGATGACCTCGGCGGTAACGCTGCCAATGAGGTCTTCCTCTTTTTTGTCCTTGCCGCGCGTACCCATCACCACCAGCAGCGGCGCGTGTTTTTCGCAGTAGCCGATGATGCTCTCTTCGGGAATGCCGTCCATCGTGGTGATAGAAAATTTGACATTGGCCAGTTTGGTGCCGACAATCTGTTGGCGGATTTTTTGCGCTAAATTTTTCATATCGCCTTCGAGCGTGGTCATAAAATGGCGCATATTCTCCTTGTCGGTGGCGATTACAGCGCGATGTCCCGCTATGGTAACGAACGATTTTGGCACAATGTAGGCGTGCAGCAGCACCAGTTCGCAGTTGCCGAGCGCATAGGCGATGTTGAACGCCATTTTGCAGGCACGCATCGAATAGTCGGAAAAATCGATGGGAACAAGAATGTGGCGTTTTTCGTCGGCTGGTGCTGTTTGCTCCTGATTATCAGCATTTTCGATAATTTTCAACGCCTTTGGCAAGTCGTTTTCGTCGATGCGGACACGCACGCCCACGCCGATTTTTTCGTGTTTTTCGTCCACATCGGTGAGCAGCGTTTTGATGTCAGCGAGTTCCAACTTTTCGGCGAGTTTCTGCGCCTGTTCGAGGCTGCGAATAGCGATTGTAATCAGAGTGTCTTTCATGAGAAAACGGCTTTTTTCGATGGTAAAGTTACAAAAAAAGTGTGAAATGCAAAAATTTTTTGCATTTTGCTCGTTTATCGGCTTGAAATCGGGCTTTTATTGCGAAAAAAAGCGTAATTTTGCAAGAGAAAATTGTTTTGACTTATGAGAACTAAAACAAAGGTAATTTCAATCACGAGTACCGTTTTGGTGCTTGCTTTGGCGGCATTTTGCTACATCTATTTCTACTTTCCGTTGGCCGACGACGGCGTAAAAGCGGGTCAGTTGAACTATTTTGTGCATAAAGGCTACATTTTCAAGACTTACGAAGGCAAACTGATTCAGAGCGGTTTGCGCAGCAAGACGGCTGGCGCGTTGGAATCGAACGAGTTTCAATTTTCGGTAGAAGACGAAGCCGTGGCCGATTCGCTGATGCATTGCAGCGGCAAATGGGTGGAACTGCACTACAAAGAGTACATCGCTCCCCTGCCCTGGCGCGGTGTTAGTAAGTTTGTAGTCGATGGCATTGTGAGCGTCAGCAGCAACGAGGTATTTCGTTGATTACCAAACGATTGATAATTGCGAATAGGCATTGTTGATATTAGAATAACATATATTCGCAGTCGTTATTAAACTTTCAAAAACCAGATCCTAAAATGGAACTTGCAAGCAAATACAATCCGACCGATGTAGAGGCAAAATGGTATCAGTATTGGTTGGACAACAAACTATTTTCGTCGAAACCTGACGAGCGCGAGCCGTACACCATAGTTATACCGCCGCCGAATGTTACGGGCGTGCTGCACATGGGACACATGCTGAACAACACGATTCAGGACATTTTGGTGCGTCGTGCGCGTATGACGGGCAAAAACGCCTGTTGGGTGCCGGGAACCGACCACGCCTCTATCGCCACGGAAGCCAAAGTGGTGGCGCGTTTGGCGCAGCAAGGCATAAAAAAGAGCGATTTGACGCGCGAAGAGTTTCTGAAGCACGCTTGGGCGTGGACCGAAGAGTACGGCGGCATCATTCTGAAGCAGTTGCGCAAACTCGGTGCCTCGTGCGACTGGGATCGCACCGCTTTCACGATGGACGAAAAGCGTTCGGCGAGCGTCATCAAAGTATTTTGCGACCTTTACGACAAAGGGCTGATTTATCGCGGCGTGCGCATGGTGAATTGGGATCCGCAGGCCAAAACGGCACTTTCGGACGAAGAGGTTGTGTTCAAAGAGCATCAGGGAAAACTCTACTACCTGCGCTATATGGTCGAAGGCGAGGCGGACAAATTTGCTGTTGTTGCCACCACGCGCCCCGAAACGATTATGGGCGACACCGCCATGTGTATCAACCCCAACGACCCGAAAAATGCGTGGTTGAAAGGCAAAAAAGTGATTGTGCCGTTGGTAAATCGCGCCATTCCAGTTATCGAAGATGCGTATGTCGATGTGGCGTTTGGCACTGGTTGTCTGAAAGTTACGCCAGCACACGATGTGAACGACTACATGCTTGGCGAGAAATACAACCTGCCGAGCATCGACATATTCAACGACGACGGCACGCTGAGCGAAGCCGCTGGCATGTATATCGGTATGGACCGGTTTGCGGTGCGCGAGCAAATAGAGAAAGATTTGGCGGCCGCTGGACTGCTCGAAAAAGTGGAAGCGTATGTCAATAATGTAGGCTTTTCGGAGCGCACCAATGTGCCGATTGAGCCGAAACTATCGATGCAGTGGTTCCTGAAAATGGAGCATTTTGCAAAACTTGCTTTGCCGCCTGTGGAGAATGGCGAACTGAATTTTTATCCCGCCAAATACAAAAACACTTACCGTCATTGGTTGGAAAACATCAAAGATTGGTGCATCAGTCGCCAGTTGTGGTGGGGGCATCGGATTCCTGCCTACTTTCTGCCGAGAGGCGGTTTTGTAGTGGCCGAAACGCGCGAAGCCGCCTACCAAAAAGCGTTGGCGAAGGTCGATTATCCGCTGTCGATAGACGATTTGCAGCAAGATCCCGACTGCATGGACACATGGTTCTCGTCGTGGTTGTGGCCGATTTCGCTGTTCGATGGTATCAACAACCCCGACAACGACGAAATTCGCTACTACTACCCCACTTCCGATTTGGTAACTGGTCCTGACATCATCTTTTTCTGGGTGGCGCGCATGATTATGGCTGGCTACGAATACGAAGGCGAGATGCCGTTCCGCAATGTCTATTTCACGGGCATTGTACGCGACAAATTGGGGCGGAAAATGAGCAAGCAACTCGGCAACAGTCCCGATCCGCTCGAATTGATTGCCAAATATGGTGCCGATGGCGTGCGTATGGGCATTTTGCTCTGTGCGCCAGCGGGAAACGACATACTTTTCGACGAAAGTCTGTGCGAGCAAGGGCGCAATTTCAACAACAAAATTTGGAATGCGCTGCGCTTGGTGAAAGGTTGGCAGGTGGCCGACGGCGCACAACCCGAATCGGCGCGGATTGCCATCGATTGGTTCGGTGAAAAACTGAACGCCACCATCGCCAAACTCGACGACGATTTCAAAAAATACCGTTTAAGCGAGGCGTTGATGACCGTTTACAAACTCTTTTGGGACGAATTTTCGAGTTGGTATTTGGAGATGGTCAAACCCGCCTATCAGCAGCCCATCGATGCGCAGACATACGCAGCAACCATCGGCTATTTCGAGCAACTGACGCTACTACTCCACCCCTTCATGCCGTTTATTACCGAAGAGATTTGGCAATCGCTTTCCGAGCGCAAGTCTGGCGAAAGCATTATGGTGGCGCAGCAGCCCAAGGCACACGCCATCGACGAAAAACTTTTGGCCGAATTTGAAAAGGTGAAAGAGATTGTGGCTGGCGTGCGTGCCGTGCGTTTGGAGCGCAACATCGCCAACAAAGAGGCGTTGGCGTTGCAAATAACCGCGGGCGAACATTGCGCCACCTACGATGCGGTGATTGCCAAAATGTGCAACCTGTCGAGCATTGCGCGTGCCGAAAAGAGTGCCACGGCTGCCACATTTATGGTTGGCACGACCGAATTTGCCATTCCGCTCGACAATCTCATCGACATCGATGCCGAAATCAAGAAGATGGAAGCTGATGTGGCCTATTTGGAAGGTTTTCTTGCATCGGTAATGAAAAAACTCGGCAATGAAAAATTTGTGGCCAACGCCAAGCCAGAAGTGGTTGAAAATGAGCGTAAAAAGCAAGCCGACGCCGAGAGCAAACTGAAGACATTGCGTGAAAGTTTGGCGCAGTTGAAGCGATAAAAAAATGTTTGAACGCTGTTTGGTTACAATCGAAAAAAGTGTTACCTTTGCGGCGTGAAAACGATGGGGGATTAGCTCAGTTGGTAGAGCATTTGGTTCGCAATCAAAGGGTCGTCGGTTCGAGTCCGATATTCTCCACTACCCTTTTCAATAGGGCAATAGAGCG
>CAVBBP010000068.1:0-10583 GCA_963593685.1 Segatella copri
TTGTTTCTCAAAATTGCTGCCGCAATTTTTGTTTCTAAGTTTCTCGTGCTTCGCACTGTTTCTATGTTTCTAAATCTCTAATTATTGAATTTGAAATTTGAAATTCTGAAATTGCGGCTCTGCCGCATCACTCCTCATTCCTAATTCCTAACTCAAAACACTTCTAACTTCTAACTTCTAACTATTCTCGCCTCCTTGCAATCACTTTTTGTCCATCTCTTCGAATGTGCCGTCGTCGTAGAAAACGATGATGCGCGACAGAGAACGCTGCCGCATGGGCGGTTTTTCTGTAACTGGTGGCATTTGCTGTGGCTTTTTTTGCTCGCGCAATGGCGTGTTACTGCTTGTAGATGAGGCAATTAGATCGAAATCGTCGAACAAATTGGGCTCACGAGAATCGTTTTTTTGGCGATACATCGCCCCACGCCCCGAAATAAGCCAGTCTGCGCTCACTTCGGGATAGCGTTCGAGAATTTTTTGCGCCACATCGAGCGACGGATTGCTGCGCCCCGCCTTGATGTGCGACATGGTGCTGCGCTCCACACCAATCTCGTCGGCAAAGGCGGTCAGCGTCAAATTTTTTTCGTCGAGCAGCTGGAAAATGCGGTCTTTCATTTTGTAAATTTTAGGTTACAAAGTTAATGCAAATTTCTCACTCTGACAAAATAAAAATGTAAACTACAAAAAGTAACGCAATCATTACATTTTTAACCATCAAACCGCCAAAATCGACGAATGAGCAGATAATCAGACAAATAGCGTTTTACCATATAATTAAAGTAATTATTCAACTATTTACGCTAATTCTTTGGGTTTTAGTTAGATACGAAAAATAATTCGTGTAAAATAGGGTATTTCGTAAAAGTTGCTACTAATCTTGCAAAATAACATAAATAACAACTTTAATTATTTTTGCTAATTCGTTGGGTTTCAATTATTTATGCAACCTAAAAACAGAATGTTAATTAGATTTTAACGCAACTACCGATTTGATAGTTGCTGTATAGAAATGTGAATTTTGTGAAATTTACAAATGTGTAATTGGTGCAAAATGTCGTCTAATTTCGTAGATTTATAATTGTAACACTGCTCGTTGTAGTTAGTTTTGTAACCTCGAAAAAGCACCACCACTACTCTATTCCCCAAATTCAAAATCCTTGCGATATTTGCGTGCGTCTTGCCACTTGTTCACAAATACGCAAATGGGGGACTTCTATAAAATCCCCCAAAAAAAAGAAGCGCCTGTCTCGCGACAAACGCTTCCTCCTGTTATGAAAAGATTAATATCCTCTTTCTGCTACTCTATTCTTGTGCCTCTTTTTGCATCTCTTCGGAGGCCATTTCGTGGTCCACCAAAATGCGGCCGCAGTATTCGCAAACAATGATTTTTTTGCGTTGGCGAATGTCCAACTGGCGTTGTGGCGGTATTTTGTTGAAGCAGCCGCCGCACGCATCGCGCTCTACGCTGACCACAGCCAAGCCGTTGTGTGCATTTTTGCGTATGCGTTTGAACGCCGTGAGATAGCGCGGTTCTATCTTCTCTTCGAGCGTTTGCGCCTTTTCGCGTAGGCGTTCCTCTTCCTGTTTCGTTTCCGAAATAATCTCGTTCAGTTCGCTCTTTTTCAGTTCCAAATCCTCGTTGCGCTCGGTGCGACGGACTTTTGCAGCCTCTACATCGGCGGTTTTGGTTTCGAGGTCGGCGGTGTTTTCGCGAATGTGTTTTTCGGCCAATTCAATCTCAAGTGTCTGAAATTCAATCTCTTTCGACAGAGCGTCGTACTCGCGATTGTTGCGCACATTGTTTTGCTGTTCGGTGTTTTTTGCAATTTTGCTGCGCGCGGCCTCTATTTTTGCTTTTTCGGCCTCGATATTTTTTTTGAGGTCGTCAATGTCGCTGTGAAATTTCTCGATGCGTGTTTGCAAACCAGCAATATCGTCTTCAAGATCCTGCACTTCGAGCGGAAGTTCGCCGCGCAAGGTCTTGATTTTGTCGATTTGTGAAACAACGCACTGCAAATCGTAAAGGGCTTTCAGGCGGTCTTCTACCGTTACCTCTTTTACTTCTGTTGTTTTTTGTGCTGCCATAACTATTTGATTTCCAATGATTTTAACTATTTTGTCTGTCGAGAATCAAAAGGCAAAAACGCGCCTTGGTTCCGATTCTGACATTCGGACTGCAAAGTTAGGAAAATTTTTCGATATTTGTTCCAAAAATATCTCTTTTGTAAATTGTTCCGATTCGAAATGTCCAATATCGGCGATGAGCAGCGTGCCATCGGCCTCGAAAAAGCGGTGGTAGCCGACATCGGCCGTTACAAATGCGTCGGCTTGCGCTGCCTTGGCGTTGGCTATGAAGTCGCTGCCGCTGCCTCCGCAGAGCGCGATGCGCTTCAAATTGCGCCCCAAAAGCGGCGAATGTTTGATGTAATCGGCGTTGAAAACGGTTTTCAGTTGCGATAGAAAATCGGTTTCGGCCATCGCTTGTGGCAGGTCGCCTACAACGCCCAAACCGACGCTATTCCACGCATTTGCCAGCGGAATAAGGTCGAAAGCGGGCTCTTCATAAGGATGCGCTTGCAACAGGGCTTTCACCACAGCCGTTTGGCGGTAGGTGGGCAGCACCACTTCGAGGCGCGCCTCGTTTTCGGTATGAAATTCGCCTATCGCGCCGCAAAAAGGGTTGCTCCCCTCGCCTGCTCGGAATGTGCCGCTGCCATACGATGAGTAACTGCACGCATCGTAGCGGCCGATATGACCTGCGCCAGCGGCAAAAAGTGCGCTGCGCACGCTTTCGAGTTGCGCCAGCGGCACAAAAGTAACCAGTTTGAGCAGTTTGTTGCGCTGCGGCACAAGCACACGCACATTTTGCAGTCCCAATTTTTGCGCCATGCGAAAATTGACGCCGCCGTTGGCACTGTCCATGCAGGTGTGCGAGGCGTAGATGGCGATGTTGTGCCTGATGGCTTGCGCCACGCAGCGTTCCACCTCGTTGCTTTCGGTGAGCGACTTCAACCCTTTGAAAATCAGCGGGTGATGCGAAATTATCAAGTTGTAACCAAGCCGCACCGCCTCGTCGATGACCGCTTCGGACACATCGAGGCACAGCAGCGCACCAGCGATTTCGGCATCGCGCCGCCCAACGATCAGTCCGCAGTTGTCGAAACTCTCTTGCAAAGCCAGCGGCGCAAAGGCCTCGATTTTGTCGATGATTTGTTGTAGTTTCATCTTTTTCGGAAAGTGCTATGTCGTTGATTTACAATCTTTTGAACGCTACACTTATTTCGCAGGAATTTCGAACTGTTTGGCATCGACTGCCGCCCCGATTTTGTAGGCGGTCATGGTGTAGAGCGTGCTGTTGCCGTTGATTTCGTCCATCTGCATGGTGTGGAGCGTTCCGTCGGTTTTGGCGTAGTGCAACACGATTTTTTTGTAGCCGCGCGGCACTCTTTTTTTCGATGTGAGCGTTACGATGTAGTGCTTGGCATCGGTCGCCACCGTGATGTCGGCTTCGTTTTCGGCAGCCAGCGTGCGCACGCGCCCTTGTATGCAGTAAATCAGCGTGTTACGCAGCGCGCGCATCGGCGCATTTTTGCTGGTATCGAATTGCAGTTTTTTGCCGTTTCGCGCCATGTAGAGTTTGTCGCCGTTGATGAGAAACAGGTCGGTAGCGGGCTGCGTGTAGTGCTGCGCCACCTTGTCGGGAGTGGCGTAATAGAGCGTGCCAGCCAAATGTTTTGTTGTGCCATTCGAGGCGCTGGTTTTGACCTGTGTGAACGGACTTGTGAGCGTTTTCACAGCGGTATTTGTCTTCTCGATTTGGTCGAGAATGGCCGTGTCGTCGGCAAAAATGTATGTTGGCACGATCAGAAATGCGGCTAAAAAGAGTTTTTTCAGCACAAAAAATGCCCAAAACCAGCGTGATTTTTTCAAAAATTCGGTTGTTTTCATTGTTTATCAAGAATAGAGTCCGCCGTTAATCGAGATGCACTCGCCTGTGATGTAGCCCGCCTCGGGCGAAGCCAAAAAGCCCACCAAAGCGGCGATTTCCTCTGGTTCGCCAAAGCGATTCATCGGGATTGTCTTCTTCAATTCTGCCTCGTCGAGTCCATCGACCATATCGGTTTTGACAAAGCCCGGCGCAACGGCATTCACGGTTACGCCTTTGCGACCGATTTCCTGCGCCAAAGCCTTGGTCGAGGCGATGAGGCCGCCTTTGGCCGCTGAATAGTTGCACTGCCCGGGCAGCCCTTTCAACCCCGACAGCGAGGCCATATTCACAATGCGGCCGTATTTGTGGCGCAACATCGGCGTGAGCAGCGGGCGCGTTACATTGTAGAACGACATCAGGTTGGTATTCAGCACTTTGAAGAAATCTTCGGGCTCCATGAAGACCATCAGATTGTCGCGGCGAATGCCCGCATTGTTCACCAGCACCTCGATGTAGGCATCGGGGTGAGCGGCTTGCCACCCTTCGATGGCGGCCACGCTGACGGCGTTGTCGCCCACATCGAATTTGAGCAGTTCGCCGTCGCTGCCAGCCTCGCGCACGAGTTCGAGCGTTTTTTGCGCCTCTGCGTCGTTGCTCATGTAGTTGATTACCACCGTGTAGCCCATTTGAGCCAATTTGATGCAGACCGCACGCCCAATGCCGCGACTGCCTCCTGTTACTAATGCGTATTTCATATTTGTGATTTTATTATTTGGTTATTTGAAAATTTGAAAATTTGAAGATTATTTTTGCCGCACAGACCTTCGTTAATGCGTTAAACTGATCAACTCATCAACTCAAAACTTCTGCATATCGCAGAGGCGTTTGTAGTAGCCGTTTAGTTTCAGCAGGTCGTCGTGTTTGCCGCGTTCTACGATTTCGCCTTCGTGCATAACGCAGATTTCGTCGGCTTGGCGTATGGTCGAAAGTCGGTGTGCGATGACAATGGTGGTGCGGTTGTGCATCAGTTTTTCGAGTGCGCTCTGCACCAAGCGTTCGCTTTCGGTGTCGAGTGCCGATGTGGCTTCGTCGAGAATGAGAATCGGCGGATTGCGCAAGATGGCGCGCGCTATGCTGATGCGTTGCCGCTGACCGCCCGAAAGTCGACAGCCGCGGTCGCCCACGCTGGTTTCGTAGCCATGCTCGGTGGCCATGATAAAGTCGTGCGCATTGGCAATTTTGGCGGCGGCAATCACCTCGTCCATCGTGGCCGATTCTACACCAAAAGCGATATTGTTGAAAAATGTGTCGTTGAACAAGATGGCCTCTTGGTTCACATTGCCCATGAGGCTGCGCAGCGACTGGATATTGAGTTGGCGCACATCGACACCATCGACTGTGATGCTGCCTTTGTTCACATCGTAGAAGCGCGGAATGAGATCGACGGCGGTCGATTTTCCAGAGCCCGACTGCCCTACCAGTGCCACAGTTTTCCCTTTCGGGCAGACGATGTTGATGTCTTTCAAAATCCACTCTTCGCGGTATTTGAACCAAACATGGTCGAAGCGAATTTCGGAATTGAATTCGGCAATTCGTTTGGCTTTGGCGTTCTGTTTCAGCGGATTTTCGGCTTTCAGAATGTCATCGACGCGTTGCAACGAGGCCATGCCTTTCTGCACGCTGTACATCGCTTTCGACAGGTCTTTGCACGGCGCAATGATGCTGTAGAAAATGACCAGATAGTAGATGAATTCGGGGGCTGAAATGTCGCCTTGCCCCGACAGAATGAGCGAACCGCCGTACCAAAGCAGCACAGCCACCACCACTGTTCCCAAAAATTCGCTCATGGGGTGCGCCAGCAGATAGCGGCAGTTCATGCGGTTGAATGTGCTGCGAATGCGCTCGTTGAGAGCGGCAAAACGCGCTTGCAGTTTGGCTTCGGCGGTGAAGGCTTTCACCACGCGCAGACCGCCCAGCGTCTCCTCTATCTGCGACAGCAAATCGCCAGTCTGCTCTTGCCCTACAAGCGAACGGCGTTTGAGCGAGCGACCGATTTTTCCAATCAAAAAACCGCTGAAAGGCAGTAAAAGTAGTACAAAAAGCGTCAGTTTCCAACTCAAGGCGAACAAAACCGTGAGATAAACCACTATCATTATCGGATTTTTGAAAATCATTTCGAGCGAACTCATAATCGAGGCTTCAATTTCGCCCACATCGCTCGTCATGCGCGACATGATATCGCCTTTGCGCTCTTCGGTGAAGTAGCCAATCGGCAAATCGACCACCTTGGCGTAAATCTGGTTGCGCAAGTCGCGCAAAACGCCCGTGCGCACAGGCACCAACGCCGCCGAAGCCAGATAGGTCGTGCCAGTTTTCAGAAGCGTCATCACTATCAACGCCACGCCCAAAAACAGCAGAGCCAGCGGCGCACCCGAGTCGGTTATTATGCGTTCGATATAGAAATAGATGTTGTTTTTGGCAGCATCGACAAGGTCGTCCATGCCCGCACACGACGCCAACGGCACAAACTTGTGCGACCCAGTTTCCATGCCAAACAGAATTTGCAGTATCGGAATGATGGTGGCAAACGAGAACAGACTGAACACCGTTGCCAAAATGTTGAGCACAAACACCCAAACAACATAACTGCGGTATGGCGGCACAAAACGGCGCAAAAGCGTGAAGAGTCCTTTCATAAGCAAATTTTTGCGGAATCGAAATGCAAAGATAAACTTATTTTCGCAAAGCGCAATAAAAAAGCCCCACAAAACTGCGAGGCTCTCTGTTTTTTGTCGAAAAAGTGCGTTCAAAAACGCCACGAAAATGTTGCTAACACATTGTGTGTGTGCGTTTTAAGCGTAATCGGCTCGAAATTGTCGCTATTGTACGGCATAAACTGCTCTTGGCGAAGGCGATAGGCATAAGTTACATCTATGGCAAAGGCTTTGTAGCGGTAGCCGAAGCCCGCAGCGCCATAGAGCGAGCCAAATTTGCCGTCGGGGTGCGTGTATTCCAAGTCGGTGCGCGTGGTGTTGTCGGGCAGCAGACGCTCAACACTGCTTGTACACGAAGGCGTAGTGTAGGCCGCACCAGCACGCAGCGAAAACGCCTCTTTTATCTTCACTTCGGCTCCCAAACGCACCTGATGCGTGCCACGCACATAGTTTTTGATGTCTTCGTTGTCGTCTTTGTAGGCATCATTTTCCTCGAAATTGGACGACTGCGATGTGCTTCTGCCGAAGCGCATATTTTTGCCTGTGTAGCGGTAATCGACGCTGACAATGGCACTCTTGCCAATGACAAAACCGACACCCAACAGCACTTTCATCGGCGTGCGCAAGTAGTAGCGATTGTTGCCTTCGGGCGTGCTGTTTGTACCGCTTTCAGTCTTTTTGCTAACTTCCACTGCATACTCTAAATCGGCCGAATGGCGGTCTTCGATGGTGTAATAGGTGGGCGTGTGCAGTGCTGCGGCTATGCGCAAAAACGACACAGGTCGCGCCAGCACGCCAAACTTAAAGTTGTAGCCCACGCCCGTGGCATGGAAAGTGTTTGTCAATTCAAACCAGCCGTTTTTTTCAAATGTTTCGTCGTAGCGCGACGAGAGCGTGTAGTCCAAACTTTGCAGATTGAAACTTGCGCCCCAGTAGAACACATTGCTGATGTTGGCACCATACGACAGTTCAAATTCGTTCACATAGCCGCTCTCCACCGCACGATAGCGCGATTTCGACTTTTCGCCTTTTTCCAAAAGCGAATACCAATTCAGCGAATCAGCACCAGTGCCTGGATTTATCAGATAACTTTGGTAGGCCAATTCCGAAATGTACGGCACATTTACATTGTCGTAAGGGTTGTTTTTTGATTCTAATGTCGCCTCTGCAAAACCTCCCGTAAAATAGGCCATGTAGTCGGTCATCGAATAGGGATTTTGCGGGCTATAGACCTCGAAAGTGCGGCTAAAATTTTTCTGTCGCGTGTAGTTAAAGGAGATGTTGTTGGCAATCCAGCCGCTCTCCTTCTCTCTGTCGACCCACGCCCAAACAAACGAAACCGTGTTTGGCCGAAAGTCGTAGCGGTTGTTTTTTCGTGTTTCGCCCCATGTCGATTGTGTTTGTGTCGCTGCCAAATCGAGCGAAAACTGCACCTCCGACCAGCGATAAACGCCCAATCCTGCGGGATTGTCGGCCACAGCCGATATGTCGCCGCCAAGTGCGCTAAACGCACCCGCCATGCTGCTGTAACGCGCCGTCCCGAGAATGTCGCTGTCGGTATATTTCAGCGCATCGAACGCCCCCTGCGCCGAAGCCGCCGTCGCCGTTGCGGCCAATGCCACTATTGAAAGGATATGGTGTTTCATTGTTGATTTCAGATTTCAAATTTCAAATTGGGGTTGATCAGTTGATTAGTTGATCGGTTGATTGGTCGTTGATAAGTTGATGAGTTGAAAAGTTGAAAAGTTGAACGCATTAGTGAAAGTTTCTGGTTTCTAGTTGTAGCCCCCTTTCCCGTTTTCCCCAAAGGGGAAAAGCCTTCGCTTAATTAAGAATTTTGAATTATGAGTTTTTCGTTCCAAAGTGCCGTAATCTTCAAATTTTCAAATCTTCAAATAATTGTCAATTATCAATTATCAATTTGAAAATTCCTCACTCCTCATTCCTAACTCCTAACTCAAAAACTCACTTCTCACTACTCACTACTAACTAATTATCTGCGTCCTCCGCTTGAGGTGCGTGTGCCGCCGCTCGACGAGCCGCCGCCGCTGCGTCCACCGCCGTAACTGCCGCCCGAAGAGGACGAGCCTCCACGGCTGCCACCGCTGTAAGTGCCGCTCGAGCGTGTTCCACTCGACGAGGACGATGATCCGCTGCGGCTACCACTGCTGTAACTGCCGCTCGAACTGCGGCTGCCACTGTTGTAACTGCTACTCGAACTGCGTCCGCTCGACGGCGAGGTGGAATAGGACGAACCGCTGCTTACGCTTTGGCGCGAACCGCTCGATACACGCGTGCCGCTTGTGCTGGTCGATGTGCTGCTGCTACCCTGTCGCCCTGTGGTGGTGGAACTGCCCCGACTGGCCGACTGGTCGTTGCTTACGCGCGTGCCTTCCGAAGCCGATACACGCACTGTCTGGCGTGAGCCTTGCTGTGTGCTTTGTACCTGCGTGCGCACCTCGCCACGCGTACCGCCTTCCACACGCGCTTGGGTCTGCTGGCGACCGCTACTGGTTGTTACTTGCGTTGCCGAGCGCGAACCGCTTGATGTGCTTACATTGGTGCGTGTGCCGCTCGAACGCCGTCCAGTTGCATTGTGTTGCAGACGATAAGTTTCGTTCGATGCCACAAAATAGTTGCGTCCAACATCGCCTCTATCGTGGTGCGGGCCGCCCGGACGGTAGCCATCGTGGTGGTGCGGGTGATGCCAATCGTAGGCGTGGCAGTGATAGTGTCCGTAGGGGTGATAGTAGTACCACGGACGATACCACGAATAGTAGTCCCAATACCACGCATCGTAGTACGAATACCAGCCCCAATAGTAGTTGCGGTAGTAGGGACGATACCAATAGTAATCGTTCCAGCCCCAGCCGTAATCGACATAAACATTGGTAGTGGTGGTTTCGGTGGTGGTATTGTAGGCCGATATGTCCACGCCATCGCCATCAAGCGACACAAGATAAGAGCCATCTTCCATGTCGTAGATGGTCGTGTCGTTACCGTCGATATGCACAAGCAGATTTTCGCCGCGCGCCCGACGGATACGGTTCGAATAGGTGTAGTCCTCTTCCGTCAGACTGATTTCGTCGTCGGCGGTAGCCTGCGCCACAGTAGCGGTTGTGGTCGTGGTTTTCGTCGTTGTGGTGGTTACTTTCACCCGTTTGATGTCGGTTTTCGGGTTGAAGTAGATGTCGTCGTAATACTGCGCAAAAGTGGTTGAAGAGGCGCAAAACACTGCGACTAAAAGCGAAAAAATTCTGATGTTTTTCATGATGCCCTCCTATTTTTTTGGTTCGACTTCAAAAAAAGCAGTACAAATGTCGTGCAAATCGCCTGCATTTTGTCGAAAATTTATATTTTTTTTCTGATTTTTTGAAAAATTCTTCACTTTTTCGGGCGTTTATAGTCGAATGCGCCCAGATAGACTACCCTGCTGCTATTGCCGAAAATCTCCTCGTAGCGTGCGGCGGCAAATTTGAAACTGCAACTATCGCTCAACGGCAGCGAATCGAGTTCGGCGGCCGACAGCAGTTGTGTGTAGGCGCGCATTTTGGCAATGCAGAGCGTGTCGCATTCGACGAGCGTTTCGCCACTGATATTTTCGATGGCGGCGTAGGGGCAATTTTTCTCGTTAAGATAGCCGCGCACCAACGCCGAATCGTTGCCCACGAACTGCGCATTGTGAACGCCAATGTAGTAATTCAGTTTGAGCGACACGCTGCCGTTGTCCAAGCACGAGGCGAGCAAAAACGCCACGCAGACGAACAAAAATAGGCGAATGGCTTGCAGTTTTTTCATAGCAGCAACATAATATGGTGCAAAGGTAAAAAATTATTTGGAATTTCTATAAATTTCTTTGTAGTTTCGCAAGTAAACTTTTCTATCTTTTTTCGTTCATTTCTTTTGACGACCAAAAGAAACGAACCAATTTTGCGATTTAG
>CAVBBP010000069.1:0-10572 GCA_963593685.1 Segatella copri
AAAATTTTATCAGTTGTTAATTTTATTATTGAGTGGGGAATTTATAGAAGTCCCCGTAAGCGTGAAGGCGGAGGCACAAAGGGGGTTGTTAATAAATTTGTCAATAGTTGTTACTTGAGTGTTCTCTCCAAAATTTGAGCGTTTTTAGGGGTTTGAAACACTTCTCAAATTCCTTTTCCTCCGCTTTCTACTTTTTTTGTTGAAAAAAAAGTGTTAAAAACGGCTTGATTGAGTAATTTTTTTTACTATTTTTGTCGATTGAAATTTTATATAGAATAGAGAAACCGAAAAAACAGAATGGGACTATTTTCTTTTACGCAAGATGTTGCCATCGACCTTGGCACCGCCAATACCATCATCACCTGTAACGACAAAATTGTGGTGGACGAGCCATCGATTGTGGCGCTCGACCGCAGCACAGGCAAGTTGATTGCCATCGGTCGGCAGGCGCAGCAGATGCAGGGTCGTGAGCACCCCAACATTCGCACCATACGCCCATTGCGCGATGGCGTGATAGCCGACTTTAACGCCGCCGAGTTGATGATTCGCGGCATGATAAAGATGATTCCGCACCGCAGCCGTCTGGTTACGCCGTCGCTGCGCATGGTGGTCGGCATTCCGTCGGGCAGCACCGAGGTAGAGGTGCGCGCCGTTCGCGACTCGTCGGAGCATGCTGGCGGTCGCGAAGTGTATATGATTTACGAACCGATGGCGGCAGCCATTGGCATCGGCCTCGATGTGGAAGCCCCCGAAGGCTGCATGGTGGTGGATATAGGCGGCGGCACTACCGAAATTGCCGTTATCTCGTTGGGTGGCATGGTGTCGAACCAGTCGATTCGCATCGCTGGCGACGATTTCACCAAAGATATCATCGAGTATATGAACCGCCAGCACAACATCAAAGTAGGCGAACGCATGGCCGAGCAGATTAAAATTCGCGTCGGTTCGGCACTCATCGACTTGGGCGACGAAGCCCCCGAAGATTTCATTGTCGATGGGCCAAACAAGATGACTGCGCTGCCGATGAAAGTGCCTGTGTCGTACCAAGAGATAGCGCACTGCCTCGAAAAATCGATAACGAAAATCGAAGCGGCTGTGTTGGCGGCTCTCGAGGAGACTCCGCCCGAACTCTACGCCGACTTGGTGAAAAACGGCATCTACTTGGCGGGTGGCGGCGCACTATTGCGCGGCTTGGCCAAACGCCTCTCCGACAAGATTCAGATTACATTCCATGTGGCCGACGACCCACTGCGGGCTGTTGCGCGTGGCACTGGCGTAGCGTTGAAAAATGTGGACAAGTTCCAATTTTTGCTCCGTTAATCGGAAATAAAAATTTGGCGGTGGATCTCGGTATCTGCCGCCTTTTCAACTTTTGCACATGTCGGCTCTGTTGCGTTTTTTGCTGAAATTTGCCAACTTCTTTGAATTTCTGTTCTTGGAAGTGATTGCGTTTTTGTTCATTGTGAACTTCAACGCCTTTCAGCAGAGCGCACTCTACCGATTCAACGCCTCGATGGTGGCATCGCTCTATGCAGCGACGAACGCTTGCGCCGACTATTTTCATCTGAAAGCGGAAAATGCGCAGTTGATGGACGAAAACAATCGGTTGCTCAATCGGATAGCGGCGTTGGAGGCGCAACTGCCCGACACGATGGCGGCTGCGGCTGCCGAATTGCCCTATCGCGCTCACGCTGCCAAAGTGGTTTATGCGTCGGTCAATCGGCTGCAAAATGTGCTGATTATCAATCGTGGAATGGTCGATAGCATTGCCACCGACATGGGCGTGGTGAATGCCGACGGCGTGGTAGGCATAGTCGATGCGGTGTCGAAACATTTTGCGGTGGTGATGCCCATAATCAGCACCAAATCGATGGTGAGCGGCAAAATCGCCAAAAACGGTACTATCGGTTCGGTGGTGTGGGACGGCCTTTCGCCCGAATATGCCGAACTGACCGACATCCCGTATCATGTCGATGTGGCGGTGGGCGACACGGTGGTTACCAGCGGCTATTCCGCCATTTTTGCCAGCGGCGTGCCTATCGGCGTGGTCGATGAGGTGGAGGTGAACACCAGCCGCGTATTTTGCAAAATCCGGCTGCGCCTGCTCGTCAATTACCGCACCATCGATGCTGTGCATGTAATCGATTGCGCACACCGCGACGAACTGAAGCAAATAATTGATAATTAGTAGCAAGATGTGAGTAGCAAGTAGCAAGACAAATGAGGAGTTAGGAATTAGGAGTGAGGAGTGAGCAGTACATTTAATTACCCAATTATCTAATTTCCAATTATTTAATTAATTTTTGAAGGCGTCAAAAAAATCATTATTCTAAATACTAAATTCATAATTAACCAAAAGGCTTTCCCCCTATCGGGGGAAACGGGAAAGGGGGCTACAACCTGAAATTCTGAAATTTGAAATTACCCTTCGCTCATGCACGATACGCTGAAGATGATATTGAATTTTGTTGTGTTGGTGTTGGTTCAAGTGCTGATACTGAACAACATACACCTGTTTGGCGTGGCGTGTCCGTACCTTTATATTTTGGCGGTGCTGGCGTTGCCTATCGCTATGTCGCCTGCGTGGGCGATGTTGGTAGCGTTTGGTTTGGGCTTTGTTATCGATATTTTTTGCAATAGTTACGGCATACATGCGGCGGCTTCGGTGCTGGTGGCGTACTTGCGGCCGCACATCATGCGCATGGTTGCCACGCGCGAAAATCTCGAAAAAACCTATCCATCGATTGCCAATTTTGGCAGCGCGTACTACCTCTATGCGCTCATTTTGATTGTCGTGCACCACCTGACGCTCTTCGCGTTGGAGGCGTTTTCGTTTTCGCACATCGGCATGGTGCTGCTCAAAACCGTTTGCAGCACACTCTTCACATTCGTTTTGGTTGTTTGCGTCGAATTTCTTAAACCCAAACGGCGGTGATAAACGACGCGAACAGCAACCGATTTTTCGTCATCAGAATTGTGATTGCCGTTCTGGTGTTTGTCTTCGTTGTGCAACTGTTCAATCTGCAAATCGTGCGCGACTACGGCGAGCAGGCCGACGGCAACGCTCTGTTGCGGCGTACCGTTTATGCGCCACGCGGGCTTATCTACGACCGCAACGGCGAACTGCTTGTATATAACCACCCGACCTACGATGTGCTGGTTACAACATCGGAGTGGCGGCACAAAAAAGGCGAACCTGCGCCGCTCGATACCGCCGCTTTTTGCGATTGGCTCGCCATTTCGCGCGAGGAGTTCGACAGCCGCCTCGACGATATGAAACGCCGCCGTGGTTACTCGCCACGCACGCCGCAACGCTTCATGACGCAACTGACACCCGAAGAGTACGCCACCATGCAAGAGAGGCAGCACCGCTTTCCGGGCATCACCATTCAGATTCGTACGCTGCGCAGTTACAACTATCCTGTGGCGGCACATGCGCTCGGCTCCATCGGCGAAGTATCGAAAGGAATGATTGAGCGCGACTCGTGCTACAGTCAGGGCGACTATGCGGGCGTGAGCGGCATCGAAAAGTCGTACGAAAAAGATTTGCGCGGCACCAACGGTGTGGAAATTATGCTGCGCGATGTGTCGGGGCGCGTGCAAGGCCACTACCGAGGCGGCGAATACGACATTCCAGCCGAAGCAGGCAAAAATCTGACCGTAACGCTCGACTATCGGCTGCAGATGGTGGCCGAAGAGTTGCTGACTGGCAAACGAGGCAGCATTGTGGCCATCGAGCCAGCCACAGGCGAGGTGCTGGCCATCGCCTCGAACCCCACTTGGAATCCCGATATTTTAGTTGGCCGACAACGCTCGCACAACTACTCCATGCTGCTCGAAGACCAGACAAAACCGCTGCTTAATCGCGCTATACAAGGCGTTTATTCGCCCGGCTCGACATTCAAAACGGTGCAGGCTTTGGTGTGCCAACAAGAGGGCGGCATTACCGAACGCACACTTTTTCCTTGCAATGGGCCAGGCTCGTCGCCCATAAAATGCACGCACCATCACGGCTCGCCTGTGTCGCTCGAAAATGCGATTGAACAGAGTTGCAATCCCTATTTTTGGCAGGCCTACAAAGCCACGCTCGAGCGAGGCGGCTACGGCGACAAAAACGAGAATTTCAAAGAAAACTACAACCGCTGGCGCAACGATGTGCTGAGTTTCGGCCTCGGCCCAAAATTCGACGACACCGACATTCCCGACCAAGCCAACGGCGGCATTCCGCGCACTGTAACCTACGACCGCATTTATGGGCCTACGGGTTGGCGCGCCATCACCATTCGTTCCAACTCAATCGGGCAGGGCGAAGTGCAGGTTACGCCGCTGCAACTGGCCAATGTGGCTGCCACCATCGCCAACAACGGCTACTACATCACGCCGCACCTCAATCGCGCCGATTCGATGCTTCGCCACAAACATATTGCCACGGTCGATTCCTCCTATTTCGAAGTGGTGAAAAACGGCATGTGGCGCGTGTGCGAATATGGCACTGGGCGTTGGTACAAAATCGACAGTGTGGCTATGTGCGGCAAAACTGGCACAACCGACAACAACCACGGTCGCCCGCACTCCATATTCATCGGCTTTGCGCCAAAAGATAACCCGAAAATTGCCGTGGCGGTGGTAATCGAGAATTGCGGATTTGGTGCCACTTGGGCAAATCCAATCGCCAGTTTGGTGTTGGAACAATATCTGAAAGGCGAGATAAAACGCAAAGAACTGTTTCACCGTTTTGCAACTGCTGTAACCGATCCCGATGTCAAGAAATACTAACATACTGCGTTACCTCGACTGGCCGATGGTGGCCATGTTTTTGGCGTTGGTCTTGTTTGGCTGGTTCAATGTGTATGGCGCAAGCCACGACATCGACCAAACCTCGATATTCGATTTTGCCTATTTTTCGGGCAAACAGTTTGTGTGGATTTTGTGTTCCCTCGGTTTGGCGGGGCTTATTCTGCTCATCGATGCGCGGGCGTACCAATCGTTCAGCATGCTGCTCTATGCGCTGATGATTTTGCTGCTCATTGCCACCATTTTTCTTGCGCCCGAAATCAAAGGTTCGCACTCGTGGCTGGTGCTTGGCCCTGTGCGGTTGCAGCCCGCCGAATTTTCAAAATTCATCACTGCGTTGGCGGTTGCCAATGTCATGGGGCAGTACGGTTTCAAGTTGAGCGGGTTCAAAAATTACGCCGTTGTGCTGCTGCTTTTGCTGCTGCCGATGGGACTTATCGTGCTGCAAAACGAGACGGGTTCGGCGTTGGTCTATACCTCGTTTATGCTCATGCTCTACCGCGAAGGTCTGCCGGGGCTGATTCCTTTTGCCGCCTTGTGTTGCGTGGTATTTTTTGTGGTGGTTGTGCGTTTTGGTGCGTTGCCATTTGCGGGCGTGCCATCGGCTTCGACGGGGCTTGTGCTTGCCTTTGTGCTGATGTTGATAGTGGCGGCAGTGCTCTTTTTCAAATTCAAAACCTCGAAAGTGCCGTTCAAATACCTGATTTACGCCTATTTAGCGGTACTGACCGTGGCTATCGGACTGCATCTGACGGGTTGGGTGCGCGTCAATTTTGTCTATGTGCTGCTTGCATTGCTTGTTGGCACAGCCATCTACACGGCGGTGTTTGCCATTCACGCGCGCTGCAATCGGCTTTGGCTGATTGTCGCCTTTTTGGTGCTTGGCGTAGCCTATTGTTATTCAGTCGATTATGTGTTCGACCGCGTATTCAAACCGCACCAGCGTTCGCGCATCGAGGTGCTGCTCGGCATGAAGGACGACCCCAAGGGCGACGGCTACAATGTGGAGCAGGCCAAAATTGCCATCGGTTCGGGCGGATTTTTGGGTAAAGGCTTTTTGAACGGCACGCAAACCACGCTCAAATTTGTGCCAGAGCAGCACACCGATTTCATCTTCTGCACCGTGGGCGAAGAGTACGGATTTGTCGGTGCTACGGCTCTGCTGCTGGTCTATATGGCGTTTTTGTTCCGCTTGATGCGTTTGGCCGAATCGCAGCGCGAGGCGTTTGCGCGCATCTACGGCTATTGCGTGGCAGGCATATTCCTGTTCCACATCCTGATAAACATCGGCATGGTCATCGGGCTGATGCCAGTCATCGGCATACCGCTGCCATTTTTCAGTTACGGCGGCTCCAGCATGTGGTCGTTCACCATTCTCCTCTTCATCTTCCTGCGCCTCGACATCGCCAACAAGCAGCGAGACAACTATGTTTATTTCTGATTTCTGGATTTCTGGTTTCTGGTTGCGCTGCGCGCAGTTTCAAAATTTCTGGTTTCTAGTTTCTCAAAATTGCTGGCGCAATTTTTGTTTCTATGTTTCTTGCGCTGCGCGCGGTTTCAGAGTTTCAAGTTGCGGTAGCCGAAACGCCTTAATCTTCAAATTTTCAAATCTTCAAATAATTAAGTAATTGGAAATTAGATAATTAGGTAATTAAAAAGTCTTTTGTCTTTATTCCTTACTCTTTATTCTCGGGGTGTGGCATGCCGCGTCCCTACTTTCCACACTTTATACACTTTCACACTTTCACACTTTATACACTTTTCACTTTATACACTTTCTACACTTTCTACTTTCAACAAAAATTCGTACCTTTGCCATGCACTGCAACGGCAGCAAAACATATTTCAATAATTAAGCATTGGCTATTATTTCGCGTTTACCGAAAGCCCTGCAAACTTTTACGGAAATAAACACATGAAATAATCAGTGAAAGAGCCTACGCAGGTTTCTTTTGTCTACTCAAAATTAGTAATGCTCATGCCTTTGGTGTGAGTAACTTATGAGTAGACGAGGTTTCCTTGCTGGGCTGCCTTGGTAACGCAATAAGAGATTTCGCACCTTTTCTTATTGCCAACAAGTGAGATTGATAGCATGCACAAATTCTATCAATCTCTATGGGCAAAACAAATACAAATTTGCATGCCGCAAATAAAGCCAAAAATGACGAATTCTACACGCAGTTGGACGATATTGCGAAGGAACTCAAGTACTACAAAGACTATTTTCGCGACAAGGTCGTATTCTGCAACTGCGACGACCCTTACGAGAGCAACTTCTTCAAGTATTTTGCGCTCAATTTCAATGCGTTAGGGCTGCGCAAACTGATTGCCACTTGCTACAATGGCTCGCCGGTGTCGGGCAACGAGTTGCTGTTGGACTTTGGCACAACCGTCGACGACCCCAAGAAAATTGCCTACAAAGTGGAGATAACCGAGGTATCGGACAAGAACGGCGACGGCGCCATCAATCTTGCAGATATTCAGTACCTTATGCAGAACGACAAGAATGTTATCTCTATTTTGCACGGCAATGGCGATTTCCGCAGTCCCGAGTGTGTAGAACTGCTCAAACAAGCAGACATAGTAGTAACCAATCCGCCGTTCTCTCTCTTCCGTGAGTATGTGGCGCAGTTGGTTCAATATGAAAAGAAGTTTATCATCATTGGTAACCTAAATGCGATTACCTATAAGGATATTTTTTCTCTTATTAAGCAGAATTGTATATGGATGGGAATGACAATGAATGGTACGGGGCAACATTGGTTTAAGGTTCCGGATAGTTATACAAATGGACGAATAGAAGTGCGCGATGGTGTGCGTATGGCGACAATCGGGAGTGCGTGTTGGTTCACTAATGTAGATAACCCCCGCAGGCACGAAGAACTTATTTTGTACAAAACCTATACACCGGAGGAGTTTCCTGCTTACGATAACTATAATGCTATAGAGGTAAAGAGAGTAGCAGAGATACCGATTGATTATGAGGGCGTTATGGGCGTGCCTATTACTTTTTTGGATAAATATAACCCGAATCAATTTGAGATAATCAAGTTTAGAAAGGGTGATGACGATAAGGATTTAACAATAAAAGGAAAATCTCCTTATTTTCGCATACTCATTCGCCGAAAGCGGTAAAAATTCCGCCATTTTCCTAAAGTTGCGGAATGATTTTTCCTAAAGTTGCGGAATAACTTTTCCTAAAGTTGCGGAATGATTTTTCCTAAAGTTGCGGAATAACTTTTCCTAAAGTTGCGGAATGATTTTTCCTAAAGTTGCGGAATAACTTTTCCTAAAGTTGCGGAAAATTTGTGCTATTCGATTGTTTTTCATACCTTTGCAGTCGAATCGAAAGCCTACAAATATGATACTTTACAAACAGCGAATAGTAGATGTTTTGCTTGCTCGTAAACTGCAAGGGAAAGGAGCCGTTTTGTTGGAAGGTCCCAAGTGGTGCGGCAAAACCACAACCGCCAGACGAAAAGTCAAAACTGTGCTCGATTTGGGGAATACCGTCGTCTTTCGAGAGGCTCTCGAAATGTACCAAGTCAAGCCGATGACACTGTTGGAGGGTGCAACACCCAAGTTGATAGACGAGTGGCAGAGCATACCCGAATTGTGGGATATGGTTCGCTCCGAAGTGGACAATCGTGGCGAAGTTGCGCAGTTTATTCTCACTGGCAGCAGCACACCCATAGAGTTGGATAAGTTGCGGCACAGCGGAAATGGGCGCATTGGGCGGTTGAATATGCGTACCATGAGCCTTTGGGAATCGGGCGAATCGACAGGCCGTGTGTCGCTCAACACTCTGTTCGATGGCGTTGATATTGAGCCGCAGGAAAACACTCTAAATTTGGAGCAAATTGCCTATCTGTTGTGCCGTGGAGGTTGGCCACAGGCTACATTTATGAAAGGCGAAGTGGCATTGGATCAAGCGCGCGATTACTACGAAACCATCTACAAGGTCGATATTCTGCGCATGGACAAAATTCGCCGCAATAGCGAGCGGGCGCGCTTGTTGCTTCGCTCTTATGCTCGCAATGTGGCAACCGCCATCAGTTTCAGTAAAATGGCTGCCGACATCAAGGAGAACGACAATATATCCATTTCTTACGAAACGATTTCGGATTACATCGATGCGTTGAAAAAACTCTTTGTGTTGGAAGATGCGCCAGCATGGAATCCCAATTTGCGGAGTAAAGCAGCCATTCAGTCGTCGGAAATTCGCTATTTTAGCGACCCAAGCATTGCGGTGGCGGCCTTGGGCATAGGGCCAAAAGATTTGGAGAACGATTTGCAGACCTTCGGACTGCTATTCGAAAATATGGCAGTACGCGACCTGCGAGTTTATGCCGATGCTTTAGACGGCAACATCTATCATTTTCGCAATGCCGACGGTTTGGAATGTGATGCTGTTTTGCATAAGCGCAATGGCTCTTATGGATTGATAGAAATAAAACTCGGTGGTCCAGACAACATCGACAAAGCCGCCGCCACACTGCATACGCTTGCAGCAAAAATCAACACCGACAAGATGAAAAAACCAGCATTTCTTTTGGTTTTGACTGCCATCGGACAATATGCTTATCGCCGAAAAGATGGCGTGTATGTAGTTCCTATCGGCTGTCTCAAACCGTAGCAACGACAACATTTCGAGCAATAATATCGAATTTTAACAACCAAAATTATGAAAATCGAATTACGCCCAATCAAAGTGCGCGATTTATGCGCAAGTTACCAAGACCTCTCGGTAAGCGAGGAGGGCATTACGGGCTACGGCGGACGGCTGAATATCCGCCCCAAGTACCAACGCGAGTTTGTTTACGACGACAAGAAACGCAATGCCGTGATGGAAACGGTCTGGAACGGCTTCCCGCTCAATGTGATGTATTGGGTGCGTGTGGGCGATGACCAATACGAACTCTTGGACGGGCAGCAACGCACCATTTCTATCTGCTCGTTCATTGCGGGCGAGTATATGATGAACTTCGACGGCAACCTGCTCGGATTCGACAACATGACCACGGCGCAGAAGAACCGCATTCTCGACTATGAGTTGCAAGTCTATATCTGCGAGGGTACGGACGAGGAGAAACTGCGCTGGTTCCAGACGATCAATATCGCCGGCGAGAAACTGACCGAACAGGAGATACGCAACGCTATCTATACGGGGCCGTGGACTACACAAGCCAAACGCCGCTTCTCGAAGACGGGCTGCGTGGCATACAAGATAGGTTCGGACTACCTCACGGGTTCGCCCATTCGGCAGGACTATTTCGAGACGGCACTGCGGTGGATAGGCGATGCGCAGGGTATGTCTGTTACGGAGTATATGGCACGCCACCAGAACGACGGCAATGCCGACGAACTCTGGCAGTATTTCCAAGATGTGATACACTGGGTGCAGGTGCATTTCACCAAACTGTACAAGAAAGAGATGAAAAGCGTAGAGTGGGGGTTCCTCTATAACAAATACCGTGGTACAACATTGACTGCCACTGCCTTAGGCGAAGAGGTGGCACGCTTGATGCGGGATTCAGATGTGCAGCGTAAGTCGGGTATTTTCGAGTATGTTTTCGACCACGATATCCGCCATCTCGGTATTCGTGCGTTCGACGACAATACCAAGCGGGAGGTTTATGAGCGTCAAGGCGGTATCTGTCCTCTCTGCGGCAAGCACTACGAGATAGAGCAGATGGAAGCGGACCATATCACACCGTGGGTCGAGGGAGGTCGCACCATAGCGGAGAACTGCCAGATGCTTTGCCGCGACTGCAACCG
>CAVBBP010000070.1:0-10233 GCA_963593685.1 Segatella copri
GACGCTTTTTCGAAACACAAAACCTGATTTTTGACACTCGCCGCCCAATGCCGTTCGCGTTCCGAAAAGCCGCAATCTTCAAATCTTCAAATTTTCAAATTTTCAAATTTTCAAATAATTTGTCTTCATCTTAGCCTTAGTCAAAGTTTTCACTTCTCACTTCTCACTTCTCACTTTTCTCGTAATAATTTATAGAAGTCTTCTTGACAGTGTGCAACGAAATGGCTGTTTTTTTCGTCATTTTTATATAGAACAACAGCGAGTGGTGCGTTCGTGTGAACGCCGTTTTTGGCGACCGACTACTTGCTTTTTGCTACTGATTTATGAGACGCACAAAAATTCTATTCATCTGGTTTTCAGTGGTTTTGGCCATTGTTGGCTTTTGCGCCTGCACCGAAAAAAGCACCGAAGAGGACGATGTTCAGGCGATGATTCTGACCGTCTGCAAAAACGCCTCTGGTACAGTCTATCTCCTCGACGACGACACGACCACGACCTACATTCCATCGCCTGCGCTGGTGCTGCACGACTCGCTGGTGGGGCGGCGCTGCTATGTGGAGTATTCGTACCTGTCGCCAGCAACCGACTACACCTACACGATAAATTTGACTTACGCGCACATTGCTTGCGAATCGAAAGTGGTGCTAGTAGATTCTGACGCAGCGATGGCGGCACTTGGCGATGCGGCGTTGAGTCCTGTTTGGGTGTGGGTTTCGGGGCATTACCTGAATGTGCTGTTCGACTATTACGGAACGAGCCTCACCGAACATAAGTTTTCGCTGGCGCACGATGTGCGTGCCGTTGCTCCGCTCGATTCGATGCTGACGGTGGAACTTCGGCACCATCTGAATGGCGATGCACCGAAGGCGTTGTTGAGCGAGGTCGCCTCGTTCGACCTTGCGCCGCTGGCGTTGGATACGGCTGGTGTGTCCTACTTGCGTGTGAAATACCGCACTTTCGATGGTGGCGACGCACACACCGATGTGGCGATTCCAGCCAACTTGCGCCGACAAGCGGTTCGCGCCAAGCATTTTGGGACTTTCAGACCATAAATTCCCCAAAAACATTCGACGAAATGGGAAAAACGCGCAGTTTTTCCCATTTTTTGTTTCGCCACGAAAAAATAAAAGGCGATTTTGGGCGTTTAATTAAGAGGGAGCAAGGAGTAAAGAGTAAAGACTTTTTAGAGAAGATAGAACATAGAGCATAGAACATAGACAAAATTAGTGTGAAAGTCTATAAAGTGGAAAGTAGGGACGCACCGAGTGCGTCCGAACATTTCAACGCTTTAACAACTTGAAACTCTTAAACTCTGAAATTTGAAATTTGAAATCTGAAATAAGTACTCTACTATATGAAAAAAATCCTACTTTTGGCATTGGTGGCGGCGTGTAGTTTGCCGTTGGTGGCGCAGTCGTCGGCGTTGTCGGCCACATATCCGTGCGTGCAGGTGGCGCAGAGCGATTTGACGGGCTTGGACGCGCTTTTTCTGTTCAACGGCATAACTTCATCGACTGAAATACGCTACACAGGCACGGAAACCAATGTGGAGTGGCGCACTTTTGCGGGCGATTTTGTGAGCAACCAGCCCGAATTTTCGCCCGACGACAGCGAAGGCTACATTTTGAAAGTCGCTGGGCGCGATTCGCTCTACATCTGGGTGCTGGACTATGCCAAATATCCCACAACCATTTCGGGGGTCGATGTGGTGGAGGCCGACGACAAGTGTCGCTACATCAAAATAGTGCCGATATTTTTGGCACCCGATTTGCTCTACAAGGACAAAAACGGCGCAACACACCGTCTGCCGCGCACATTCACGCTGTCGTACGACGAGATAACATTCAGCGGCGAAGAGTGGAGCGCACCAACTCCGAAAATGGAAAAACTGCAAACACCTTTTACCGAAATTTCGTTGGAAGCCCCCCTTTGCGACACGCAATTTACCTTTGCTGGCGACAACTGGGCGCAGGAGTTCGGCATTGGGCAGTCGGCCACATCGCCGCTCTACAAGGCAATAGCGGTAGAGGCGCACATAAAAGCGACCATCGAGGAGCGCGCCGCCAAAAACGAGGTCGATCGCGCAAACAGCAGCGAAATTTCTGGTTCGGGGCCGCTGGTCGTCTTTTTCGAAAGCCGCGCAAATCCCATCGATGGCGTGTATTACGATTGGCGCATTTTCCCGAAAGAGAAGCCGTCGGACTATATGCGTTATAGCGACAAAGATGTGCGCTACACCTTTTCCGAATCGGGCGAATATCGTGTGAAACTCACGGTGATGTCGGCCGAATGCGAATATACCGATTCGATAGATGTGAAGGTTTTGGAGTCGAAATTGGAAGTACCCAATGTGTTCACGCCCAACGGCGATGGCAAAAACGACGAGTTTCGTGTGGCGTACCGTTCGCTGCTCACCTACAGTTGCTATGTGTATAACCGTTGGGGACGGCAGGTTTTCCACAGCACTGACCCCGCCAAAGGTTGGGACGGCACTATCAACGGCAAGCAAGCGGCGCAAGGTGCGTACTATTACATCATACAAGCCACTGGCACCGATTTGGACAAAAACGGGAATCCGATTCAGTACAAACGGAGCGGCGACATCAATTTGCTGCGCACCACGAAAGGGCAGTAATCGTCAGAAAATTGGCAAAAAAAGAGGGGAGCGTGCGTGCGTTCCCCTCAATTTTTGTATGTGGGGATTTATAGAAGTCCCCATGTAGCAAACCGCTTGTTACACGGTCGCCTCGATGTTCCAAACGAATGCGCGCACGCCGACTTCTTTGTTGCGGTTGTCGAGTTTTTTCACCGTGCTGAGCAGGTCTGGCACCTGTTCGTCGTTCACCACCGTGATGACCGCCGAATTCATCTCTGGCCATGTGTGCGTGCCGCGCCGCGGTTCGCCGCCGTTGGTGCCACGCCCTTGCACCTGCTCGAAAAAGGTGAAACCTGTGATGTGCAGTTGGTCGAGCATGTATTCGACACGCTCCGTGTTTGCTTGGTTGAAAACTATCATTACCGATTTCATGGTTGCTGAATTTTATTTGTCGTTTAACTGCATAAAGATGTATTCGCGTTGCTCTTTTTCGGCTTTGTCGCGCTCGCCGTGGCGGCTCATTGCACCATAAAGCACAGGCACGATAAACAGCGTGAGGAAGGTCGAAACGGTCAATCCGCCGATAACGACAATGCCCATGGGTCGCCACATTTCGGAGCCTTCGCCCGAACTCAAAGCCATCGGCACCATACCGAGAATGGTGGTGAACGCCGTCATCAGTACTGGGCGCAGACGCGACGCTCCCGACAGAGCGATGGCCTCGTTCAGTTCGTAGCCGCGGTCGCGCATCAGGTTGGTGTAGTCCACCAGCACAATGCCGTTTTTCACCACAATGCCGACCAACATCACTACGCCGAGTGCGCCAATCATATCGAGCGATGTGTTGGTCATCCACAGCGCAAGCACCACGCCCGACAGGGCAAACGGCACAGACATCATGATGATGGCGGGTTTCGAGAACGATTCGAACTGCGATGCCATAACCACATAAACCAGCATGACAATCAGTGCGAGCAACATACCCATGTCGGCAAAAGTCTCTTGCTGGTCCTCGTAGTCGCCAGCCAAGCGCACGGTAACGCCCTGCGGCATATCGACATGCGACAGCACGCGTTCGATGTTGGTGGCCAGTTCGCCGAGCGAAGTGTTGTAAGGCGTAACTTTCATGGTTACAATGCGTTGGCGGCTCTTGCGTGCGATGGTGGGCGGTCCCCAATACTCCTGTACATCGGCAATTTCGCTCAGTTTTATTTTGCCGCCCGTTGCCGTTGGAATGCTAAGGTTGCGTATGTCGTCGAGCGAATTGCGGTTCTCTTCTTTCAAGCGCACCACAATGTCGTATTCGTCGCCGTCCTCTTTCAGATAGCCCGATGCCATGCCGTTCACACGGTTGCGCACATAGGTCGATATGGTGGCAGAATTGAGGCCGTGGCGTGCAATTTTCTCTTTATCGACAACGATTTTTAACTCGGCGCGGTCGTCGTCGCGGTCGATGTTGATGTCGCGTGCGCCGGGAATACTGTCTTTCACAATGTGTTTCAAATCTTCGGCCAAGCGCGATGTGGTGTTGAAGTCGTAGCCGTAGATTTCGACATCGACGGTCGAAGCACCGCCACTGCCGCCCATGCCGCTCGAAACATTACAGGTGTAGTCGATAATTTCGGGGTAGCGGTCGAGTTCTTTACGCATCACTTCGGCAATTTCGAAGATAGAGCGTTCGCGTTCCCATTTTTTCGAGCAGCGCACGGTCATCGAAATTTTGTTGTTGGTGGTCGATGAGAATATGGCGGCCACGCCAGCGTCGTCGTTCGAGCCAGCCGAGGTGCTGATAAGTATGATTTCTGGCACCAGTTCGGTGAATCGCGCTTCGAGCATACGCGCCGTTTTCAGCGTCTCTTCGATACGCGTACCTTGCTGCAGTTTCACAGTTACGCTGAGGCGGCCGTTGTCCTGCTGCTGCATAAAGTCGGTACCGATTTTTCCGAACACCATTGGCAACAACGATACAACGAAAAATAGCAGTAAAACGATGATTGTCAGCACTTTGTGGTTCAGACAAGCACGCAATGCTTTGGCGTACCAAATGTCCACTTTGTTCAAAAATCCGACAATATATTTCTGATACCAGCCCTCTTTGTTCTCGATTTCGATAAGATTTCCAGCCTCATCGACCGTTACTTTTTTCGATTTCAACATTTTGGAACAGAGCATCGGCGTGAGCGAAATGGCTATCACTGTCGAGGTGCAGCAGACGATGGTAACAATCCAGCCCAACTCTTTGAACAGAATGCCCGCCTGTCCGCTCAACATGGTGAGCGGCACAAACACGGCTACCAACACCAGCGTGGTGGCGATAACCGAAACCCACACCTCGTTGGTGGCGTAGATGGCGGCCTCACGCGGACGCGAGCCACGGTCGATGTGCTTGGTGATGTTTTCCAACACCACAATGGCATCGTCCACTACCATACCGATGGCAATCGAAAGCGAACAGAGCGAAATGATATTGAGCGAACTATCGACAAATTTCAGGTAGATGAACGCCACAATGAGCGATATTGGAATGGTGAGGCTGATGATGAGCGATGCGCGCCATTTGCCAAGGAAAAACAGCACTACCAACACCACAAACAGCAACGCATACAAAATGGATTCTTCCAGCGAACTGATGGAGTTTTTGATGTTGTCCGATGAGTCGTAAATTACCTCTATTTTCACATCCGAAGGCAGCGTTTTTTGTATTTTGGCCATCTCTTTCTGCACATCGCGGCACACTTGCACGGTGTTTCCGCCTGTCTGCTTGGTGATGATCATACGCACACACTCGCGTCCGTTGGTCTTCTCGTCGAGCGAAAGGTCTTTGATGGTGTCGCGCACGGTGGCGATGTCGCGCACAAAAATCTGCTTGCCGTCGGCGGTGGTCATCACGGGAATGTCGTTGATTTCGGAACTCTCGATGTACTCGCTGCGCACTTGCAGTTGGTACTGCTCTTTTTCCATCTTCACCGTTCCCGACGATAGGTTCAGGTTGTTTGCACTGACGGCCGAACCAACGGCTTCTACGGTCAGATTGTAGGCGTCGAGTTTCTCCTGATCCAAATCGACATAGACATAGCGTTCGGGCGAACCCGACAGCGAAATGTTGCCGATACCGTCCACACGGTTGATTTGCGGCATCACTTCGTCGTTGAGCAACTTGTCGAGGCCAGCATAACTCTCGTCGGCCGTGATGGCATACTGAATGATTGGCATCGAACTCGAACTGAACTTGAAAATGAACGGATTGCTGCAGCCGCTCGGCAGGTTGTCTTTGGTCATATCGATGTACGAACGCACATCGTTTATCACTTCATCGAGGTTGGTGCCCCACTCAAATTCCATCAAAATCAGCGACATATTGTCCTTCGACGACGAGGTGATGGTCTTCAAGCCGTCCACCGAGTTGAGGCTGTTTTCGAGCAGTTTCGACACATTGGTTTCTACCTCGCTCGAACTGGCACCTGCGTAGGTCGTCAGCACCGTAACATAGGGCGGATCCATTTCGGGGAACTGGTCGATTGGCAGCCGCATAAAGCAAAATATGCCAATAATCATCACCGCCACGAATATCAAAATCGTCGTAACGGGCTTGTTGATAGCGGTTTTGTAAATGCTCATGATTCTCTCTTTTTGTCAGTTGGTTTGGTCGTCGGTGGACTATTCTACCACATTCAGTTTGGTGCCGTCCACAAGTTTGGCTTGCCCTACGGTAACGAGTTCGTCGCCTTCGGAGATTTCGTCCGAGAAAATTTCGGTCAGTTCGTCGAAACGCTGCCCGAGCGTTACGCCCACGCGCTTAGCCGTCCCATTTTCGTTGATAAACACATAGCGATCGTTGGCACCAATCAGTTTCAAAACGGCTTGGTACGGCACAATCAGCGCATCGGCTTTGCCCACTTCGACGGTGGTACGCACAAACATTCCCGGACGCAAAAGTTCTCGCTTGTTCGGAATGCGCAGTTTGGCTTGGAAAGTGTGCGTGGCTGGGTCGATGGTCGGATAAACCACTTCGATAACCGATTCGAAGGTCTGCTCGGGATAAATTTCGGAGCGCAACAGCACTTTTTTGCCTGCTTTCACATTGCGGTAATACTGCTCTGGAATGGCAATAAGGGCTTTCAACTGGTCTATCTGCGTCAAAGTCACTATCGCTTGACCGCCGTAAAGTTCGCCATCTTCGTAGTTTTTGGCGGAAATCACGCCCGAAAAACGCGCTTTGACAAAGGTGTTCGTCTCCAAAAAGTCGATGCTCTCTTTTGTCTGGTCGTAGGCCAATTTTGTCTGGTCGTAGGTCTGCTGCGAAATGCTTCCAGTCTCTTTCAGTGCGTCCATACGCGCCAACTCTACGCCCAAATTGGCAAACGAGAGTTTGGTGGTGTTGTATTGGTTCTGGTCCATGCGTACCAGCATATCGCCTTTTTTCACTCTGTCGCCCACTTCTACATAGATGTGCTCTATCTTGCCCGTCAGCGATGGCGCAATGTTCACTGTTTCGTAGCCTTGCAGGGTGGTCGAAATGTTCAGTTGCCGCGTGATTTCACGCTTTTCTACGGGCTGCGTTTTCACTTGTTCCACACGCTGTTCGGTGGTTTCGGCGTTTTTGTCGGCGGTGCCGCAACTTGCTGTCGCCACAGCGACGCAAACCAAGGTCAAAAGTTTTGTCGTTTTCATTATTTTCTGTTTTTTTGTTTGCTGTGATTGATTCGATTATTTGTTCAAGAATTTTGTGAGTTCCACTTGGGCGTTTACAAGGGTCAAAATGGCCTGCACGTATGTCGATTGCGCCGAAATCAGGTCGTTGCTGGCGTTGGTCAGGTCGAGCGACGAGGCAACACCATGCTCAAATTTGTTGGCGGTGCTGTTGAATACACGCTTGGTAACTTCGATGTTGTCGCGCTCGTTCATGTAGGTTTCGTAGGCGTTCGATAGGTTGAAACGCAACTGCTGGTCTTGTATGCCAAGGTTGTCCGAAGTCTCTTCGAAGGTGTTCACAGCGGCTTGGTAGGCCAGTTTCTTTTCGGTTACGGCTGCCGCACGCTTGCCACTCGACCAAATCGGCACACTCAACGATAGTCCAACTACGCCCATCTGTTGTTCCATCATGGTTTCTCCCGAAAAATATTTATTCGGTGCTGTGTACTGATAGAATGCACTCAATGTTGGCGTGTAGGCCAAGCCTGCCATGGTTACATTTTTCTTGGCCAACTCCACATTTTTTTGCAACAGTTGGTAGTCGTGATTGTTGTTGATGTCGAAACTTTCGTTCAACAAGGCGAGCGCACTCTCGGCCGACAGCAGTTCGTCGAGCGTTTGCGATAGTGTCAATTCTGTTTCGGCGTTCAGCCCGAGCAGCACTTTCAGCGAGTTGCGTGCCAACTCCACATTGCGTTTGTTCGAGTTGATGGAGTTTTTTAAGGCGTTCACTTTCACCATTATCTGGTCGGCAGAGGTCTGTTCGGCGACACCCACTTCTACCGAGCGTTGTGTCATCTCGGCCAACCGCTCGATGTTGGTCAGGCTCGAATCGAGCAGGTTCACAATGTCTTCCATCACAAGTACGGTCATGTAGGTGGTTGTAACATTGGCACGCAAGTTTTTCTCCGATTGTGCCAACGAAATGTTTTGCATCTCAATGGCGATATTGTTCAACAATGCACCTACTATCATCTGTCCATTGATGGCAACCGAAGCATTGGCACTGAGCGAACCAGAAGTGTAATTTTGGTCGCGTTTTGTTTCCATAAATTTTAGATAACCAGTTGCATGGTTTAACCCGAGCGATAAATCCACTTGCGGCAGCATGGCCGCTATGGTTTGCCAGCGTTGTGCGTAGGCTTGTTGCACTTCGAGCGAGGCGTTTTGCAGACTTTTGTTGTTCTCGACGGCATACTGTTGCGCCTGTTCGAGCGTCAGCGACAGATGGTCTTGCGCCGACAAACCCGTGCAGGCAGCCGCAATAGCCAGTGTCAGAATTGTTTTTCTCATCTTTTTGTCGATTTGTTGTTCCAAATGAAATTTTTACCGAAAAATCCCATCAAGCGTATGGTTGAATAATTTTACTTTTGTGCGTTTGGTAGTATTCCCAGCCTTTTTGGCTGGTCAGCAGCCGCAGCGAGCAGTCCATCATAAAACCGATGGTTTGCAGTTGCGTGCGTCTTACATTGTTGCGTACAATGCTGAAAACTTCCCACATTTTTGTGTTCAGGTAAACCGACATGGCTTCGATGTCCATATCGTCGCGGAAAAGCCCCTGCTTTATGCCGATGCGAATCCAGTTGCAGGTGTGTTCCCAAGCGTGCTGCTGCACTTTCTGGTTGTGGCTCTCCATGATGGCGGGGTAGTATTTTTGCAGGTCGTAGAAAAAATTGACATGCTGCTCATACAGGTCGGTCTTTTTCAACTCTTTGATGTCGTCAATCATCTCGTCGATTACATTTTGGCTCTCGCCGACGTGTGCTTCGCGCTCGGCTTTGCGGCGGCGCATATTGTCGAGCAGCACCTCTATCAACTCCTCTTTTTGCTTGAAATGCTGGTAAAATGTCTTCTTCGAAATGTGCAGTTGGCTGCAAACATCGTCTATTGTAACGCTGCGCAAACCGTATTTCAGAAAGAGTTCCGAGGCTGTTTCTACTATCTTTTTTTGCATTTCCATAGCGGGCGGAGGTCTAAATTGCTACTTCGTTCTCTGTTTCTATGCTGATTTTTTAGGAAACATTGGAAAATAAAAAAGTTTTCAAGTTTCCATATTTTCTACAAATGCGAGTACAAAAATTGTGCCAAACTTCTGCCGATGCGTTTTTAATTAAGGGAATTTGTAAAAAATTCCCTTAATTATTTGAAAATTTGAAAATTTGAAGATTGCGGCGCTGTTGATACCGACAATTTGAAACTCTTAAACTCTGAAATTTGAAACTCTGCCACCGCGCGAGGCGCAATTTGAAAATTGAAATAATTTTCGTACCTTTGTCGCCGAAAAAATGTAAGGTTATGGGAAAAGAGGTTGTAAATACGGGAATAACGCACAATGTGCTGGCTTTTGGAACTAAGGTGAAGGGCGTTGTGTCGGCCGATGGCGATTTTCGCATCGATGGTGAGGTGGAAGGCGACCTGACCTGCAAAGGCAAGGTGGTGATTGGGCCGCAAGGCGTGTTGAAAGGCAATTTGGTGTGCCAAAACGCCGAAATTATGGGGCGTTTAGACGGTAAAATCGTTGTGGCGGAGTTGCTGTCGCTCAAACAGACGGCGCGCGTGCTTGGCGAAATCAAAACCAAAACGCTGATGATAGAGCAGAACGCCATTTTCACTGGCACTTGCGATATGGGACACGCCGCCGCTCCCGAAAACAAAAAGTAATCGCACTGAACAATCTAAAGGGGGCTTCTATCACGGGAAGAGTGAGGATTTTTTTGAATAAAGAGTAAGGAATAAAGACAAAAGACTTTTTAATTATCCAATTACCTAATTTCCAATTATTTAATTAAAAAAAATGGTGACTTTTCGGAATGCGAACACGGCATTGGGCGGCGAGTGTCAAAAATCAGGTTTTGTGTTTCGAAAAAGCGGAATTACTGTTTGAGCGAATGCGAGTTTAATTCCGCCGAAACCAAAACCGCCAATTTTTGGCAACGCTCGCGCCC
>CAVBBP010000071.1:0-10141 GCA_963593685.1 Segatella copri
TGCCGAGCGTGAGCAAAATCAAGAATTAAAGAAAAGTCGCGGCAGGGGCGCGAGCGTTGCCAAAAATTGGCGGTTTTGGTTTCGGCGTCGTCAAACTCGCATCACTCAAACAGTGACGACGCTCTCTCGAAACACAAAACCTGATTTTTGACACTCGCCGCCCAATGCCGTGTCGCAATCAAAAACGCCTGTAAAAATCATAATTAAGTAATTGAAAATTAGATAATTGGACAATTAAAAAAGTCTTTTGTCTTTATTCCTTATTCTTTATTCAAAAAATTCCTCATTCCTAATTCCTCACTCCTCACTCTCTCGTAATAATTTATAGATGTCCCCTTAAGCGTATTAACGGTATTTCGATTCACCGAAATCGGTGCGTATCGACAGATAACTCTCGTAGCGCGAAGGCGCAATGTCGCCCGACTCTACCGCCGCCAGCACAGCGCAATCGGGCTCGTGCGTGTGCGAACAGTTGGCAAAACGGCACGCCTGCGAGGTAGCAAACATTTCGGGAAAGAAATGTCCAACCTCGTCGGCAGTCATATTCACCATGCCGAAGCCTTTCACGCCCGGCGTGTCGATGACGAATGTGCCGCCGCCAATGTCGTACATCTCCGAAAAAGTGGTGGTGTGCATACCTTTGAGATGCGCCTCCGAAATGGCTCCCGTTCGGGCGGCTGCGTGCGGCACAAAGCGGTTTATCAGTGTCGATTTGCCCACGCCCGAATTGCCCGACAGCAGGGTCGTTTTGCCTTGCAGCAGCGATTTCAACGCGTCGAGGTTTTCGCCTGTTTCGGCCACAATGCGCACGCAGCGGTAACCGATTTTTTCGTATATCTGGCACAAATCGTCGAGTTGCTCACGCCATTTTTTGTCGAGCAAATCAATTTTATTGAACACCAAAATGGTCGGCACACCGTAAGCCTCGGCCGTAACCAGAAATCTGTCGATAAAGATTGGCGATGTTTCGGGCTGGCGCAAGGTTACCATCAACACCGCTTGGTCGATGTTCGCCGCAATGATGTGCAACTGCTTCGATAGGTTTGTCGGGCGGCGCACAATGTAGTTTTTGCGGTCGTGCAACTGCGTGATGTAGCCCGCCTCATCGAACTCGACACGATCGCCCACCGCCACAGGGTTGGTGCTTTTTATGCCCTTAATGCGGAAATTCCCACGCACCTTGCACACCACCGACTGCCCCTGTTCGTTACAAACAAAGCAATCAGAACCCACTATTTTGGCGACAATTCCAAGCATATTTTAGTAGCAAAAGAGTGTGAAAGTATGAAAGTATGAAAGTGAGAAAGTTTGGTTGATTAGTTAATTAGTTGATGAGTTGATTGGTTGATGAGTTTAACGCATCAATAAGGGTCTGTGAGGCAATTTCTATTTTCTGGTTTCTCAAAATTGCTATCGCAATTTTTGTTTCTATGTTTCTGTGTTTTTCGCGCTTCGCGCTGTTTTCTTTATTGATTTTCAGTTGGTTGTGGCTACCGAATAATTCTTAATTCTTAATTCTAAATTCAAAATTCTTAATTCAACTAAAACGCCTCTTTTATTGTGAGATAAAAGTTCCAGCCGTCGCGGTGCCAAGTGGTGTTTTGGTTGTTGCGCGCCACATCGAACCGCACATTCACTTTTGCTTTGTTCACCGCCACGCGCAAGCCTGCGCCGTAGCCAACTTTCGGCACGGCAAATTGCCAATTTCTCAAATTATAGACATCGCCCACGCCGCCAAAAACTGCCGCTTTCAGAAATCGCCAGATGGGAATGCGTAGTTCGGCCTGCAGCGCAACCGCCACATCGTCGCGGAACTGCCCACGACGAATGCCGCGCAGCAAATCCAATCCGCCGATGGTTGGCAACATCTGAAACGGTTTCTCGCGCCCGAAAGTCCACGCGGTGTTCAGTTGCCACGCCAAGACCAACTCTTTGTAAATCGGCACAAACTGCCGAAAATCGGCCGACACGCTGCCCATGCGGTAAGTGCTGCCGAGATACGGCTCGTAGTAGTTGGCCATCGCCTTGAAAAAAATTCCGCGCTGCGGATAAAACTGCCTGTCGCGCGAATCGTACGACACCAGCGCACCCACGCCCAACATCACAAACGAGCGATCGAGTCCAGTTACGGGGCAGCGTTGCGCCAGCGAATCGATATTGGCAGTGGTGGTCGGTTTTTCCCACCGAAAATCGAGGCTCGCGCCCACTATCCAATGGTCGGTGATGTAGCATTGCGGTTGCGCCGCCAGCGACACCACATCTGAACTGTAATCCACGCGCGCCGCCAGCAACGATTTGCTGCTATTGCCGATGCCGTAGAAATAGTCGGGATAGCGTTTGAACCCGACGCGCGCATAGAGAAACCAACGGCTGTCGTTCCCGAAATAGACGGTCGAAAGCGCATTGACATTCCACTGCTTGTTGAGCGTGTAGGCTGCATCGAAATAGATGTCGCTCACTTTTGGCTGCTTGGCGCAGTTGAAATAGTATGCACCTGCCACACCAAACGCCCAGCGTGTTTCGGGCTGATAGGCCGCTGTGGGCAGTGCCATAAATTTCCAGTCGAGCAGCGTGTCCCAGCGCGACCGTTTTTCGGTCGGCAGCGAATCGGCGGGCGTTTGCGCCCACACATTGGCACACAAAAACAACGCCAACAGGCCAACGCCATATTGGCCATTTGCCAAGCCACGATGCAACCAACGCTTCGACACGCCGCCTAAACGGTCATAATCTCTTTCTCTTTGGCGGCCATCATCTCGTCGATGCGCTTAACGAACTTGTCGTGCAGTTTTTGCGCTTCGTTTTCGCCATCTTTGCCCATATCTTCGGGCATACCGTTTTTGACCTCTTTTTTCAGTTTGTCGATGGCATCGCGGCGTGCATTGCGCACACTCACTTTGGCCTCTTCGACTGCACCGCCAGCGGTTTTCACCAGTTGGCGACGGCGTTCCTCCGTTACAGGCGGAATAGCCAAACGAATGCTCTCGCCATTGTTGGCAGGCGTAATGCCCACATCTGACCCCAAAATTGCCTTTTCGATAACGGGAATCAGTGCCTTTTCGTAAGGCAAAATCTGAATGGTGCGCGCGTCGGGCGTGGTGAGCGTCGCCACATTATTGAGCGGCACTACGCTGCCGTAATACTCCACACGCACGCCGTCCAAAATGCGCACATTGGCTTTGCCAGCGCGGATGTGCGCCAACGCATCGTCGAGAAACTGCACCGCCAAATCCATCTCTTCGGACGCGGCAGACAAAATCTGCTGAACTTTTTCTTGTGACATAACAAACGATTTATGGGGATTTCTATAAATTGCCTTGTAGTGATTTTTGAATTTTGAACCAGCAGATGTTTGGCTTGAACGAAAGCGCAATGCGGTGGCATTGTAATTGAGTGAAAGTCAAAGAGATGCAGTCCCAAAACAAAAGCGCACAAAAGCATTCAGAAATCCATATTTGTTGAACTTATTACAAAAGGGGGAATTTATAGAAGTCCCCTTATCTCGATTTCGGTGATGATTTTGTGCAAAGGTACGCATTTTGTATCGAAAAATGGGACTATTTTGGCAAAAAAAAATTGCAATTTGGAAATATCGATTCTTTTTTGTAACTTTGTAGGTTGGCTTTTGGTGGTGTAAATGCCCAAACATCGCCCGCCGACCGCGCAAAAACGCAAATAAAACAACAACATAATGGTTAATCAGTGGATTTTCGACCAACTTACACCCGAACAAGAAGCACACCGCGCCACTATTGCAGAGGAACTCGGCGTAGGGCCGATTTTGGCGCAACTGCTTGTGCAGCGGGGCATCAACACTTTCGACGAGGCTAAAAAATTCTTTCGTCCCGACCTGAACGACCTGCACGACCCATTTCTGATAAAGGATATGGATCGCGCCATCGACCGACTGAATCAAGCCCTTTCGCAGAAAGAAAAAATTCTGATTTACGGCGACTACGATGTGGACGGAACGACCGCCGTGGCGCTGGTTTACACATTTTTGTCGCGCTACACCAACGCCATCGATTTTTATATCCCCGACCGCTACACCGAGGGTTACGGCATCTCGTTCAAAGGCATCGATTTTGCGCACGACAACGGTTTCACGCTCATCGTTGCGCTCGATTGCGGCATCAAAGCAGTCGATAAAGTGCAGTACGCCAACACATTAGGCATCGACTTTATCATTTGCGACCACCACAACCCCGGCGACGAACTGCCGTCTGCTGTGGCGGTGCTCGACAGCAAACGCAGCGATTGTCCCTATCCTTACAAACATCTGTCGGGCTGCGGCGTGGGGTTCAAACTGATGCAGGCGTTTGCGCAAAACAATGCGATGGATTTTGCGCTGCTCAAGCCGTTGCTCGACCTTGTAGCGGTGAGCATTGCGTCGGACATTGTGCCGATAACAGGCGAAAATCGCGTGCTGGCCTACTACGGATTGAAACAACTCAACGAAAATCCGAGTATTGGGTTGCGCGGCATTATCGATGTGTGCAAACTGTCTGGCAAAGAACTGACAATCAGCGATATAGTTTTCAAAATCGGGCCACGCATCAACGCTTCGGGGCGTATGCATTCGGGCTACGAGGCGGTGGAACTGCTCATTTCGCACGACCCGAATTTTGTTTCGGAGCGGAGTTCGGTCATCAACGAGTATAACGACGAGCGGCGCGACATCGACAAGCGGACCACCGACGAGGCAAAAAGTCTGCTTGCTTGCACCGATGATTTTGCCAGTCGCCGTTCCATCATCGTTTACAACGCCGAATGGAGCAAAGGCATAATCGGCATTGTGGCATCGCGGCTGTGCGAGGAGTTTTACAAACCGACCATCGTGCTAACCAAAGCCAACGGCTTGGTGAGCGGCTCGGCGCGCTCGGTGCCGGGCTTCGACCTCTACAGCGCCATCGACAGTTGCCACGACCTGCTCGAAAATTTCGGCGGACACCTCTACGCCGCAGGCTTGACCATGAAAGAGGAGAATTTGGCAGAATTTACGCAGCGATTCGAAGCGTTTGTAGCGCAAAACATTCAGCAAGAGCAACTTACACCGCAAATCGAAATCGATGCCGAAGTCAAATTCCGCGACCTGACGCCCAAATTTTTCCGCATTCTCAAGCAATTCAGTCCGTTCGGTCCAGGCAATATGAAGCCTGTGTTCTGCACACGCCGTGTGTTCGACTACGAGGGCAATAGTCGCCCTGTGGGCAAAGAGCAAGAGCATCTGAAACTGGAGTTAGTCGATGCCAGTTGCGAAAATGTGATGAACGGCATTGCCTTTCGCATGAGTGATTTCAACGAGCAACTCAAAGCCCTGAACCCACTCGACATCTGCTACACGCTCGAAGAAAACACCTTCAACGGCAACACCTCGATGCAACTGATGATTCGCGACATCAAACTATCGGAGCGGTAGAAAAAAATAATAGTGAGAAGTGATGCGGCAAGCCGTAGATTTCAAATTTCAAATTTCAAATTAACAGGTTTATCAACTCTCCAAATAACCAAATCTCCAAATCCACAAAACAAACAAGAGAAGTCCCTACTCCATCAAAAAGCGCATTATTTGCTGCATAAGGGCGTTGCGCTGGGCGGCACTGGTGATGGATTCGAAGGGGAAACCGCAGACGAAAGTGCGGTAAATGCCTTGGTAGGCGACGGCGGCCGAAACGCCGTTTTGCGTGTAACGCATTGCGGTGGCGGCTTTCGTTTCGGCGGGTTCGATGCCGTCGGGCGATTCGACGCAATAATGCTGCTCGTCAAGCCGCTGATTGAACTCAAAATCGCCGCTCATACGGCAGAGGCGCGACGGCACGCCGCTCACACGACCGTCTTGCGTGGCGCGGTCGGTGCGCCAGACAAATTTCAGCACAGCGCGCGCAAAATAGCGGTCGGCTTCGGTGGAGTTGCCTGCCGCCCACAAATCGGTGCCGATGTGTGCGCCACTGGCAAAAAATGCGCCGCCTTGCAGACAAAAATCGGTGATTTTTTTCTGATTTTCAGCCGAAAAAGTCTTAAATTGCCACTGCGTGGTGTCGCTCCCAAAACGGCACTGCTTCTGCTCGCCGAGAATCCAATCGACAGCGCGATAGTCGGACAGTGCCACGCTGCCATGTTCGACGGCTTTTGCGCTGCACGACACAAACGAGTAGCCAGCGTTGCGCAGGGCGCGCCCATGCACAATGGGATAATCGAAACTGTTGCCAGCCACAATCCGTGTGTCGAAATCGCTGTTGCTTGCGCCCCAGCCCGGCGCATCGTCGTCGCGCCACGCCTCGGAACGCCGAAACTCGTGCTGCACTCCCACATACGACAAATCGCTGATGTAAGGCACAGCATCGTCGAGCCAATCGGGAAAGCCTGCAAAATCGCCTGTGGCAAAACCTTCGGGCCCCGACACACGCTCAAAACCATTGACCACCAAAACCGTGTGTTTGGCCGATGAGTTGCGGCACACCGACAGAATTTCCGACGGAAAACTTGCGCCGCCAGCGTTCACTGCCACAATTTTGTAACTGTAGATTTTATCGGGTTCTACCGCCAAGCGACAAACGCTATCGCGCACTAGAAAACCGTTGTCGAAACCGCCATCGTCGGTGCGTGTATAGACCACATAAGCCGTCGGCGTGGCCGTTGGTTCGAGCGAATCGCGCACCGCACGCCACGAGAGTTGCACCGTGTCGCCAAATAGTTGCACCGCAAAATCGGACACAGGCAGCGGCTGCACCACATAATCAACGCCGTGCTGCTCGGCCAAAAATTTCAGAATGCCTTTGTAGATGGCGCGGCAGGCGATGAATTTGAAGCGCGGATCGAGCCCCAAACGCATATCGTCGTAGTTTTGGTGCGAAAACATTTCGAGCAACATCGCTGGCACTTCGGGGCGGCGCGACTCGCTGTACGATTTGTCCCACAAACCGCGATAAGTCCACGCTGGAGCGCAGGTGCGGCGCATATCGTCCACAAACGAGGTGGCGACATAGTCGGCCAAATCGCGCGACACGCTCCGCGACTGCCCACTGGGATATTTGGTGGTTTTGCCATCGGCCGAAGTGTAGATGCCCAGCGTGCCAACCACGGTGTCGGTGCGGCAGCCAGCGTCGGTGTGTATGCCAAGTGCCAAATCTACAGGAATTTTCAGTCCAACAGCAGTAGGCGCATTTTCGCTGCCGCCATTGAGCCAATTCACCCACAAACCGCGCGCAGCAATGTCATCCGAATAGTCGCTTTCGCCTTCCGAAAAGAGATAGACCTCCTGCGGTGCACCAGCCCATTGCAGCCAATAGGTGGCCGCCTCCAAATGGCGCGGACGACCGCTCACAGCCTCCGGCACAAGGTCGGTGCCACGCGCTATGCTGCCCATGCCGCCACCAAAACGCACCGCATCGGCCACAGCCACGCCGCCCGATTTGCTACGATTCGAAAGCACCACTTTGCTGTCGTCGGCGTTCAAACCCTTGTTGAAACGGAATTTCCCCAAATAGACCCAAGTGCCAAAACCCATCGTTTGGTTCACAACCACTTCGGTCTGCCCGCCTGCGTGATAAACTGTGTAATGCGCCGCCGCCGTGTTGTTGGCGGTGTAGGGATATGCCACCGAAACCCAATAGTCGCCCGTTTCGGGAATGTCGGGAATCCACTCCACAAAAGCCTCTTCGCTGTTGGCACTCGTTCGCATCAGTCGGCATGAACCGCCCTCGAACGGACTTTCGCCACGCACATACGCACTTTTTTGTTGCCAAAAACCTGTGTTGCTGTTTTCGAAATAGTTGTCGCCGCCCGTTTCGCAGTAGAGCGAGCCAAAATTGACATTGTCGTTGTCGTTATCGACGATGATTTCGTGCGTCTGCGTATCGCGTTCGCGCGGCAAAAGCACATTGGCACCAGCGTTTTCGAGCATCGGCAGCAGGAACGGCAACACATACGAAGCCGTCAATTTATCCTCGACAGTTTCGAAATAGCGCGCACGCTGCCACCGCCAACGCCCATCTTCTTGGTCGAAAAACCAGCCGTGACTGTGCCACAAGGCGATGTTGCGCTGCTGCAAACCGTTGGTAATGGCGTATGGGCGCGACGGATAAGCGAGAAACGCCTTCGGTTGGTGATTGGTCTGCGCCAAACGACTTCTGTCGGGCGTGGTGCGGTAGGCGTTCGGCACCAACGATTCGATGTTTTTGCCGTTGGCGTAAATTTCTATTTTGTAATTCGGATAATCGGCAGCCAACAGCGCAGCGACCTCGCGTTTCATCTGCTCCACCGTGGCAGGACGAAACGGCACGGCACTCACCGCAAAATTGGTGTAAATCGTTATCGTGCGTGTTTTTGTATTGATATTCAGGCGTTTAACGCGCGCACTCGACAACTCGACATATTCGTTGCGAAACGCTTTGAGCCAGTCGGTCAAAACGGCGCGCCAATCGGTGGGCTGCGCCAAAAGCGGCACAACAGCACAAAACAACAGCACACATATCACAATTTTTCGCTTCATCACACGCAGGTCGCCACGCAGCGACAACAAAGTGCAAAAATACAAAAAAATGTGGAATTTTGGCGGACTATTTCACATTGAAACGCAAACCGGCGGTCAGACTCAAATTGTAAGGGTGTTCGGTGCGCAAATTGGGCGGCTGCGGATAGCGCGTGCTGGGAATATACCAAGTGAAACCCGGCTCGAAATAGATGGACATTCCTTTGTAAAAACAGAGCCCCAAACCGACATTGGCCGTGAGCGACCCCTGCACGCCTTCGATGTAATGGTGGTCTGTTTCGTTGGCGAGCAGCACGCCATCGGCATTGAAACGCTTCACCTGCTGGTCGGCCACAAGCCCCTTTTCGCATGCACCGCCCAGCGACACATAAAATTTCACAACTTGCTTATCGACAATGCGATACGACAACATCAGCGGCACGCCCAAATAGTGCAACTGCTGCTCGCGCTCGCTGTTGATACCGCGCAGTTTGTCGGCTTTGTTGAATGTGGAATGCGCATACGAGTAGTTCAAACCTGTCTGCAAATCGAGGCGTTCGTAGAGCGGAATGCCCACCGAAATGCCCACCGTGAAAGGCAAATCGTGGCGCGAAGTGGTGCGCGTCGTGCTGCGTGTGCCGATGTGCGCGCCGCCTATCGAAGTGGACGACTGGTGAACGATTTGGCTGATGTTTGGCGACAGCGATGCCAACAGACCCACATTTACCGCCGATGTAGCCGCCTCGTTTTGTGCGTCGGAGCGGCGTTTCGCCTTTTTCTGCCAATGTTCGGGCAGTGTGTCGACCGCCAGCGACCCCGAAAAGTGTTGCTGCTGCTCGGCCATCAGGCGTTCGGCTTCGGCAATGTCGATTTGCTGATATTGCGCCGTTTCTGCCGATTTTTCGTCAGGAATAATGGGTGCAGATTCTATTTTTTTTGCCGATATCGGCAAGTTTGCGTTTTCTGTTTTTGTTGATTCTGATTGCGTTTTTGCCGTTTCTGTGGGCGCATTCGCACGCTTTTGCTGCTGTGTTGCTGCAAAAATTTTATCGGTTTTGCTGATTGTTTTTGCCGATGTCGGCAAACTATCGGTTGCCATCAGGAGCGTGTGCGCTGCGCTATATTGTGGTGCTGAAGTTTCGGTGGGCGCGCTCACATATTTGACCACAGGCAGTGCCAACAGCAGGCTCGCCACGGCCGCCACAGCAGCGGCTTCGGCGGTGTTCCACACCCACAACGGCACAATGCGCCGCTTTTTGCATTGCGCTGGCAGACGCTTTTCTATCTGCTTCCAATCGCCGTGCGGCACAGGCGTTTCGGCCGCCGCCATCTTGTCCGACAAAGCGCCGCACCAATCGTCGTCGGGCGCAACGGCTGGCAGTCGGTTGGCCAACGCCTCCCAACTGTCGCGCGGAACATCGACCGAAAAATCGGCAAATTTTTCCCGCAAAATCCGTTGTAACTCCTTGTCCTCCAAAATGTTAGTGTTTCGAGAAATTATTTGAAAATTTGAAGATTTGAAAATTGAGGCTTTTTTGATTCCGAACGGCATTGGGCGGCGAGTGTCAAAAATCAGGTTTTGTGTTTCGAAAAAGCGGAATTACTGTTTGAGCGAAGCGAGTTTAATTCCGCCGAAACCAAAACCGCCAATTTTTGGCAACGCTCGCGCCC
>CAVBBP010000072.1:0-9134 GCA_963593685.1 Segatella copri
AATAGTGCGAACCTGTCCCCTTTGCAAGGGGACGAGAAAAACGACAGTTTTTCGGGTGGGGTTAGAGGAACAATTTACAGATTGACAAATTTACAAATTTTACCAAATCTCCAAATAACCAAATCTGCAAATCAACAGAAACACACCAACTTCCTGAAAATCACCGATTTTGAACATTTTTGAGAAAAAATTTGTCGGTCTCGAAATAAAACGCTAACATTGTATCGCCGTTTGTGCGGCTACCAAAACTGACACAACCTTAAATCGTTATAACTATGGATGTTCAAAATCTGATGAATGCGCTCGAGGCTAAACACCCGGGCGAACGCGAGTATTTGCAGGCGGTGCGCGAGGTGCTGCTCTCTATCGAGGAGGTCTATGCGCGGCACCCCGAGTTCGAAAAGGCAAAAATCGTCGAACGCATGGTCGAACCCGACCGCATCAATGTGTTTCGCGTGGCGTGGACCGACGACCGCGGCGAGGTGCAAACCAACCTCGGCTACCGCATTCAGTTCAACAACGCCATCGGCCCATACAAAGGCGGTCTGCGTTTTCACCCATCGGTCAATCTCTCTATTCTGAAGTTTCTCGGCTTCGAACAGACTTTCAAAAATGCGCTCACCACACTGCCCATGGGCGGCGGCAAAGGCGGCTCCGATTTCAACCCAAAAGGCAAATCCGATGCCGAAGTGATGCGTTTTTGCCAAGCCTTTATGCTCGAACTCTGGCGGCAGATTGGTCCCGATACCGATGTGCCTGCTGGCGACATTGGCGTTGGCGCACGCGAAATCGGTTATCTCTACGGCATGTACAAAAAATTGGCACGCGAAAATACGGGCGTGCTCACTGGCAAAGGGCTTGAATATGGTGGATCGCTGGTTCGCCCCGAAGCCACAGGCTACGGAGCACTCTATTTCGTGAACCAAATGCTCGAAACGGCAGGACACTCCATAAAAGGCAAAACCGTGGCGGTGTCGGGCTTCGGCAATGTGGCGTGGGGCGCAGTAACCAAAGCCACGCAACTGGGCGCAAAAGTGGTAACTATTTCTGGCCCCGATGGCTACATCTACGACGAAAATGGCATTTCGGGCGAAAAAATCGACTATATGCTCGAACTGCGCGCCTCGTGCAACGATGTGGTAGCGCCGTATGCCGAGCGTTTCGGCGCAAAATTTGTGGCTGGACGCAAACCGTGGGAGGTGAAAGTCGATGTGGCGCTGCCTTGCGCTACGCAAAACGAACTCAATGGCGACGATGCACGCAAACTGATTGAAAATCAAACTCTTTGCGTGGGTGAAGTGTCGAATATGGGCTGCACCCCCGAGGCGATAGATCTATTCATTGAACACAAAATGCTCTTTGCGCCGGGCAAAGCGGTGAACGCTGGCGGCGTGGCGACATCGGGCTTGGAGATGACACAAAACGCCATGCACATCAGTTGGGCTGCCGACGAGGTCGATCGCCGTTTACACCAAATTATGGCCGATATTCATGCGCAGTGCGTGAAACACGGCACCGAGCCAAACGGCTACATCAACTATGTGAAAGGCGCGAATGTGGCGGGCTTCCTCAAAGTGGCAAAGGCGATGTTGGCACAAGGCATCGTGTGAGTTCGCACACACCGAAAAGAGAGCAGGTCGCACCGTTGCGGCCTGTTTTTTAGTTCTCGAAAATTTGCGTGCGCTTGGCTTTGGTGGTGAGTTGCTTGCGCGTGTAGGGCGTTACGCCAGTCGTCTTGACCGAGAGAACATTGATTGTCGTCTTTTGGTCGAAATTGACGGCGCGCCCATTTTTGTCGGTGGCGTGTACATCGCCCGCCCAGTTCTTTTCGCTTACCACCATTTTGCCGTCCTGCGGCACAAACAGCACATTGCGCTCGATGTGGCCGACGAGTTTTTTCAGGCGATATTTTTCAAAAGCGTTTCCTTCGCTGCTCACTATCAGCGAGTTGAGCGCGGCCAGTTGCGCGTCGCTCAGTTTGTAGCCAAATGGAATGTCGGCTTTCACATCGACGCTTTGCGCAAGGCGTATCAGGTGCAGACTTTTGTCGAGAAAAAAGTGCGTCCGCAGCGTGGCGTCGAATATGCCCGGCAGGCGATAGGTGGCGATGTGCGTCAATACTTGCGAATCGGCATCGCGCTCGGCAATGCTCCAACGGCTTGTGTTGTGGCTGTTTTTCTCGAACCAATCCACAATGTCGAGTGCCCACAACATACGGTGCATCGGCTCCGAACGGCTAAAATCGATCTTTTGCAACTGCTTTTTCTCCTGCCTTTTCAGCAGCGATTGGTCGAAATTGCGCAGCCCATCGTCGATTTTTGGAGCGAGATAGTAGCGCGTGAAATCGGCTTTCACTTGTATCGAGTCGCGTTTGTTGGCGTTGCGCAGGTAGGGCAGTTCCAAAATGTTGCCCACCATCTCGTCGAAGCCCGCCATTTGCCCCTCGTTATAGACCGAAATGCGCGACACCACGCGGTAATTGCGCGCCTCGTCGGGGAAATCGGCTTGCAGTTGCGTGCCGATTTGCATCAGCAACTCTTTCATCGCTTTGCGCTGTTGGCGGCGGTTGCCTTTGGCCGACACCACCACCGCATCGAGCATAACTGGCTGGTCTTTCAGCGCAATGCGCAGCGTTTTGTTTGGCCAAAAGCGTTCAACAGGCAGGGCGTACATCTCGTAGCCGATGAACGAAACAACGGCCGTGTCGGTGCGCATACAGCCCTGCAACACAAAATGTCCCACCGAATCGGTCATTGTGCCGATTTGCGGCTTGTTTTGCAGATAAACGCTGGCGTAGGCAATGGGCTGCCGCCGACTATCGATAATGTAACCTGCAATGTCGATGGCGCAACAACCGACGGCGACGGTCAGCATATACGCAGTGAGCAGAAAGTGTTTCATCGTTGCAACGCTTATTGATGAGAGTGCAACAACTATCGTGCCAAAGTGCGATTTGTGGGCTTTATCAGCGTGCGTCGGGCAGCGATTTGTAGGTCATCAGTTGGTAGGCGAGCCGCGCCGCCAGATAGTCGGAGGCGTGCAAACCAGCCTGTGGGCAGAGTTCCACAATGTCGAAGCCGACCACATTGAAACGGGTGAACAGCGGGCGCAGAAAGTGCAGCACTTGGAAGTAGTGCAGTCCGCCTGGCTCTGGTGTGCCTGTGGCCGCGAGAACGCTCGGGTCGAACACATCTAAATCGATGGTGAGATAGACATTCTGGCTCAATGTGCGGTAGACGCGCTCTTCCCACGCGGCATCGCGGTCGAAATAGATATCTTTTGCCCAGAAAATGCGGTTAGGGTCGAAATTATCAGTCTCTTCGATGCATTGGCTGCGTATGCCCACTTGGGTGATTTGCGCCACCTGTTTGGCTTGGTTCATCACGCAGGCGTGGTTGAGCGGCGAGCCTTCGTAGGTGCGGCGCAGGTCGCTGTGTGCGTCGAGTTGCAGCACGGTCAGGTTTGGGAAACGCTTGGCGGCCGCGCGTATTGCGCCGATGCTTACGGTGTGGTTGCCGCCGATGGTTACGGGCGTTTTGCCGTCGTCGAATAGTGCGCCCACACGCTGTTCCACTGCCTCGCAAAGCCGTTCGGGCGAGCGTTGTTCGCTGATTGGCGCAGCGGTGTAGATGCCCTGCCGATAGACTTCGGTGTGCGTTTCGGTGTCGTACCATTCGAGTTGCACCGAGGCCTCGAGCAATTTTTCGGGACCACGCTCGGCACCATGCACCCAACTGCTCGTCGCATCGTAAGGCACAGGCAGCACAGCAAATTTTGCCGTTGCATAGTCGGAATAGGGCGGTGTCAGCCCAGCGAAGTTTTCCATAATAGTAATTTCAAATTTCAGAATTTCAGAATTTCAGAATTTCAAATTTTAGAGTTTCAAGTTTCAAGTTGCGGCCTCTTTTCCCGTTTTCCCCAAAGGGAAAAAGGCTTTGTTCTTTGTCTTCGTCTTGGTTAGAGTCTTGCCTGCCGCATCACTCCTCACTCCTAATTCATCACTCCTCACTCCTCACTCATATTAAAAATTCCCCTTTTCCAGCCCAATCGTGGTCGGGAGGCCGTGGCCGCAATAGACGGTGGTGTCGGGGGGCAGGGGCAGCAGTTTTTGGTGGATGCTGTCGATAAGGGCGTTGTAGTCGCCGCCGCGTAAGTCGGTGCGCCCGATGCCGCTACGAAAGAGCGTGTCGCCCGAAAAAAGCACGCCCTCTTTTGGCGCATAGAAACAGACGCTGCCGGGCGAATGTCCGGGCGTGTGCAGCACATGCAGTTCCATCGCCCCGACGGTTATCACATCGCCATCGTGCAGGTAGCCGCCCAACGCCTGCGGGTGCACTTCGTCGTGAATGCCGAAAAAGGCCGCCAAATCGGTCATGTGCGTCGCAAAAAACTCGTCGGCTTGGTGTGCTTCGGGCAGCACGCCGTAGGTTTGCGCCAGCATGTGGTTGCCAAAAGCGTGGTCGAGGTGCAGGTGCGTGTTCAGCACGCGCTCTACGATTAACCGATTGTCGGCAATGTAGCGTTGCAGCCGCTCGTCTTCGTTGGGCGTGAGGCAGCCGCAATCGATAACGATGGCGTGGTGCGCCTCGTCGTGCAGCACATAGGTGTTTTCGCGTATCGGATTGACTTGAAAGAATTTGATTTCCATCGTTTATTGTGATTTCTAGTTTCAGAGTTTCAAATTGTTGAAGCGTTTAATCGTTGAAGCGTTCGGACGCACGCGGTGCGTCCCTACTTTCACACTTTCTCACTAAAAAATTCCTCACTCCTAATTCCTCACTCCTCACTCAAAAATTCACTTCTAACTTCTCACTTCTCACTAAAATACTAATGCAGCGGCAGATAAACCGCCTTTTTTGTTTCGAAATAGGGTTCGGCGAACCATTCGCTCACATTGTAGAGCGTGGCGGTGTGGCGGAACGGAAAAATCTCACGGTCGAGTTCGCCCCCTTTGAGGCAAATCAGCCCGTTGGGCAGGGCGTTGCGCTGCGTGGTGCTGATGTTTTTGCGCACCATACGCACCATATCGCCAAGCGGCATCACCGCGCGGCTCACCACAAAATCGAACTTCGTTTTCACCTCCTCCATGCGTGCGTGGGCAAAGGTGCAGTTTGCAAGTCCGATGGACTGCGCCACTTCGCTGGCTACACGCACTTTTTTGCCGATAGAATCGACCAAATGGAACTGCACTTGCGGAAACACGATGGCGAGCGGAACGCCCGGAAATCCGCCACCTGTACCAACATCGACCACCGAAGTGCCATCGGCAAAAGGCAAAATTTTGGCAATGGCCAACGAGTGCAGCACATGGTGTTCGTACAGATTGTCGATGTCCTTGCGCGAGATGACATTGATTTTGGCGTTCCAATCGGTGTAGAGCGCGTAAAGTTCGGCCATCTGGCGGCGTTGTTGGTCGCTCAAGTCGGGAAAATAGTTCCAAATCAGTTCCAATCCAGCACCCATATCAATCGGCAAAATAGAGTTTATACACGGCTGTGCCTTGGCGCAGAAGCGGTTTCAGCATTTCGCGGTTGAGCAGTAGCCGCGTGCCGCCAAACGCGTATGGCGCAATGTCGTACGGATTGTATTGGTAGTAGATGCCCTCGTCGGTTACTGCAAAATTGCCATTGGGCAGCACTTGATCCATGAAAAATTCGTCGATGGGCAGGTCGCGGCTGGTGGCGTCGGTGCGCAGCGTCTGCCGCAGCAGGTCGGTCAGGCGGTCGGAGATGTTTGGCACAAAAATGTCGTCCTCGGTGAGTTGATGCCCCGTTTCCAAGTCGAAAACCCAGCAGACGGTGCTCGACATGCCGTGTGCGCCGCCCGTGAAAATGTAGCGCGTGGCCTCGTAGGTGAGCAGCGACGCATTTTGGAACAGCGGCACGGCGTTCAATTTCTCGACATAGAAATTTGCTGCCACAAAATCCTCGTAATCGGCGGCTATTTGGTTGTATTCGCTCTTGCAATCGGCAATGTAGTCGTCGAGCAGTTTGCTGTTTTTCGTGTCGATGTATTTTTCGCCAAATAGGTCGGTAATGAGCGTGGCGCGCACCGTGGAAACTGCTTCAGAATCGGCATTTTTCGGAAATTCGAGGTTGTAACTCACATCGAAACAATCGACTGTCGAATCGCCCGAGCAGGCATAATGGCACTCGTTTTTCAAAGTTTCGAATGCAATTTCTTCGGGCGCATTGTTGCCGCACGAGACCAACGCTCCTGCGCACGCCGCCAACATCAGAACAAAGGGGAAACGATTCGTCTTCATAGCCATTTGTGGGTATTAAAATTGGACAATAGAGATGATTCAGACTACAAAAGTAGGTATTTTTGTCAAAAAGTTGCCATTTTATAACTATTATTTTGATTTTTTGCACTAAATTTGCAGCGTATTCGGTATGAAACATCTCGTTCGGCATACTATCTGCGCCGCGTTGGCACTCTATTTTGCCTTGGCTGGTTGCGGTTTCAATGTGGCACACTACTGCTGCGAGGCGTGCGCCGCACATGGCGAGCGTATGTTCACCACAGGCTGCTGCGACGAGGTGCACCACAACCACCGCCACCACGAACAGGCCGCCGCACACTGCTGCGAACATCATCACGGCGATGGCTACACGGCGCAACACAACGCCTGCACGCTGCAACGCTTGGCTACCGACATTTCGACCATCGACCAGCAGCACATCGACTGCGCACCGACGCTGGTTTTGTGCGCCTTGATTGCCACGCCAACCGTCGCTGCCGAAACGCCGACGGCACACACCACTTTTGCTCTGTCGCACGCACCGCCGCAGTTTTGCGCAGGTCGCGCCCTGCTGACACGCATCGAACTATTGCTTATTTGATTGGAACGGACAAAACCGAACGCGCCATTTTGGGTGGTGCGCACTCCTTTTTTGTTCAATTTTCAATCAAAAAAAAGCAATGAAAAAACTGACTACAATAATTTTCTTTTTAGACTGCGTGGCAGCCATCTGCGCCGAAAGCGTCAGCGGCATTGTGAGCGATGCGGCGGGCGAACCGCTCATCGGGGCGGAGATAGTGTGGCAAGGCACTGGCATCGGCACCGTTACCGACATCGACGGGTTTTTCGAAGTAGAAACAACGCCGACCACAAACCAACTGCAAATCAGTTACATCGGCTACAAAACGACGACTATCGCCATTGCCGACCCATCGGAAACGCTGCTCGTAACGCTCGACGACGAAAACACGCAGTTGGCCGATGTAGAGGTGTCGGCGCGCGCTGTTGGAACAGTCGCCTCGCGCGTGTCGGCCGTGCAGACGCAGCGCATTACGGGCGCAGAACTCTGCAAAGCCGCCTGCTGCAATCTGTCGGAAAGTTTCGAGACAAACGCTTCGGTCGATGTGGCTTATAGCGATGCCGCCACAGGCGCAAAACAGATAAAAATGCTCGGACTTTCGGGCAATTATGTGCAGATGTTGAGCGAAAACACGCCCGGCATCCGCGGCTTGGCATCGAGTTACGGCATGGAGTACATTCCCGGCTCGTGGATGGAGAGCATACAAGTATCGAAAGGCACTGCATCGGTAGTGAACGGCTACGAAGCCACCACAGGGCAAATCAATGTGGAATATCTGAAACCGCAAACCGCTGCGCCCATCGCCATCAATGGTATGCTCAACTCCGAACTCTGCGCCGAACTGAACGCCACAGGCGGCTGGGACATCAACGACCGCCTATCGACAGGGGCAATGCTGCAATACCGCAACGAAAGCATGGAACATGACCAAAACAACGACGGTTTTATGGATATGCCCAAAGGCAATCGCGCCAATCTGCTCAATCGTTGGTACTACAAAACCGACGACTATACCATGCAACTGCTCGTGCGCGGCCTCTACGACGACCGTCAAGGCGGACAGACAAAAAAGTGGCGCAACGACAATCCCGAAGCCACACCCTACGGCATCGACATCACCACCGTGCGCGTCGATGGATTTGTGAAAAACGGCTATGTGTTCAACCACGAACTCGGCACCAGCATTGGCATCATCGCCAGCGGCGCATACCACCGTCAAAACAGCCTCTACGGCAGCACGCACTACGACGCCACACAAGGCAACGGCTATCTGAACGCCATTTTTCAGACCTATTTCGACGAAGCGAGCCGCCACAAACTCACCACAGGCATCAGTTTCAACTACGACTTTTACGACGAGCGGTTGGCTACCAATCGTCTGCAAGACTCCATTTTCGACAAGACGCGCAACGAATTTACGCCTGGCATTTTTGCCGAATACGACTTCAAATACGACGAAAAACTGTCGCTGCTCGTGGGCGTGCGTGCCGATTGGAGCAACTACTACGGATTTTTCTGCACACCGCGCTTCAATGTGCGCTATGCGCCGTGGAAATGGTGGAATCTGCGCGCCTCCATCGGGCTGGGCTACCGCTCGCCCAATGTGCTGACCGACAATGCCGCCATTTTTGCCAGCAACCGCAAAATTGTGCTGCAAGAAGACCTTTTTGCCCAAGAACGCGCCATCAACGCTGGCATCAGCACCACTTTTTACATTCCGATTGCCAGCCGCGAACTGCAACTCTCGGCCGACTACTACTACACCCATTTCTTCGAGTGCGTGGTGGCCGATTTCGATAGCGATCCGCACGCCGTAACGCTCAGCAATTTGCATGGCGGTCGCTCCTACGCAGGCAATCTGCAAGTGGAAGCATCGATGGAGATTTTGCGCGGCTGGACTATGACGCTGGCCTACCGCATGAGCGATGTGAAACAGACCGTCGGCGGACAACTGCGCGAAAAACCGCTCACCAATCGTTTCAAAGGACTGATAACCACCTCGTACCAAACGCCGCTCAAAAAGTGGCAATTCGATTTCACGGCGCAGTTCAACGGTGGCGGCCGCCTGCCCGACCCCGACACGGAAAATCCGCTGTGGGAGAAAAATTTCGGCTGGTATCCACAACTGATGGCGCAGATAACGCACTATTTCAAAACTTGGAGCATCTATGTTGGTGCCGAAAATATGACCAATTTCAAGCAAAAAAATCCGATTGTCAGTGCCGAAAACCCATACAGCCCCGATTTCGACGCCTCCATGGCGTGGGGACCAATCACTGGCGCAAAAGCCTACATCGGATTCCGCTGGGC
>CAVBBP010000073.1:0-8810 GCA_963593685.1 Segatella copri
GCAAAGATAGCATTTTTTTTGCAAGCAAAAAAAATGCGAGTGAAAAGTGAAAAGTTGAAAGTTTTTGTTGAAGCGTTGAACTGTTGAATCGAATAAATTTGTCAATCTGTCAATTTGTAAATTTGTAAATCGTCTTGACCTTGGCCTCTTTTCCCGTTTTCCCCAAAGGGGGAAAGCCCCTCGCTTAATTAAGAGTTATGAATTTTGAATTAAGAAATTCGGCATCAAAAACATCTCCAAAAATTTAATTAAATAATTGGAAATTAGATAATTGGGTAATTAAAAAGTCTTTCGTCCTTTGTCTTTATTCCTTACTCTTTATTCTTTTGTCTATAAACGATAACCTCTCACCTATAACCTTTTCCGTTGAAGTGCTAATTTGTTTCTATGCGTTTCGCCTACTCTGCCGCGGTCCAAATGCGGTAGGCGGCTTCGGCTTGTAGGTGCAACATTTCGATGCCGTTTTTTATGGTTGCGCCCAATGCTTCGCCCTTGGCGAGAAATTGGGGTTTGGCGGGATTATAGACCAAATCGAATAGCAGATGTTGCGGTGTGATGGCGTAGTAGGGAATGTCGGGATAGCCCTCCACTTCGGGATACATGCCGAGCGGCGTGGTGTTGATTATCAGATGGTGCGCAGCCACTACTTCGGCATCTGTTTCGGCGTAATCGAGGCGGCGTGGACCTGCCTCGCGCGACACATAAATCCAGTCGATACCAAGTTTGTCGAGCACAAAGGTAACGGCCCGCGATGCGCCGCCAGTACCCAGCACAAGGGCTTTGTCGTGGTGTGGTGCAAGCAACGGCCGCAGCGACTGTTCAAAGGCGATGGCATCGGTGTTGTAGCCCACCATGCGGCAGCGGTCGCCCTGTCGGTCGAACTTTATGGTATTGACCGCCCCAATGGTCTGGGCTTCGGGCGAGAGTGCGTCGAGCAGCGGCACAACGGCGGTTTTGTAGGGCATGGTTACATTCAGTCCGTCCCATTTTTTCGCCAAAATCTGCGGCAAATGGTCGCCCGACGGCACTTCGCACAGCGTGTAGTCGGCTGCGATATTTTCGTTGGCAAATTTCTGCGTGAAATAGGTTTGCGAAAACGAATGTACGAGCGTGCGCCCTATCAATCCGTAGTGTTTCATGCTTGGCGGTGCGATTTTTCGCGCTGTTTTTTCACGATTTTGCGCACTATCAGCCACAAAATGCCAACGCCCACCAACGCCACCATCGCTATGGAGAGTTCGTGGTTATACTTGTCGATAAGGTCGGCCTGACCGTGCGCCAAGTAGCCAATCAGTGCCAAAATGATGTTCCAAATGCCTGCGCCGAGTGTGGTGTAGAGCAAAAATGCGCCCATGTTCATACGCGCCAATCCCGCAGGAATGGAGATGAGTTGGCGAATGCCCGGCACCAGTCGCCCAACGAAAGTCGATATTTTGCCGTGATCGTTGAAATAGTCTTCGGCCTGTTTGATTTTTTCGCTGCTCAAAAGGCAGAGCCGCCCTACCCGACTGTCGGCAAATTTGTAGATAATCGGCCGCCCGAGCCAGAGTGCCAAAAAATAGTTGATGAGTGCGCCAAGAATGGCACCAATCGTTCCAAAAACCACCACCAACACAATGTTCATCGAGTTGTCGGGGTTGCTGGCAACATACGCGGCGGGCGGAATCACCACCTCCGATGGGAACGGAATGAACGAACTCTCGATGGTCATCAGTGCGGTGATGCTGCCGTAGTTCATATTTTCGTCGTACCAGCCGATAATGCGCTGCAAAAGCGATTGTGCAGTGTCTTGTTTTGCCTCCGTTGCAGCGTTTTGCGCCCACAAACCCATCGGCAACACCAGCAAAAGTGTTATCAGGAGTTTTTTCATTGAAAGTAAGTTGATTGGTTGATTAGTTGATTAGTTGATTAGTTGATTAGTCGTTGAAAAGTTGATGAGTTGAAAAGTTGAAAAGAAGTTCATAAAGTTCATAAAGTTTTGCACGTCACAACTTTCTGCAGTTGGTCGTCGCTGCGCGCTGTTTCAGAGTTTCAAGTTTCAGGTTTCAAAGTTTCAAGTTGCGATAGCCGAAATGCCTCAATCTTCAAATTTTCAAATCTTCAAATAAAAAAGTCTATGCTCTATGCTCTATGTTCTATTTTCTATGCTCTCTCCCAAAAAAGTCTTTATTCTTTTGTCCTTACTCTTTATTCAAAAAATTCCTCACTCCTAATTCGGTTTAGAGTGTCAAATTCTCGTCGGCATAGGGAAATATGCGCAGGAATTCCTCTTTGGCTTCGGTGTCGAGGCGTTTGGCTTGGTTGTAGTAGTTTTGCGCCTTTTTGTAGTCTTCGTTGGCGTAGCAGGCCACAGCGGTAAAGAACTGCAACCCGTCCAAATTCGACCGCCTTTTTTCGCAAAGCAGAATGGCGCGTTCGTATGCGTTTTGGGCTTTTTCGCTCGAATCGAACACAAGATAGGCATCGCCAAGGCGTTTCCACGCAAGCGGCTCCTCCCGACCGACACCACGCACAACTTTTTGCAGCAGTGTTATCACCTCGCTGCCGTTATGTTCGCGCATCAGAATATCGACCAACATCATGTTGTACTCCAATGGTTTGGGGTTCATAGCGAGTGCCTTTCTGATGTGCTGTTTGGCCTTTTCCATCTCGTCCAACGCCGCGTAAGTAACCCCTATGCCGAACCACGCTTGGTCGTTTTTGGGATTTATCTCTATCGCCTTTTGGTAGGCGTGTTGTGCTTCATTTGGTTTTTCGAGCGATTCGTAGCATTCGCCGAGCAGCGTATACATGCCGTCGTCGGTGGGCATCATTTCCAGATATTTTTTGCAACTCTCTGCCGCGCCCTGCATATCGCCAAGACGGTATTGGCAGTAGGCTTTTTGCGACAGCGACAGGCTATCGGTAGGGTCGATGGCCAGCACATAATCGTAGGCGGTGAGCGCCTCGCGATAATTCTGCTCGTCGTACTGGAGCGAAGCAAGCAGACACCATGTCCGCCCACGGTAAGGATCCATATCGAGCACACGGTTGTAGAGCGCAATGGCTTCGTCGGTGCGGTTCAAACACTCTACCGTCAATGCTTTGGCTTCGAGCAGATCCAAATTGTTGGGTTCTACGGCCAGCCCTTTTTCGAAAAAGTAGAGGCTATTTTTGTAGTCCAATGCTCGGTTTATCGTGCCGATAATGTCCAAGCAGAGTCCGGGAATGTCGGCACTTTCGTCACTATTGTCCACTAAATCGCGAAATTCGGCAAGTGCTTCGCTCTTTTGGCCAAGCCGATAGAGAATTTCGGCGCGGTTGAATGTGTGCACGGGGTCATCGACATCACGGTAGGCATCAAGCAACTTCAACGCATCGCGCAATTTGCCTCTGTGGAGCAAAATAGCCGCCTTTTGGCACTGCAAATAGCGGTCGCCCGGGTGCAGTTTGAAACCATATTCGAGTGCCTTTTTGGCATTGTCAATATCGCCTTCGAACAGGTAATGCTCGATGATTATCTCCATCTCATCGACATCGAAATAGTCGAGCCGACCGAGCGCAACAGCCGCTTCGTAGTGGAGCACCAGTTGGCGATCTTCTTCCGATAGATTTTCGTTGTATGGATCCATTTTTGTCGATTTGTTTTTAAGGGGACTTCTATAAATTGCCTTAGTTGAACGAAGCCACTTGGCGCACAAACACCTCGTCGAGCGAGATGAAACAGGTTTCGGTGTTGCTCACGCCTTCGAGCGAGCCGATTTTGTCCATAATAATCGACATCAGGTGGTGATTGTCGTGCGCATAGATTTTCACGAACAGTGTGTAACGCCCTGTTATTGAGTGGCATTCGACAATTTCGGGGATATTTTTCAACGCTTCGACAATCTCGTCGTAGTAGGTCAAATTCGATATGGTTACGCCCACAAAAGCGCAGGTTTGGTAGCCGATTTTGCTCACATCGACCACAAATTCCGAGCCTTTGATGATGCCGTTATCTATCATTTTTTGCACCCGCTGGTGAATGGCCGCACCCGACACATTGCACTCGCGCGCCACTTCTAAAAAGGGTGTACGCGCATTTTGCGAAATCATTTGCAGGATTTTCAAATCCAACTTATCAATAGTGTGTGCCATAACTGTTTGTTTATTAAGGTTTTACACAATTTTCGGCTTTACAATCGCCTAAAACGCAAAGATAGCAAAAATTTATCACACCTGCAACAGCATTTTTTCGGGAAAGCGCAGCAGATTTATCGGGTGAACCATTTTCGCAGCACATGGTTGTTTGTGTGATGCCAACGAGAATCTGCGCCGACGAAAACGGACAAAACAGTTGCTTTTTCGGCACTATTTTCGTACCTTTGCAGGTGCAAACCAAACAGGAGGACAAAACGATGGCAGCCACAACAACCACAAACCATATTGGCAGAGTAAAGAAAAGTGCAGACACGACAACAAAAAGGCTTTCAAAAACAGGACTCTTTTTGAGAAAAAGACCAGATGGAGTTATTTTGGACATGAGAGCCGTTTTGAAATAACAACGATAACAAATGTTTAACTTCGCAGAAAAATTATGAAGATGAACACGCTATTGATTTTGTTTGCCGTTGCGCTGGCGGTGTCGAGTGTCGGTTGGAAAAAATTTGTCTATTTCATTTCGTTGGGCTACGGTTTTAGCATTGCGGCTATGGGCATTGCTCTGCCCATCATTCACCACGATACGCTTACGCTGGCGGCGTTGCTGCTTGCGCTGCTATTGCTGATTTATGGGTGTCGCTTGGGAATTTTTCTGCTCGTGCGCGAAATTCGGAGCGTATCGTATCGCAAGGAGTTGCCCAACCTGACCAAGACCAGCAAACCGATGACGGCTGGCACAAAACTCGCCATTTGGTTTTCGTGCACCCTACTCTATGTGATGCAAGTTTCGCCCGTAGCGTTTCGCTTGATAAATGGTGCCGCCGCCGATGCGTGGACTTGGGTGGGCATTGGCATCGCTGCGTTGGGACTGATTGTAGAATCGACGGCCGACTTGCAGAAATCGCGCGCCAAGAAAATTGCGCCAAAACGCTTTGTCGATACAGGTTTGTACCGCATCGTGCGTTGCCCGAACTATTTCGGCGAGATTTTGGTTTGGACGGGCATTTTTGTGAGTGGTATCGGTCTGTATGCCAATGCGTTTCAGTGGATTTTTGCGGCGTTGGGCTACATCAGCATCGTCTATATCATGTTTGGTGGAGCGCGGCGTTTGGAGATTCGCCAAAACAAAAACTACGACTCCGACCCCGATTACCAAAAATATGTCAAAAGCACGCCCATCATTCTGCCGCTCTTGCCGCTCTATTCGGTAGAAAAGCAGACTTGGCTGAAAGGCTAAAGCACTCCCCCATCTACGCCGCTGATGTGCAAACATTCCCTTTTGTATGCGCCGCCTATTCGCTAGTGCATGCAAGCAAATGAATGTGGTGGTGTGAAAAACGAGCGTAAAATTAGTTCGTTTTATGCCGATGTGTGATAGAATTTTTCTAATAGCCGCCTGTTATATTCAACCATCGCATTGATTTTGTCCTTGGCCACTATAGCATCCTCGTTATCTATATCAACACTAATGATTTTATCAATCGTATCCAACTGCAAGAAAGATAATATCGGTCGAGTATAACTGGTGCGAACATTGCTGTTTTGCGTCGCGGTAAATTCCGCATGTTTGGCAGAGGACAAGTAGATGAGGTTTCGCTCATCATCAATCCATTGGGCATCCGACTGCGTTTGCGCCCGATTGAAAGGAATGATATGGTGCAATTCATATCCTGCTTGTTTGCTGATATGATGATACTTAAAATAGGCATCTTTCGGCTTTTGCCTTCGCTCGGCTCTTTGCACAAACAAGCCATACTGACCATTATTGAGCAAAAGTTGCTCGTCCACCACTTTGAAATAGGTCGAGTTTGACAACAGTCCAAATATCTGCTGGCTCTCGTTTTTCCAATTGTGGTAATCGCGAGCAGCGGTTTTAGATCCATGATTCCTTTCAGGGTTGCAATATAGTCTCAAAAGAGCCGATAATCTGGTTTGTTGTTCTTGGGTCAAACGCCTATATTCTGTTAGATAAAGCAGTTTGTCGTTGTAATGAATGTTTTCTCTATCATCGGAAAGAATGTACATAAATTCCGACAGGCTAATCGTATCAAACCTATCATCGGTAGAAAGTAGTTCCACCAATTCGGCAGCAGCACTCTTGGTCAATACATCTACCATGTCGGTATAGTATTTTCGTCTTTCAAATTCCGTTTGGGCAGTTGCAAACCTTACGCCCAACGGCGACAATTGAACCGCCCGCACACTATCTCGTTTTTGACTAGTTTTGTCTTCACCCACAGCAAACGATTCGATTATTTTCTCGCCGTGTTTATCGAAACGATACAGAAATCCTGCACGAGCCAAATCAGGAAAAGTATTTTTCTTCACCGAATTGATTGTGCCTTTCCCTACTACGGCTTTGATAGAATCAACAATACCATAGTAAATTGCCGCTTCCGATTGTCGAATACCGTTATCATCTCCAATATGGATATAGAACCGCTTGTCGCCTGCTTTGTCGTAGATGGTTTGTATCAGCGATTTGAAATAGGAGTAGGACAAACGATTGTGCTGCGAACACTGAATGCCACGATAATTGTCGTCTTGTATTCTATCTACAATGTACGATAGAAACAGATTGTTCGGCACCAACTGCTCAATGCTTTTCAAAATTTGGTAGTCTGTCATAGGTCAATCCTCCTTGTTCGATGATGGGTATATATTCTGGATTGTTTTCACATCCAATAAATTGTCGATTTAGAGTTTTTGCCACACGACTTGTAGTACCACTGCCGCTGAACAAATCCAAAACTACATCGTTCTCGTTGCTGCTGGCAAGTAGCATGCGCTCTATCATCTCATCGGGCTTGATAGTAGGGTGCGCCGGCTTTTGTATCTTACCATTGACTTTGTCTTTGTGACGCTGCGAAGTAATCTCCCAAACATCATTGCATAGTTTCCCTTTTTCGTTCGGGAACCATCGGTGTCCGTTCTTTAGGATGCCTTTCTTGGCTGCATAAGACATGCGCTCTGTTGATTCGTACGGCACTCGTACGGCGTCGGCATGAAAAGTATATTCGTTGGAGAGCGTGTAGAATAAAATGGTTTCTTGCGCATTGACAAATTTCTTGGTTGTGGCACTAAAACCATCTCGCTTATACCAAGTAATCCAATTGCGGAAATAACAATTTTTCGCGCGAAGGTAATTCAATATAACTGCAGAATTGTATGCGTTATTGAACAGATACATAGAGGCTGTCGGTTTGCACTTAGGCAACAGCAAGTCTAACCACCGAAAAGTAAAAGCAAAGTAGTCTTGCTCTGTTCGGAAGGTGTCCCAATCGGCTTTGCGCATGTTGTAAGGCGGGTCGGCTACTACAAGATCCACACTTTGTGGCTCTAACGCTTGCAGAAAATCAAATATGTCCGCCAAATAGATTTTGTTGGGTTGCATAGTCAGCCATTCTAAGTTTGGTTTCGATTAACGGTTTGTAATTTTCGTAGAGTTCATACCCTACATAATGCCGCCGTAGCATTTTGGCTACTTTGAGTGTTGTTCCACTCCCTGCAAAAGGGTCTAGCACCACATCGTTTTCGCAACTGAACAGACGAATACAACGATATGGAATCTCCTCCGGCATAATGGCTGAATGTTTGCCATACGCCACATCGCTCTTGTTGGGTGCAGGAATATCCCATATCTGCTTGGTAAAAGTGGTCCATTCATGTTCGGTCAGCATACTATGCGCTTTGTCCGTCGGATTGGGCTGAACCGGAACACCATCCTTCACATAAACCGTGATAAACTCCGTGGTATTCTGCGCATAGAAATTGCGGGGATAGGGATAACTACCAAACATGAGCCGTTTGGAGGAATTAACTCTATTCCAAATGTACAAATCCATAAGGAACAGATGGGTATGCTGCAGGATAGATTGCTGAATACTGCTCTGCAAATCGAAAATATGGCGATTGTAGTGCGTATTCAGATCCTTTTTGAACATAGGCATCAGCGGCACATTGATGCACAACTTGCCATTAGGTTTCAGCACTCGCTCACACTCTTGCCAAACTCGCAGCAAGGCATCAAGATAGTCATTGAAATGTTCGTACGCTCCAATGTCTTCGCGTCGGCTATCCGAGTGTTTCTCGTTTTGATAACCGTTCTTCGAGTAGTCTTTGATATTAAAATAAGGGGGAGAAGTAATAATGAGATGCACACTCTCATCGGGCAGTTCGGACATTTTTGTCGAACTGCCATAATACACCGTGTCTAAAAATGATTCTTCGAAGCCTCGTATTTTGGCAATCTGTTGTGCCTGCTGCTCAAAACTCTGTGCAGATGTCGCCATGGGTATTCTGTTCTACGCTGTTCCCATTGCCTATACACACAAAAAAACGCGAGCGTAACTTGCTCGCATTGCGGTCGTAGGATACCTAAGGAACACAAGTCACGCCCGCGCGGTATAGCACGGGCGTTTGCTTTGACTTGTTCCTTTTTCGAGTTTGAAATTTCCTACGTTTCAATGCGAATAGAACAATAGCAAACGCTATTAACACTATGTCTGCCTTTGGATTACAGTAATTCTACATTTCGCCAAAGAGCAGTGCAAAGATACTGCATTTTCTGCACATTCACAACCCCACCCCAACACTTTTGCGGTTCACCAATAAATTTTGATGAGCCCCAATCTTCCCCCCTTGGGTGGATACGAGGGGGAGTCTATGGGCCTAAAAACAAAGAACCCCGA
>CAVBBP010000074.1:0-8607 GCA_963593685.1 Segatella copri
TCTTGGCAGTAGCCCCCTTTCCCGTTTCCCCCGAAGGGGGAAAAGCCAATTGAATCATTGAGTTATTTTCTAACCCCCTCCGTCGCTGTCGCTCCTCGTCCCCCTATCTTTCCGCTCTGCTTCAAGCAGGGGGACAGAATCGCATTAAGATTGGTTTGGCGGCGTTTTTGTTATTCCACTGACTTTCTGCCGTCCAATTCTCTCCCCCTGCTGCGCCAGCAGATAGGGGGAGTACCCACGCAAGTGGTGGTGGGGGTTGGAGGTTTAATTTAGAATTATGAATTATTCGCATCAACATCGCCGCAATCTTCAATTTTTCAAATAATTTTTTAATTTGAAATTTGAAATTCTGAAATTTGGAATTGCGGCTCCGCCGCGCCACTCCTCACTCCTAATTCCTAATTCCTCACTCAAAAAACTATCTTCCGACCGTTTGTGCTAAAATTACGGCGTATTGTGTCGGGTCGAGGTGGAGGATTTCGAGCAGTTGGTCGGCTTTGGTGCTGCCGCGTGTGATGGATTTCAGGCCGTTGGCGGCGCAGTAGAGGTTCACATTTTCGGCATAGCCAGCAGCATCTTGTCCGCACAGAAACCAGCGGCGGTCGGCAGGAATATCAGCGCCGCGCCCCGTGTATTTGGCGTAGTTGGCCACATAGACCAGATTGAGCGGCGCCGTGTAGGCAAACTCCTGCATGGCAGCGGCTTGGCGGTGGTCGCCTTGCGCCACAAGCAGCAGTTTATGCTCCGCAGAAACATAGCGATAGACTCCTTCGGCAAAAAACGCATACACCTCGATAGGGTAGAGCGCAAGTGCCGATGGAGCGGTCAGTTTGCCGTCGGCGCGGTTGGTGCCAGCGGCTGCCCACAGCACCTCCGACACCTCTTCGAGCGAGAGCGGCGCAGTGCTGTATTCGCGGCTCGATTGGCGCAGCGCAAGGGCTTCGTTCACGCTCAATCCGCCTTTGGCGCGCGGCGCAACGAGCGTAATTTCGTCGGTCATATTCATAGCAGTTTCGGTTTTTTGTTGGTTGCCGCAGCAAGCCGTCAGAGCAGCCGCAGCCGTCAGGATTAGAATGGATTTTTTCATAGTTAAAGATATTTCAGATTTCAAATTTCAAATTTCAAATTGCGCTTCGCGCGGTTTCAGAGTTTCAGGTTGTAGGGACGCGGCATGCCACGTCCGTTTTGTTGAATCGTTGAATTGTTGAACTGTTGAATCGAATAAATTTGTCAAATTGTCTTAGTCATCGTCTTAAACCTTACTGGTCGTGATTTATGCGTTAAACTGATTAACTAATCAACCAATCAACTTATCAACTTTTTTTGCGGATATTTTCGGAACCAACTGCCAATTTTCAGTCGGACGACGCCGAAGAGGGCTTCGCTGAATATGCCACCGCTCATTTTCGAGGTGCCTTCGACGCGATTGACGAACACGATGGGCACTTCTTTGATGGTGAAACCGCATTTGGCGGCGGTAAATTTCATCTCGATTTGGAAGGCGTAACCCTTGAAACGAATTTTGTCGAACTCGATGGTTTCGAGCACTTGGCGGCGGTAGCAGACGAACCCAGCGGTGGTGTCGGCCACGCGCAAACCTGTGATGCAGCGCACATATTTCGAGGCGTAGTACGACATCAGCAGCCTACCCATCGGCCAATTGACGATGTTCACCACATTGCCCACATAGCGCGACCCGACCACCACATCGGCACCAGCGCGCGCCGTGTCGTACATCTCTTGCAGTTTGCCCACAGGGTGCGAAAAATCGGCGTCCATCTCGAAAATGTATTGGTAATCATGCTCCAAAACCCACTTGAAACCAGCGATATAGGCGGTGCCAAGTCCGAGTTTGCCTGTGCGTTCGACCAAGTGCAGACGGTTGGGAAATTCGTCGATAAGGCGTTTCACAATGGCGCCAGTGCCGTCGGGCGAGCCGTCGTCGATAACGAGAATGTGGAACTCTTTTGGCAGCGCAAACACGGTGCGCACCATCTTTTCGATGTTCTCTTTTTCGTTGTATGTGGGAATGATGATGATGGAATCTGACATGGCGAGTTGGTTTTTAAGGGTTAAATTTTGTTAGTACAATGTTAGTACAATGTTAGTACAATGTTAGTACATTTGCTATACAGTGTAATGCAGTTTGCAGTCGGTTTTGTTGTGCGGAATTTGCAATCCGTTTTTTCTTTTGATGACCAAAATCAAGCATTAGAGAAATGTCTTGGCAATAGCCCCCTTTCCCGTTTTCCCCGAAGGGGGAAAAGCCCTCGGTGGCCTCTTTTCCCATTTTCCCCGAAGGGGGAAAAGCCTTCGTTTAATTAAGAATTTTGATTTTTTTGCATTCCAAAACGCCGCAATCTTCAAATCTTCAAATTTTCAAATAAAAACTTTTCACTTTTCACTTTCAACTTTATACACTATAAATCAATTTATCGAACTATTCTGCAAAAATAGTCATTTTTTCGTGTCGCTGCAACCTTTCGGCATTTATTTTGTAGGGAATTTCTATAAATTCCTTTGTAGTGATTTTTGGAATTTGGGCTAACAGATGTTTGGCTTGAACGAAAGCGCAATGCGGTGGCATTGTAATTGAGTGAAAGTCAGACAGATGCAGTCCAAAAACAAAAAGCGCACAAAAGTATTCAGAAATTCATCATTTGTTAAACTTTTTTACGAAACGGGGAATTTATAGAAGTCCCCTTATGCTTTTCAGGCAATCCACACCAACACCACATAGATGGCGTTGCAGAGTCCAGCCAGCAGCAGACAGCGGTTGTACTGTGTGTCTTGTGCGCGGCGTACTGCTCCGAAAAGCATCAGCAACGGCAGAGCGATGCAGGCGGTAATCCAACTGTCGAACGCCACATAGGCGCAAATTGGTGTCAAGACGATGAGCAGCAACATGCCCCATTCGGCAGCGCGTTTGCCAAAGCGCACGGGAAAGGTGCGTTTGTTGGCGCGGCGGTCGTCGTCGATGTCGCGTAAGTTGTTGATAATCAGTACGCACATCGAGCAGATGCCGCACACGCTACCCGCCCAAAAGGCTTGCCGCAGCAGGGCGCAATCGAGCGTTTGCAGCCACACTGTGCCCATGGTGGCGATGATGCCGTAGTAGAGATAGACAAAAATGTCGGCGATGCCCAAGTAACTCAACGAGTGGTTGGTGGCGGTGTAGAGCCAAGCGAAGAGCAGGGCAGTGATGCCAATAATCACAATCGGCCAACCGCCCACCATGACCAGATAAATGCCTGTCGATAAGGCGATTGCAGCGCAAATGCAGCAGGCTGCCAGCATTTGTCGTGGCGTTACCTCGCCCTCGGCCAGCGCGCGTTTGAAGCCTTTGCGCCCTTTGCGGTCGGTGCCGCGCAGGAAGTCGTAGTAGTCGTTGATAAGGTTGCTGAGCACCTGTAACGCCAATGCGCTGACGGCCGTTACAGCGGCGGTTGCGCTAGCGATGTCGCTGCCCGATTTTGCCACAACAAGCAGTCCAACCAACACAGGACAAAGCGACGCAAAAAGCGTTTGCGGGCGTGTGATTCGAAGCCAAAGGAGAGGAGACATGATTTCAAATTTGGTTGATGAGTTGATTGGTTGATCAGTTGATTAGTTTAACGCATTGGTCGAGACCTATGAGGTTTATTTCTAATTTCTGGTTTCTAGTTTCTGGTTTCTCAAAATTGCTGTCGCAATTTTGTTCCTAAGTTTCTCGCGCTACGCGCTGTTTCTAGTTTCAGGTTTCAGTGTTTCAAGTTGTTGAAGCGATTAATCATTCGGACGCACGCGGTGCGTCCCTACTTTCGCACTTTCATACTTTCACACTAAAAATTCCTCACTCCTCATTCCTAACTCCTAATTTTCTTGCTACTTGCTACTTGCTACTTGCTACTAAAATTAGCACTTTACGCCGCGATAGAGTGTGGCGATGCCGAGTGTGAGCGGCTGGTAGGTTACTTGTGCAAAACCTGCTTGGCGCATCTGTTCGCAGAAGTCGTCGCCCCAAATGAACTCTTTGACCGAGCGATTCAGGTAGCGATAGGCCTGTTTGTCGTGGCTCATCAGTGCACCGATGCGTGGCAAAATATGGCTGAAATAGAGGTCGTAGCACCACGCCACAAGATGATTTTGCGGGTACGAAAATTCGAGAATCAGCACCTCGCCATCGGTGTGCAACACGCGGTACATCTCGTGCAGACCTTGGCTCAAATCCGAAAAATTGCGGCAGCCAAAACTGCAAGTTACCGTGTCGAAAGTGTCGGCGGCGAACGGCATAGCGAGTGCGGAGCCTTCGCGAAACTCGATGTCGAGTCCCTGCGTTTTTTCCGCGCCGATGTGCATCATTTCGGTCGATAGGTCGATGCCGACAATGTGCTGCGCCTTGTGTTGGTGCGCAATTTCGAGGCTCAAATCGCCCGTGCCAATCGCCACATCGAGTGCTTCGGTGCAGGGTTTCATCGTTTGTGCCAAGCGGCGGCGCCAGCGTCGGTCGATATTGAACGACAGCAGGTGGTTGAGCGCGTCGTAGGTGTCAGCAATGCGGTCGAAAAGGCCGCCGATATGTTGCTTTTGTTCCGTTTCGTCCATGTTTTGTGGGCATTCAAATTGTCGGCAAAGATACGAAAAATGTGGCTTATTCGTGCTGTTCATAAAATTGCGGCAAACTGTTTCGTCGTTTGGCAGAAAAAAACTATTTTTGCAGATTGATGTAGAAGTCGCTAATCACAGAAAACAACATAAAAAAAGATCTGAAACTATGGCAAAAGAAAAGAAATTCATGACATGTGATGGCAATGCCGCTGCGGCGCACATAGCGTACATGTTTACGGAGGTTGCCGCTATCTACCCGATTACGCCGTCGTCGCCGATGGCCGAAAATGTGGACGAATGGGCAGCCAAAGGGCGCAAAAACATGTTTGGCGAGACTGTAACCGTGCAGGAGATGCAGTCGGAGGCTGGTGCCGCTGGTGCTGTTCACGGCTCGTTGCAGGCGGGCGCACTCACCACCACATTCACTGCGTCGCAGGGCTTGCTGCTGATGATTCCGAACATGTACAAAATTGCGGGCGAACTGCTGCCGACGGTTTTCCATGTGTCGGCGCGCACGCTGGCGAGCCATGTGCTTTGCATTTTTGGCGACCATCAAGATGTGATGGCTTGCCGCCAAACGGGCTTCGCCATGCTGGCCGAAGGTTCGGTGCAAGAGGTGATGGATTTGGCAGGCGTGGCGCACTTGGCCACACTCAAATCGCGCGTGCCGTTCCTCAACTTTTTCGATGGATTCCGCACCTCGCACGAATATCAGAAAATTGAGGTGATCGACCAAGAAGAGTTGCGTCCGCTGGTCGATGTGGAGGCGCTGCAAGCGTTCCGCAACCGCGCACTCTGCCCACAACGCCCCGAAATGCGCGGCATGGCCGAAAATCCCGATGTATTTTTTGCACACCGCGAGAGCAGCAATCCGTACTACGACGGCGTGGCCGACATCGTGTCGGACTATATGGACAAAATCAGCGAAATCACTGGACGCAAATACCGCCCATTCACCTATTATGGCGCACCCGATGCCGAAAATATCGTCGTTTGCATGGGTTCGGCGTGTGAGGCGTTGCGCGAAGTGATTGACTACCGCAAAGGCGAAAAAATCGGTATGATAAATGTGCATCTCTACCGTCCTTTCTCGCTGAAATATCTGAAAGAGGCGATTCCTGCTGCCGCCAAACGCATCTGCGTGCTCGACCGCACCAAAGAGCCTGGTGCCAACGGCGAACCGCTCTATCTCGATGTGAAAGATGCGCTGCAAGAACTCGGCCTCGGTCACATCGAAGTGGTTGGCGGTCGCTACGGCTTGGGCAGCAACGACACCACGCCAGCGCAAATGATGGCAGTTTACGACAATCTGGCTCTGCCAACGCCGAAAAACCACTTCACGCTCGGCATCAACGACGATGTTACATTCACCTCGCTGCCGCTGGGCGAAGAGATTGCCATGGGTGGCAAAGGTATGTTCCAAGCCAAATTCTACGGTCTGGGCGCGGACGGCACCGTGGGTGCAAACAAAAATTCGGTGAAAATCATTGGCGACACCACCGACAAGTATTGCCAAGCCTACTTCTCGTACGACTCGAAAAAGTCGGGCGGCTTCACCTGTTCGCACCTGCGCTTTGGCGATGAGCCGATTCACTCGACCTACTTGGTTACCACGCCGAACTTTGTGGCGTGCCATGTTCAGGCCTATCTGCACATGTACGATGTAACGCGCGGCTTGCAGAAAAACGGCACTTTCCTGCTCAACACCATTTGGGACGGCGACGAACTGAAACGCAATCTGCCCAACAAAGTCAAAAAGTATTTTGCCGACAACAACATCACCGTTTATTATATCAATGCCACAAAAATTGCGCAGGAGATTGGGCTCGGCAACCGCACGAACACCATTCTGCAATCGGCTTTCTTCCGCATTACTGGCGTGATTCCAGTAGAAAAAGCGGTGGAAGAGATGAAACATTTCATCGTGAAATCGTATGGCAATAAGGGCGAAGATGTGGTGAACAAAAACTATGCGGCTGTCGATCGCGGTGGCGAGTATCACCAACTCGATATCGACCCAGCGTGGGCAAATCTTGACATCAACGCCGATGTGGTAAAACCCACCGATGGCGACGATTTCATCAACAAAGTGGTGCGCCCTATCAATGCGCAAGACGGCGACCTGCTGCCTGTTTCGGCTTTCAAAGGCATCGAAGACGGCACTTGGCGCGCTGGCACTGCCAAATACGAAAAACGCGGCGTGAGTGCTTTCGTTCCCGTTTGGAACGCCGAAAACTGCATTCAGTGCAACAAGTGCGCGTATGTTTGTCCGCACGCTTGCATCCGTCCGTTCGTTCTCGACGAAGCGGAACATAACGGTTTGCACGCCGACATGATTGAGATGAAAGCACCTGCCGCCATGAAAGGCATGTATTTCCGCATACAAGTGGGCGTGATGGACTGCCTTGGCTGCGGCAACTGCGTTGATGTTTGCCCGGGCAACCCGAAATTGGGCAAAGCATTGGCTATGACCGACCTCGAAAGTCAAATGGTCGAAGCCGAAAATTGGAACTATTGCGTCGAAAATGTGAAGACGAAGCAGGAGTTGGTCGATATCAAATCGAATGTGAAAAACAGCCAATTTGCAACGCCACTGTTCGAGTTCTCGGGCGCATGTTCGGGTTGCGGCGAAACGCCTTATCTGAAACTGATTTCGCAACTCTTCGGCGACCGCGAAATAGCCGCCAATGCCACGGGTTGCACATCGATTTATTCGGGTTCGGTGCCTTCGACACCATACACCACCAACGAAAAAGGGCACGGTCCAGCGTGGTCGAACTCGCTCTTCGAAGATTTCTGCGAATACGGACTCGGTATGCAGATTGCGCACAAAAAGATGAAAGAACGCTTGGCACGCCTCATGACCGAAGCGCAAACCTGCGACTGCTGCTCCGACGAACTGAAAGCCATGTTCCGCGAGTGGAGCGACAACCGCAACGATGCCGACATCACCAAACGCCTCTACGAACCGATTGTGGCGGCGTGCGAAGCCTGCAACTGCGAGAAATGCCGCGAGATTCTGAAATACAAAGACCATCTCGTTAAACGCAGTCAGTGGATTATCGGCGGCGACGGTGCCAGTTACGACATCGGCTACGGCGGCCTCGACCACGTCATCGCTTCGGGCGAAGATGTGAACATTCTCGTACTCGATACCGAGGTCTATTCCAACACGGGCGGTCAAGCCTCGAAATCGACACCGCTCGGTGCTATCGCCAAATTTGCGGCGGCAGGTAAGCGTGTGCGCAAAAAAGACCTTGGCATGATTGCCACCACCTACGGTTATGTCTATGTGGCGCAGATTGCTATGGGTGCCGACCAAGCGCAGACACTCAAAGCCATACGCGAGGCGGAAGCCTACCACGGACCATCGCTCATCATCGCATACGCACCTTGCATCAACCACGGTTTGAAAGCGGGCATGGGTAAGAGCCAAGCCGAAGAGGCCAAGGCTGTGGAGTGCGGCTACTGGCACTTGTGGCGCTATAACCCGACGCTCGAGGCCGAAGGCAAAAATCCGTTCACGCTCGACTCGAAAGAGCCGCAGTGGGACAAGTTTGCCGACTTCCTGAAAGGCGAAGTGCGCTTTGCCAGCGTGATGAAGCAGTACCCAACCGAAGCCGCCGACCTGTTCAAGGCCGCCGAAGACAACGCACGGTGGCGCTACCGCAGTTACCTGCGCATGCAGAGCGAAAATTGGGGCGAATAGTTCGCGCCAACGAAATTTGCAAAACACTTGTAGAGCCGCCACACTGTGGCGGCTCTGTTGTTTTTCGGATTTTTCCACACGAATAACCAAATCTGCAAATCAACAAAAAGGGCGTGGCATGCCGCGTCCTTTTTTTGTTGAAGCGTTGAACTGTTGAAGCGAATAAATTTGTCAATCTGTAAATTCGTAAATCTGTAAATCGTCTTGGTTGTAGCCCCCTTTCCCGTTTCCCCCGAAGGGGGAAAAGCCTTAGGTCTTAGTTTTCGTCTTGGTCTTTTGTCTATAAACGATAACCTCTCACCTATAACCTT
>CAVBBP010000075.1:0-8461 GCA_963593685.1 Segatella copri
AACGGCTCGCCATTTTCGTCTACGATTTTTGACGAATTTGTTTGCAGGAGTGAGAATAAACGCTTATCTTTGTAGTCGGAAAGGGAATTATCTTTGTTGGCTACAGAGTTTGTTGTTCTGTTAAGGCTATCAATGATAGTCCCTTTCTCTATTTGCGTAAGTTCGTGGTCGTAGTATGTTTTACCATTCTTAACGCCTACTACAAGCCGTGCAGTATAATCTACACCGCCTATTTTCAAGCCTACTACATAGTAGCGGTAACTGTCGTATTTGTCGTTGCTCTTGTGGTTCGATTGTTCCTCAATGAAAGTGGCATTCTCAATCATTTTTGGGGCAAAAGCAAAGGACTTTAAGTGCATCTCCTCACGCTCTCCGTGTGATGTGAGTTCGTTTGCGGACACACGCGATATGCTGACTACCTCGCCAGTATCTTTTATTGTGTATTCGCCACGCAGGTTGTCTTTAATCCATTGTTTTGCACTATCACGATTGAGTTCGTATTTGCCTTTGTATTCCTCTCCTGTAAGAACTATCGGCTCGCTCTTGCGGAGTTTGTCTATGCGTGCGGCTTTTTCCCAATCACCAAACCATTTCTTGAACGCTTGGGTACGGACTTGCAGCCACTGACGCTCGGTAAGGCGAGTGGGCTTGCCGTTCGGGGCTTTCATATAAGTGCCGTTGGCGACAGCCTTATCACGAATAGACTGCTGCTCGGGAGAGTAAGACGAAATCGAGAAGCGCGTGTCGTTGTCCGTTTCTACTATTACTCCGTTCTTGTAGTTTTCCTCATATTCCAACTGACCATTCTCATACCAAGACCTTTGAACACCATCTCGCTGTCCGTCTTTGAAGTTTTCCTCTGTCCTTAACTGACCATTGTCGTACCATTCTTTTTGTACGCCATCGAGGTTGCCGTCTTTCCAGTTTTCTTCACTATGCCCCTGTCCGCTTATGCCCCAAAATCTCTGTGTGCCATCGAGGTTGTCGTCTTTGTAGTTCTTTTCTTCATACAACACACCGTTGTAGTCCCAAGACCTTCGTACGCCCTCTCTGTTTCCGTCTTTGTAGTTTTGTTCAGTCTGCAACTGACCATTTTCAAACCATGTTTTCCAAACACCATCGGCACGATTGCCTTTGTAATTCTTTTCTTCTTTCAACTGCCCATTGTCGTACCAAAGCCTATATACTCCGTCATGCTTGTCATCTTTGAGATTTTGTTCTTTATACAACCGACCGTTTTCGTACCATTCTCTTTTTATGCCGTCAAGTTTGTCGTCTTTATAGTTTGCTTCTTCTTCTGGTCGTCCATTCTCGTACCAGCGTTTTTGAGTGCCGTTCAGTCGTCCGTGCTTGTAGTTGTATTCAGACCGCAACTGACCATTTTCGTGCCAGTATTTCTGTACTCCGTCGTACAAGTCATTTTTGAAATTTTGTTCTGAATACAACTGACCGTTCTCGTGCCACTCTCTCTCTCTGCCGTCAAGATTGCCGTCTTTGTAGTTCCGTTCTGCTTGCAACTGACCATTTTCGCGCCAGTATCTTTGCACTCCGTCAAGTTTTCCGTGCTTGTAGTTTTCCTCTACAAGCAAGCGTCCATCGGCATCCCATTCGTAGTACTTGCCCTCTTTCTTGTTGCCCAAGAACATATTGCCAGTACGCTCGGTTTCGCCTGTCTGTGGGTCGTATTCGAGCAGTGCCGAACGCCCCATCTTGTCGTTGGGAATTTTGTCCTCGATAGGAATGGCTGTGCCGTGCGATTGGTCGCTCAAGTCCCACCACTCCGACTGCTCTCTGTTGCTTGCGCAGAACGAAACGACCTGCCCTTTGTGGAGTGCCACTTTCTTTTGCGTGGCGTTGTAATTCTCCCACATATCCCACGCGTGGTCGGTGAGTTCGCCGTTGCTGTTGGCATACAGCAGACACCACGGACTGACCCCCTTACCCAAGTGGTCGTTCATCAAGTCGCGCACGGCTTGCTGACCGCGTTTGCTGTTCTCCACATCATACACCACAATGCCGTTGCTGTACTCGGTCTTGTTGGTAAGCACATCGGGGTAGGCTTCGGGCGAAAGCAGTTGTCGGTTTTCTGCTTCGGGTTCGCTGTGTTGCTTGCGCCACTCCTCGCAAATCTCACCGGGCGACGCATACGACATCGGGTCTTTCTTGGTCTTGTTGCAGATTTTCAGTGCTTGGTCTGCCAGCGGCTTGTCTTCGGGCAAGCGCACATTGCCAAGCCCATACCACCGCGCCATTGCCAACTGCGCCACTGGTGGGTACTCATCGACAAACTGCTTGAACGCCGCCGCTTCTTGCTCGCTGATGGCGTTGTTCTTTGCCAACAGATTGTCGATTGTCGCTTCGTTGCGCTTGGTGATGCTGAAACGAATGTCGTCGTTGCTGTCGGGGTCATAGCGTTTGCTTTGGTGCGAAACGCCCTCGCTCAATACCTGTGTCGCTTGCTCAATCGAGAAACGCGTGTCGGTGGCGTTTGCTTTCTGTTCGCTTGTGCTGAAACCGTTGGTGGGGGTGTTGAGTTTGAGAGTTGCCTCCGCCATCTCCTCCAAAGTCATATCTTGGGTAAGTCGGTTCTTGCTCTCGTAGAGCAGCCGTGCAATGTCGCTGTCTTGCAGTGGCACATCAAAACCAATCTTGCGCAACATTTTGCGTATTGCGTCGGCTATCTGTTGCCAAATGGAGCGGTTTTGTTCCGTTACGCCCTTTTCGGCAAAGTGCGCCATATACTCGTCGGCGGCTGCCAGTTGTGTCTTTTCGCTGCCGAGCAGTTTCGCAATCTCGTAGGGCGACAGTTGCTCGATATATTTCTGTATCTCGCGTGTGCCTACTGGTATGCGTTGCGTAACATACACGGCAAACTGCACACGCTGCTCGAACGGCATCATTTTCCACACATTGTGGCAGAGTTTGTCGAACGCCTCTGTGCCGAGCATATCGCGCAGTCCTTTGTGCGACACGAACTCGTGCAACAGCGTCCGCATTACCTCGTTGTGGTTGTTGGCGTTTGGCGTGTAGATATAGACCTGCCCTGTTTTCACATTGAACCAGCCCATCACCTTTGCGCCACTCTTTATGGCACGGTAGGCTGTTCCCTCGCTGCGTGGCAGTTCGCGCGCGTCTTGCACGAGATTCACGCCTTTGCCAGTCATCTTTTCGACAAAGGCATTGGTGCGCTTTTGCTCTTTTTCTCTATTTTCTGCTTCTACTCGCTGCTCGAACTCGGACGCTGCCTTTTGCGCCATATCGAGTATGCGGTCGGTATTGATTTGCGCCAACGCTTCTCTGCGTTTTTGGTTTGTCCCTTTGCGCAATTTGGCTTGGCGTTTCTTACACCACGCCGCAAAACCATCTTGTGTGGTGATGTTGTTCTGTTTTAGGAACTCCTTACTTGCCTCTTTGTTGATTGCCAACAAGTTTAAGGCTTGGAGATAACCAACTTTTACGCTTGGAATATCGCCCAATGTTTCGTCTATGCGAGCGGCAAGGTCTTGAACGCTTTGTATAGGCGTAATTCCTTTTTGCTCGTTCTCGATTTGTACGCCACCGTCTTTTTTCTCGTCAAAAGTTTGGTCGTTCCGATTATTTGTTGTATCTTTGTCGGTAGAAAGATTTCCAGACGGATTGATACCGAGCACGGTAGGCTGATTGTCGGTTTGAGTAGGCTTGCGCGAACGGTTAAGAGGAACTGACTCCTCGACCTGCGATGTCGGATGCAGGCTGGAATTGTTTAGCCAAACTAATTTGTTTTGTTCAATTAGTTTGGCTATTCTATTAGCCGTTTTTTCTTGATTAGAAACAACAACCTCTTTGCCGTCTTTGCTGACAGTAACAGAGGTAAAGTAGTAGATACGATTGCCGTCTTTACCTGTAAACGCCTTGATAAACACATACGAGTATTCTCGTTCTGTTGTTTGCCCATCTTTGGCTTGGCTCTTATCCATAACTACCACGCTGGGGTGTTCAAGCGTGGGTTTAATCATTCCGAGTTTCCCCTCTCTGCCTTTTTGGGCAAGTTTAAGATATTGGTTTTCGCCCATCTTGACTTTGCCGATAGGCGTATCTACAATGCCGTCTTCGCCAAACAGTGCGAACCAGTTCTCGGGCGTTAATTCTATGTCATCGAAAGGCTCTGCTTGTGCCTCTATCTGTTTTAGGGTATCACTTGCAGGAATATCGGTTGCTTGCGCTCTTTCTGCTGTTGTGCTTTGTTCATTATCAGTTGCAGTTCCTGCTGTATGGTCGGCTGTGCGTTCTCCTGCCGCAGTCGGTTCTGTGCTTCGAGTTCCTCCTGCGCTTCGGGGTTGCCCTGTGCTGCTTGGCTCACTACCGTGTGCCAATACATTGCTTCCATCATTTGTAACATCTTGCTTGTTCTCCCTATTAAGTTTTATGTTATAGACCCTTTCGACGGCTTCGACAAACGAAAGTGTTTCGGCTTCTCCGAACAGATTTGCCCCCTTTCCTTGCAGTTTGTCGTACAGTTCGTTGTACTTGGCGCGCTGCGTAGCCATTGTTTGGCTCTTGAATGTCGCCGCCAACGCCAATGCAAAGTTACTATATTTTTGCACAGGGAAAAAGGCGTTTCCAGCAAAGTCCATTTGGCTCTGCCGCGCCCACGCGTCGATGGCACGCATACGCTCGTCAAGTGTCTTGGCGGCAAGAAATACCTCGTCGTCTTTCACCGAGTAGTAGGCTTCGATAGCCTCTTGTAGATAGGGCGCAACCTTTGCGTCGTTGCTGTTCTCTGCATCGCGTGCTATGGTCTGCAAAATGGCTTTCTGCGCTGGCTGTGGCAGTGCCGAAAACATCTCTTTGATGCGGTCGCTCTTTGCTCCTGCAAACAGCATATTCTCCAACACGCCCAGCAGGTCGGACTTGGCTTCGGGTGTTAAGTTGCCGTTCTTGTCGAACGCACTTTGATATTGCGTTTCGTTGATGATACCCTGCGAGTTCAAGAATTTGAGTGCAGTCTTGCCGTTTGTTCCAATAACATCGGTCAGCGGCATCTCCTCGTCGTTCGACTGTGTGAGCCGTTGCGCAAAGGTCGTCGCAAATGTCGTGTATGGGGTGGTTGTTCGATAGGCACACCTCTATGCCCACCACAAAATCGAGTTGCTGTATGCGCTCATAGTCGGCTGTACGGTAGGCAATGTTCGTTTCGGTAATGGCAAGGCGGCGCGCGTTTTTGTACGATGAGCGGTACACGCCCTGTCCAGGGTGAAAATTGGCGGCGCGTTTCGACAACACAAGATTGCCGTGTTCGTCGCACACCCGACGAAACAACTTGTCGGAGTGGCGCAGGGATTGGCTCAACCCTGCCAACGAGACGGGGGCAATGTTGCCAAGTGGTGGCTCACTTGCCGAAGAGGCTACCGAGATAAAATGGAGTTTTCGCAGCGATGGCTCTATCATTATAGAGCCAAAAGAGGACATTATCAAGCGGCTGGGGCATTCAACTGATGAGTTTGACGCGCTGGCAAACACATTTCACCCTGCTGCCATTTCTGCCATTCGCATAAAGAAACGCACCGACAATATCGACTTGGAAGAGGTGCTTTGGTAGTGCGCATTTTTTTTCTATCTTTGTGAGGTAATAGGGGAGCGTTTATGGAACAAGAAACTTATAGATTTTACAAAAGTAAACCAACTGACATAGTATGGAAAGCCGAGCGTAACAAAGGGGAACTCTTTGGAGAATTTCTTTTTTCATTTGACAAAAAGAAAGTTTATGACTTGTTTCGTGATTTCCCAGAAAAACTATCAAAAGAACAAATTGAACTTTTTTGCGCAGAAAATCCGTTTTGGAAAGATTTTTTCGGGATAAAATAAATATCAGTTATTATTTACTCTTTTCCATTCCTTGAGTGTTAAGGTATCCCATCAAGGTGCGGTAAGATTCTAATTTGTATAGTTTAGAAATATCGATTAGCCACCAATGCGTCCTCCCATCGCAATAGAACCGACTTGAAAGAGTATTTTTCGTTAAAGGATACCAATTATTCCCAGATTTAATCGGTGATTGTAATTCCAAGTATTGAAACTTTCCAAATGCGATTTTTTTTACGATTGCGACATGACTTCCGTATGCAAGGATATACTCATTGCCTACACTGATTTTTCCCCAGATTTTTTCACTATCAGAATAAGTGTGATAACCTCCTACCGCACGAGTAATGGCATTTACATTAGTTTTTGTGCCGAAAAAATTTAATGAATTACCGCCCCTGTAATCAGTAACATCTAAACCACCTTTGTTTGCGGCATAAGCAAAAGCAAGAGACGAACAAGCGTTGCATACTTTGTCCCCGCTTATCAGCTTATCTATGATTTCCTCATCGGTCAAAGGCTTTCCGAGTAGTTTAGGCTCCCTATATTCAATCCCTTTTGTCATGGCTTTTTGCGATACATCATCAAGCGTAAAGCATTGCTTCTGAATTTTATTGTTTTCGTTGTCTACTAATAATCTATCGGCATTAGTGATATTTGAGCCTAATTCAGAAGCAAGGCTGCTTTTTATTTTCTTATGTCCTAATATGCCATCGACTGCCTCTTGGTTGTCTTTGATGAAATACGGCAGCGTGCCACGCTCTTGCGCTTTGGCTATCTGTTCTCGGTGATCGGTAATCCATTGTGTAAATTCTTTGGGGTAGCCATTCACGCTGTTCACGCTCTCGCTGCTTGGCTTTTCGCCGCGTAGCATTCGCTGAAAATCTTCTGCCAACTCCTTTTCGCTTTTCAAGATGGTGGTAACAAAGCAACGGCACAATGGATGCCAGCCAGTGAACTTAAAGTTTTTGGGGTAGCACCCTCGCCCTTTTATTTCTTTGCTGTCATGTGGAGCCGATAGTTGGTCGCAGATGTCAGTAAACGCCTTGCCATTGAGAGTGTGATTGTTGCTTAATTGAACGCGTATGCCAACGATGTAGTCGGCTTGTTGCATGCGCTCATAGTCGACCGTACGATAGGCAATGTTTGTTTCGGTGGCGGCAAGACGGCGTGCATTCTTATACGATGAACGATATACGCCACTGCTGGGGTGATATGCTTTGGCGTTTTTCGAGAGAGCCAATTCGCCAAACTTATTTCGTACGCGACGAAATAAGTAATCAATATGAACATTACTTTTCAAGATAAAGAGTTAGAACAATTTGTTTCGGACAAAAGAAAAGCAGGAAATAAATTCAAAAAATATGCAAAAGACGACAATTTTTATCAAAAATTGGTAAGAGCATTCCAAATTCTATACGCTGTTTCCAGCACAAATGAACTTCGCGCTTTCAGTTTTCTTCATCACGAACAATTAAAACACAAAAATATCAGCAGTATCAGAATTGCAAATAATTATGTCGAAAGATTGATTTTCAACGAGATAGAAAACGGAATAGAAATAATCATTTTGGAATTAAACAATACACACTATGGAAACAAAAAATAACATACCGATATTCGGAGTGGCAGTACCAGTAGGCAGTACCATCAAAGAGATGATTCGCTGCAAAAAATATACGCAAAAAGAGTTTGCAAAAGAGATTGGTATGCAGCCTTCTCATCTCAACGAACTATTGAATGGAAAGCGCAGATTAACGCCCAAAATTGCAATGCAATTAGAACGAGTGTTGAACATTAAAGCCATTACTTGGCTCAATATGCAAGCACAATACGACTGCAATCTGTTAGCACTACAAGAGTGCAACATGCAAAAAACAGACGACACAAACATTAAGAACAGGCATTTATTCCAGCACAAAAGACGACAAACAATTACGCACAATTCGTCTATCGGCAAGGAATTAGCAGAAACAGTGTTGGTGAGATAATAACACTCCCACCAATCACAAAAAGAAAAGCGGACAGACTAATGTTCGCTTTTCTTGTATCAAAATTTGACAGCGCACTTGTTAAATAGAGAGGTTTAGACATTTTTTTACGCATTACACCGACGGCGTAATGCGTAAAAAGTCTTGGCTCATCTTTGACACAGTTTTTTGTTTCCGCTGCGCCTTTCCCCATCAATAGAGCGTTGTTGCCTAACCCGGAATCGAACCAGGATCCTCGGTACCAAAAACCGGTGTACTAGCCATTATACTATTAGGCAGTGCTACTCCCATCTCGGTTTTGCGCTGCAAAGGTACAACTTTTTTTTCTAACATCAAAATTTTTTTGCTACTATTTTTCTAAAAAAATCTATTTGCAGTGAAAAAGTACTGTCCAATAACAAATGCAATTTTTTTGTGTGAAGTTAAGTAAAATGTTTGAAGAAGCAATTTTTTGCTGTAGAGAAGTTCAAATTTTCTCTGGGTCTTCAATTTAATTTTTTCTGTATTTTTTTTTTATGATAAGGTTCATCTCCCAATCGCCAAAGCGCGTGCCATCGGCCTCTTTGGACCGTAGGTCGATGCTTATGCGGTCTTTTATCGGCGGAGAACCGCCTACTGGTTTGGCGCGG
>CAVBBP010000076.1:0-7962 GCA_963593685.1 Segatella copri
AGAAATGAACGAAAAAAGACAAAAAATATACTTGTGAGAAATTTATAGAAATCCCATTAGGACTATGAAAAAACTGCTCTATTTTCTTTTCTCAACGCTGCTTTTGGCTGGCTGTGCCAATCCGCGCGCCATCGACAGCAGCCAACTCGAAGGCCGCTACAGCATCGATTTGCAGTCGTTTGTGCGCAGCGCATTCGACGATTCCGACGACACCGACCTAATCGGGCGCAGTGCTATTTCGCTGATTACCAATGCATTGGAACTCAATGTCAATTTCTACGGAAACGGCAAAGGGGTGCTCGAAGTGGACGGCTGGGGCATCGGTTTTGTGGAAAAATATCTCAATTCCGACCTCGACAAAGTGAACGAGTTTGCCTACCGTATCGACAATGATTCGGTACTGATGGTGAAAAACCAAGAACACGATTTCGAGCGCGTGGGCGTGCTGCGCAAACTGGCCGACAACTACGACTATCTGCAACTTGTCGATGAAGACGGCTATACCATCAACCTGATAAAAACTGCCGACAGTGAAAAGTGATTTTGACGATATTCGCCCCTACAACGCCGACGAACTGCCTGCTGCATTTGCACGCGTGTCGGCCGACCAACGCTTTCGGAGCGCATTGGCAACGGTCGTTCCAGAAGCACAAATCGATGCGCTATTAGCAAAAATTGGACAGACAACATCGGCTACCGAGTTCCAAAAAGTGTTTGTGAAACCGCTGCTCAGCCAGTTGATAGTCAGCCGCACCGACGGCCTCACCTACGACGGCCTCGAACGGTCCGACACGCCATCGCTCTTTGTGTCGAACCACCGCGACATCGTCATCGACCCTGCTTTTCTCGACTACACGCAGTTTCTCGCTGGCAACGATTCGGTCGAAATCGGCATTGGCGACAATCTGCTCTCGTTGCCGTGGGTGCGCGAGGCGGTGCGTATCAACAAATGTTTCGTGGTGCGGCGCGGACTGCCACGCGGCGAACAGGTGGCGGCACTCAAACAGTTGTCGGCCTACATTCGCTACGCTATTTGCCAAAAACACGCCAGCGTGTGGATAGCGCAACGCGAAGGGCGCGCCAAGGACAGCAACGACCGCACGCAAGAGAGCATTCTCAAAATGTTTTCGTTGAGCGGCGATGGCACCTTCATCGACAATCTGAAGGCACTGAACATTCGCCCTGTGAGCATTTCGTACGAGTTCGATCCGTGCGACTATCTGAAAGCCAAGGAGTTGCAACAACGCCGCGACGATGCCGCATTTGCCAAATCGGCACAAGACGACATCGACAGCATGCGCATGGGAATCACGGGGCGCAAAGGACGCGTGCATTACGCCTACACGCCCATCATCAATGCCGAACTCGATGCGCTGGCGGCTGCTACAACCGACCGCAAAGAGCAGGTGGCGGCGGTGGCGGCGCTCATCGACCACCGCATACATTTCAACTATGTGATTTACCCGATAAACCGCGTGGCTTACGACCTGCTGACTGGCGAAAATCGGTTTGCAAACGCCTATTCCGATGCCGAAAAAGCCGCCGCAACCGCCTATCTCGATGGGCAGTTGGCAAAAATCGACTTGCCCAACAGGGACGAAGCGTTTTTGCGGACAAAACTGCTCGAAATGTACGCCAATCCGCTGAAAAATTGGCTCGCAGCGCATAACCTTTTATTTAAGTGAGAAGTGAGTAGTGTTTTTGAGTGAGGAGTTAGGAATTTTTTAGTGTGAAAGTATGAAAGTGTGAAAGTAGGGACGCGGCATGCCACATCCAAAAGGTTATAGGTGAGAGTAGTGGCACGGCAAAGCCGCAATTTCAAATTTCAGAATTTTTTAGTAGCAAGATGTGAGTAGCAAGTAGCAAGACAATTGACAATTATTTGAAAATTTATTTTGCCGCACAGACCAACACTAATGCGTTAAACTCATCAACCAATCAACTCATCAACTTATCAACCCAATTTGAAATCCTTGTAGCGCTTTTGTGAAAATTTCGGCGCAAAATATCTTTACGACCTTCAAATGGCTGATTTTGGTGTCGGCCTACGCATTTTTGGCCTACAAATTGGTCGTGTTCGATGGCTATGCCGATTTGGCGGCGCATTTTGCGCAGACTGGCGCGGCGCAATATCTCTTTTTGCTGTTTGTTTTTCTGCTTTTGCCGCTCAATTTGGCACTCGAAGCCGCCAAGTGGCGCTGCTTGCTGTCGGGGTTGCAGCCTGTGTCGTTTCGTTTTGCGCTGAAATCGGTTCTTGTCGGGCAGACGGGCGCATTTTTCACGCCAAACCGTTTGGGCGATTTTCCAACGCGTGCGCTGCTGTTGCGCAGCGAAAATGTTGTCCCTGCGGTGGCTTTGGGCTGTGTGGGCAGTGCGGCACAAACGGCGGCCATTACGCTTTTTGGCGCAGTGGCGGCGGCGTTTTATGTGGTGTTGGCACAACCCGATTTTGTGCTGTCGGCGTCGCGTGTGTCGCTCTGGCTGTTTGTGGCGGTAGTGGCGGCAGTGGTCGTTTTTGCAGCGATTTCGTTGGCGTGTTACGGCCGTTTTGCAGCGCGTTTGCAGCGGTGCAGCAACCGTTGGGCGCACCTGCTCGGCGACGGCTTGGCGCATCTTTCGCTGCGCAATGTGTGGGCGGTGTTTGCGCTCTCGGCGGTGCGGTTTGCAGTCTTTTCTACGCAACTCTACGCCATGTTGCTCTTTATGGATGTCGCCATTGTGCCGCTGGAGGCGTTGGTGGCGATTCCTACCGTCTATCTTTTGGTAACTTACACGCCGTCGTTTGCGTTTAGCGAGGCGGTTGTGCGTGGTTCGTATGCCATTTTGGTGCTGTCGGCGTTCTCTTCCAACGAGGCGGGAATGGCGTTTGCAAGTGTGCTGCTTTGGGCGGTCAATTACTGTCTACCGATGTTGGTCGGCTCGTTCCTTTTTCGGCGCAACAAGGCCTGAATGCTCCACACCAAACCGCACACCACGACTAAACTCATTGCGCCAAGCCACCAAGTTGCGCCTGTGCCAATAGCATCGATGTCGAAAGGCAAATCGGCTTTGAATAGAACGATGGTGAGCGCGTTGTTTACGAAATGCGCCACTACACTCGGCCAAATCGAGCCTGTCAGCCAAAACAGATAACCCAACGCCGCACCGAGCAGCATACGCGGCACAAATCCGTAGAATTGCAGATGCACTGCGCTGAAAATGGCGGCCGTGAGCCAAATGGCGGCGTGGGCGTTCATCGCTTGTGCCAATGTTTTTTGCAGCGATCCTCGAAAAAAGAGTTCTTCGGCAATGGCTGGCGCAACCGCCATCACCAACAGATTGACTGCCAAATCGCTGAAATGGTCGATTTGGAGCAGTTGCTCCGTCAGTGCGCCTGTGGCGGCTTCCATCTGGCGCATCCACTGCTCGATGCCGCTCATAAAGTGGGGCAGCGCAAGCATATCGTTCAGCCATTTGGTGAGATTGACGGCTGGCAGCGCACACGGCATCAATGCAATGATTATCAGCCAGATACGCCAATCGCGGCACAGCGGAGCGTGCGTTTTTTCGTCGTAAATATGCCAAAAAAGCAGGGCGGGCAGCCCAAATGTTAGCACGGTTTGCAGCAAAAGCAGCCAGCGTTGCGCGTTGGTGCTTACTGCGCCGCACCACAGTTGAACGCAGCCGCTGACAAACAGCCCGACCAGCGCAAAAAACGCCAGCCACGCCACTCTGACGGTTACAGACGAGGATTTTTCGGTCAAAACAGCGGCAGTTTATTCGGGCAAACGGGCAATGACGGTCTCGTTGCCGCGCGTTTTTTCGCCAAGACTGACAAAAATTTCGGAGCCTTCGGGCAGAAACAGATCCACGCGCGAACCAAATTTGATGAATCCCAAATGTTCGTTCACATGGCACGCGTGATTGGGTGCGCAGTAGGTAACGATGCGTCGCGCCAATGCGCCAGCAATTTGCCGCACCAGCACCCGTTGCTTCGATTCCGTTTCGATAAGCACCGACGAACGCTCGTTTTCGCTGCTCGATTTTGGCAGATAAGCCGCCATGTGTCGGCCGCTGTGGTGCTTCACATAGGTTACCATGCCGTCGATGGGCACCCAGTTGGCATGCACGCTAAACACCGACATAAAAATCGACACTTGTATGCGCCGCTCGCCGCCGAAACATTCGTACTCTTCGGTCGGTTCAATCACCACCACGCGCCCATCGGCAGGTGCCACTACCAGATTGGCATCTTCGACAAACACCTCGCGGCTTGGATTGCGAAAAAAGTACGAAAAAAACGAAAATACCAGCACCGAAAGCACCAAATTGATGACAAACAGCGGCTCGGTGGGCGACTGAAAATACGAAACAATGTTCAGCGCCACTAGCAACAGCAGCAGCGTGAGCAGAATGGCGTAGCCCTCTTTGTGTATTTTCAGACGGCGAAAGCGAATGCGTTTTCCTTTTGTTCTCATGGCCGATTACAGAAACATTAAGTAGATATAGATGATTGGCCCAGCCAGCAGCAGACTGTCGAAACGGTCGAGAATGCCGCCGTGTCCGGGAATGATATTGCCAGAATCTTTTTTGCCAACCGCGCGTTTGAGCAGGCTCTCCATCAGGTCGCCGAGCGTACCAAACACCACTACCAAACCTGCGAACACCAGCCATTTCCAGAGATTAAGACCCGCTTCGCGTGCAAAATGGAAGTAGTTGAGCAGAAATCCAGCGAGCAGCGCAAAAGCCGCTCCGCCCACGAATCCTTCCCACGATTTGTGTGGCGAAATGTGTTTCAGCAAGTGGTGCCGACCGATGGCACTACCTACGAGATAGGCAAAAGTGTCGTTTGTCCAAATGATGATGAAAATGGCCAACAGCAGCAACGGATGCCAGTCGTTGTGCCAGCCGAGAATGCCGTAGAGCGTTGCAAATGGCAGTGCCACAAACACTTGCCCAAGCACAAAATAGGCCAAATTGTGGAGCGGACGCTCGCGGTGGCGAAACAGTTCCGACACCAGCACCCCGACAACCATCAGCACATACGGCGCAAAAAAGACAAGCGCATTTTGTGGCTCTTTGCATTCGAGTGCTTCGCAAAGGTCTTCGGAAAATGCGTAGAAAAATGCGCCCACTTGCAGCAGCAGATTCGCCGCAATGGCCACTGCACTCCGCACCTCGATGCGGCGGTAGGCGTGCGTAATGTAGTGAAATTCCTTTAGTCCGAGCGACGAAACGATAATGCCCAACCCCAAGAAAGTCCACTCACTAACAAGGATTGCCGCGATAAGCACCGCCACCAAAATCGCCCCCGAAACGGTGCGTGTCAGAATTTTTTTGAATGCCATTATTAGATTTCAGAGTTTCAGAGTTTCAAATTGGGTTGATGAGTTGATGAGTTGATTGGTTGATAAGTTTAACGCATCAATAAAGGTCTGTGGGGTTTATTTCTAGTTTCTAGTTTTCGGTATCAGCAAAGCCTATAACCTCTTACCTATAACCTCTCACCTTTCATTGTCAATTATCAATTATCAATTTGTTCGAGCAGCAGTTCGTCGGAGCGGCTTTTCCATGGGCGTTTGCCGAGTACTTTTTCTACATCTTCGGTGAAGAGTACTTCGCGTTCGAGCAGAATTTGCGCCAGTTGGTTGTGTCCTTCTTTGTGTTCGAGCAGCAGTTTTTTTGCGCGCTCGTACTGTTCGGCAATGATTTTTTTCGCTTCGGTATCGATGGTCTCGGCCGTTTTTTCGCTGTAAGGCTTGGTAAATCCGTAGTCGGCTTGCCCTGTCGAATCGTAGTAACTCACATTGGGCAGTTTGCTGCTCATGCCGAAATAAGCCACCATAGCGTAGGCTTTTTTTGTGGCGCGTTCAAGGTCGTTGATAGCACCTGTGTCGAGCGTGTCGAAGAAAATCTCTTCGGCAGCACGCCCGCCAAGCAGCGAGCAGATGTCGTCCAAAATGTGTTCGGCCGAGGTGAGTTGCCGCTCTTCGGGCAGGTACCACGCTGCACCCAACGCCTCGCCGCGCGGCACAATGGTAACTTTCACCAGCGGATTGCCATAGCGCAAGAGCCAACTGATGGTGGCGTGTCCCGCTTCGTGGTAGGCGATGTTGCGCTTCTCTTCGAGGGTCAGAATTTTGCTCTTTTTCTCGAGTCCGCCCACAATGCGATCGACCGCATCGAGGAAATCCTGCTTGCCAACTCTCTTTTTGTCGTGTCGGGCGGCAATCAGTGCGGCTTCGTTGCACACATTGGCGATGTCGGCACCCGAAAATCCCGGCGTTTGCTTCGCCAAAAAGTCGATGTCGATAGTATCGTCCAGTTTCAGTGGGCGCAGATGCACCTCGAATATCGCTTTGCGCTCGTTCACATCGGGCAGTTCCACATGTATTTGGCGGTCGAACCGGCCAGCGCGGAGCAGTGCTTTGTCGAGAATGTCGGCGCGGTTGGTGGCTGCCAGCACTATCACGCCGCTGTTGGTGCCAAATCCGTCCATCTCGGTGAGCAGTTGGTTGAGTGTGCTTTCACGCTCGTCGTTGCCGCCCAAGCGTGCGTTGTTGGCGCGCGCCCGCCCCACAGCGTCAATCTCGTCGATAAAGACAATGCAAGGGGCTTTCTCTTTGGCTTGACGAAAAAGGTCGCGCACGCGGCTTGCGCCCACGCCCACGAACATCTCCACAAAATCGCTGCCCGACATGGTGAAAAACGGCACATCGGCTTCGCCCGCCACGGCCTTGGCCAGCAGCGTTTTGCCCGTTCCCGGAGGGCCAACAAGCAGCGCACCTTTGGGAATTTTACCGCCCAAATTGGTATATTTTTTCGGATTTTTCAGAAACGAAACAATCTCTTCCACCTCCTGTTTCGCCCCTTCGAGCCCAGCCACATCTTTGAAAGTTACTTTTGTCTTGCTTTTGTCGTCTTTGTCGAACAGTTGCGCTTTCGATTTGCCTACGCTGAATATGCCGCCTGCGCCACCAGCCATGCGGCGGTTCAGGAAGACGAAAAAGAGAATCAGCAGCAGAAATGGCAGCACCGAATAGAGAAAAACCTCCACATAGTCGCGGCTCTCCTCGTACGACACTTTGCCCGTGAACGCCTGCTCTTTTTGCAGTTCCGACACCAGTTTCGACACCTCGTCGATAGAGCCGAATGTGGTGCTGATGTGCAGTGCGTCGGTGGCATTTTCGGCTTTTTGTCCGAACTGCTCGGCGCAGCGTGGGTCGATTTCGGCCTCGATGGTCTTTTTGTTGCTACTGATAACCATCGTTTTGACGCAGCCGTTGCGCAGCCCCGCCTCAAATTCGGAGTAGGGCACTTTGCGCGACACCGTGTTGCCGTCGGAGAGCCACATCACGATGAAAAAGATGCCGATAGCAAAGTAGATCCAATAGAAATTGAACCGTGGTTTGAACTGCTTCGGCTTGTTCGATGGTTGCTGTTGTTGCTGTTGTGGGTTGTTGTCCATAGTGTTTCGTCGCATTTAGTCGATGTCGGCGTATTCCTTGATATCGGCGTCGGCCCACAGGTGTTCGATGTCGTAGAAGGCGCGTGCTTCGCGTTGGAACAGATGCACGATAACGCTGCCGTAGTCGAGCGCAATCCATTCGGCATTTTCAAATCCATCGGCGGCAAAAGGTTTTTCGCCCGTATGCTCGCGCACATACTCTTTCAGGTTGTAGCCAATAGCCGACACATGCGTGTTCGAATCGCCCTCGCAGATGACAAAATACTGGCACGGCGCGTCCAGTTTTGTCATATCGACCGTAACGATGCGTTTGGCTTTTTTCTCTTGCATGCCCGCTACGATGGCATCAATCAGTTTTTTCTCCTCTCTTTTCATGCAGGGGGTGTTTTTAACTGACAAAGGTACAAATTTTATACCAAACCAGCAAATGGCAGTTTTTTTTAGATTTCAAATTTCAGAATTCAAATTTATAGATTTTTTCTCCGCTCGGCATTGCTCAAACGAGTTTGGCACTG
>CAVBBP010000077.1:0-7815 GCA_963593685.1 Segatella copri
GCTAATCGCAAAATTGGTTCGTTTCTTTTGGTCGTCAAAAGAAATGAACGAAAAAAGACAAAAAATATACTTGTGAGAAATTTATAGAAATCCCCTAAAAACAAGACAAAATGACCAATAAGCGTTACGAAAATCTGCAAACCAAGGCGGGCGTTTACATTCCCGATGTCGGCATCGATTATCCCGAAAACGACCCCTACGAACACCTCTACAAGCCTGTGTACGACCGCGATGTGAAGGTGGACGAGCATTATCCCTATCTCGACGATTCGTTCAAATACCGTTTTTTGAACTGGTCGATGTGGATTTTGCTGCTCGAAATCGGGCTGCGCATAAAACTGACCATACAGATGGGGCTGCGCATCAAAGGCCGCGAAAATCTGAAAAAGTACAAAGAGGTGCTGAAAAATGGCGCAATCACCGTGGCGAACCACATGTATCGGCTCGACTGTCCGTGCGTGCTGCTGGCCGTGCGCGCTAAACACACCACGCGCACGCCGATGTTCGCTCCAAACTTTTCGACCAAAAACAACTTTTTTCTGCGTGTGGTCGGCGGCATTCCCATTCCATCGCACGAGGCGGGCTGGGGCGCACTCAAAAAGTTCAACGCTGCTTTCGACGAGTTCCACCGCCGCGGTTATTGGTTTCACATCTTTCCCGAAGCCGCTCGTTGGGACTTCTACAAGCCGCTGCGCCCCTTCCGCAAAGGCGCATTCTCCATGGCCTACAAATACCACATGCCGCTGGTGCCGTGCGCCATCACCTACCGCCCACGCACTGGCATCTATCGCCTGTTTGGCAAGAAAAATTTGCCGCTGTTGCAGGTTGAAATAGGCGCACCCATTGTACCCGACTGCACCAAGCCGCGCGGCGACGAGGTGAACCGCCTCCGCAACGAAGCACACAGCCGCCTCTGTTGCATGGCTGGTATCACCCACAACACTTGGGACACTGTGCCAGACGATGAGAAATAGTCGCAAGTAGCAAGTAGCAAGTCGCAAGACTAATGAGGAGTGAGGAATGAGGAGTGAGGAATTTTTAGTTAGCAGTGAGAAGTGGTGCGGCAAGCCGCAATTTCAAATTTCAAATGCAACAATTAGAAACTTAGAAACAAAAATAGCAATAGCAATTTTGATAAACTAAAAACTAGAAATCAGAAATTTTCCTCCCCAAAAAACTGCCCTTTTTGTGAAAAATTATTGCATAATGGCAGACAAACTCATTTTTTGCACTTTTTAACTCGGAAAAGTTGCTTTTCTGAAAAAATAGTCCTACCTTTGTCCGCAGAATAGCACACCAAAGCAGACTTTTCTGCCCTCTCTTCCAGAAATGGGGGGGGGTAACTTATTGATAATCAGCAAGTTGTAATTAAAAATGAATAATAAATAATGAACAATGAATAATAGGTTAGAGGTTATCGTTTATAGTTTATAGGAATTTTTAGTTAGAAATGAAAATATGGTTGAACTCCTTAAACCTTTTAACTTATCAACTTTTTTAACGACCAATCAACCGATCAACTCATCAACTAATCAACCAAAAATAACCAAATCCACAAACAACCAAACACTTTTCACTTTACACACTTTACACACTTTCACACTTTATACACTTTTAACTTTTTAACTATTTTCCCATGAAACACACAAAAATTCTCCTTTTCGTAGCCGCTCTGTGCGCTACAACGCTGGTAACCAGTGCCAATGTTATCGAAATCGCCAATTTCAATTGGATTGACGATGCTGATACTACTTCTACTATAGCCGATAAGACTGTAGAAAAAGATGGTATTACACTGAATTTCAATGGCAGAATTGTAGATGCAACTTACAAGGGTGTTACTTATCGTACATTGCGCGTGTATGCTGAACAGGCACTGACTATTAGTTGCGCAGATAAAATTACCAAAATTGAGGTTATTGGTATGGCTAAAGGTGGTGCTAACATTACTGCCTCTGCAGGTACTGTTGTTGGTGGCGACTATTCTTCGCAAACAAGCGATACCTACAAATACGAAAATGGGTTTGACGACCCGTTGTTTGTCGTAAATGATGTAAATGCGACAAGCACAGTCATTACTTCAGTTAAACAACTTCGCGTGTATGGCATTCGCGTAACAACTGGCGACATAACAGTGGCCGAGGCTTTGGCTATGGCCAATGCATTGGTTGCAGATACCGATACAAGCAAAACGGTTACGGTCGTTGGTTATGTTTCGCAAATCAAGACGGCGTACAGCGAACAATACAGCAATGTTTCGTTCTACATGAGCGACGATGCTACCGCTACAACAGCCAGCCAAGGCGATTTTTTGGCATTCCGTGTGGAAGGCGACGATGCTGCAACAGTAAAAGTTGGCGACAAAGTGAAAGTTACCGCCAAACTGATCAACTACAAAGGCAATACGCCCGAAACCGTTCCTGGTGGCACGGTAGTGATTGTTGTCAAAGGCGAAGGCGATACGGAAGAACCAGATCAAGATGGGCCAGAAGTGGTCTACGACGGCTACTACAAATCCATTCACGGTTTGAGCGGCGACGATTTGCTATGGGCGATTTATAAGGTAATTTCGGTTCACGATTCGCTAAGTTACGACAATGTGCGCGGCGACCGCACCAATGCCGACCTACGCGGCGACGGTACCATTTGGGACATCTACAGCAACTGCTCTTTATCGATATCGAACTATTGCAACAACACCAATTACGACACCAAAACCGAGTGCGAATGCCACAACCGCGAGCATATTTTGCCCAAAAGTTGGTGGGGAGGTGCGCAGGATTGCCGCTATTCCGACCTTGTGAATGTCTATCCAACCGACAATGCCACCAACCAACAACGCTCGGCGTGGTGCTACGGCAATGTAACTAGCAAAACTTGGTCGAACTCGCTCGGCACAAAACTTGGCACTGGTAAGGTGGGTAGTTGGAGCGGCACTGTTTTTGAACCGATTGACGAGTACAAAGGCGATGTGGCGCGCATTTATTGCTACATGGTGGCTTGCTATCTGGAGCGACAATACAATCTTGGCGGCAAAGGTTTTGTGGTGTTCAACTACAATAATTCGCGTTGCGGTTTCACCAATAACGGCCTGAATTGGATGCTCGGGTGGCACCGCCTCGACCCTGTTTCGAGCAAAGAAAAAGAGCGCAACACCGTGGTACTCAACAAACAGAAAAACCGCAACCCATTTGTCGATTTTCCGAATTTGGTGGAATATATTTGGGGCAATAAGAAAGGCGAAAAATTCTATGTAAATTCAGCCGCCACAACCGCGAGCGACAATGCCGATGCGCTGACTGTAACCACCATTAGCGACCTCCACACCGAAAACGGCCGCATCGTCTGCGCACAAGAGTTCCGGATTTTCGACCTGCTCGGCCGCAATGTTACCTGCCTGAACGGCTCTTTGAATGGCGTTTATATCGTGAAATGTGGCGACAAGACGCAGAAAGTTATTGTTAGTCGCAAGTAGCAAGAAAAGTGAGCGGTGAGAAGTGAGAAGTGATTTTTTAATTACCCAATTATCTAATTTCCTATTATTTAATTTCCTATTATTTAATTAGATTTTTGTAACCATTTTTCGCACGAATAATTATTCATTCTTAATTGACATTGTAGGGACGCACCGAGTGCGTCCGAGAAGATTATAGGTGAGAGGTTATCGTTTAGAAAAAATAGAATAAAGAGTAAGGAATAAAGACAAAAGACTTTAATTATCTCACTATCTAAATTCCAAAGTATCCCAAAATATTCCCCCTTGTGGGATTGAGGGGGTCTGATAGATTGTAGAGCCGTCACGCTGTGGCGGCTCTACTGTTATTTTGGTTATAGCCCCCTTTCCCGTTTCCCCCGAAGGGGGAAAGCCATGCATTCAATTAAGAATTTAGAATTATGAATTTTTGCGCCCAAAAACGCCGCAATCTTCAAATCTTCAAATCTTCAAATAAAAAACTTTCATACTTTTTTACTTTACACACTTTCCACTCACTCACTTTGTTCGGCTTTTCGGTTTCTCCGCAGTACCAAAAGGGGTTGTATCGGCGCGTGGGCACAAAAATAGCGTGGTACTTTTTTGAGTATCTGGCTTCCCGAGGTGTTTAGCGTAACCCGAATCAACAAGACAAGCAAAAAGTCCACGCACAAACGCAGACATTTTACCATTATCATCTCTTTGATTCTTCGCTATTAGCCGCTAAACTTTCGGGAAGAAAGAGTAATGTTAAAACGCTATAATTCTATTTCAAGATGCACACGCATCAAATCAGTCCATAGGCAATCAGGTTTTTAGGTGGTTATTGTTTCTAAAAAATTTGCTTATCGCAGGTCGTTCACTTCTACTTGGGGGTGTTTGGCGGTGTCGAAAGCGAAACTGAACTCTTTGGGTAGCGGTTGCCACGAGCGCACGGTCAGCACGATGCGGTCGGCGTTGCGCTGGCAAAACTCGATGCGTTCGATGCGGTGAGTTTTCTTGTTTACCGCCAGTTTTATGCGAAAATAATCGACGCGCTTCGCCACCGTTGGATAGAGGCAAAGCAGGTAGCAGTCGTCGGATTTGTCCTCGTCGAAGCCCACGCGGTGCGTCTGGGCGTAGTCGCGCACCATGAGCAGCGGATTGGCTTCGCGCTGTTCGGCGAGCGTCGGCTCGGTAATGGACACTTCGTTGTTGTCGGGCATAAAAACCCACTGCGTTTTGCCATCGAAGAAGGTTTCCAAGCCGCCAAATTTCACATACGATTTTTTGCCGCTCACAGCACATTCGCCGTCCGACACATTTTTGTCGCCTGTGTTTCCAGCGATGTAAGTTGTGGTAAATGCAATTTTCACGGGCGTGCGCTGCAACTGCGCCACTGCCCTATCGGCAATGGCTTTGGCCTGCGTGTCGGTAGTGGCTTGCGCCAAAACTGCCGAACCGCAGCAGAGCGCAACAAAGAGCGTTGATAGGAGGCGTTTCATGGTTATGAAAAATTAGGAATTAGGAGTGAGGAATTTTTTTTCAAAATTAACAATAAATAATGAACAATGAATAATATCGTTGAGTAAAGACACTTTTATTATTTGAAAATTGTTTTTGCCGCACAGACTTTTACTAATGCGTTAAACTAATCAACTCATCAACCAATCAACTCATCAACCTAGAAATTTACAAAAGCGTTTTCAGAATGTCGGCCAGTTCGTATTCGGTGTGAATCATCACTTGGCGCGGTTTGCTGCCGATGGCTGGCCCTACAATGCCTGCGGCTTCCAACTGGTCCATGATGCGTGCGGCGCGGTTGAAGCCGACCTCGAACTTGCGTTGCAGCATCGATGTGGAGCCCTGTTGCGACTGCACTACCCAGTGGGCGGCATCGTTAAAGAGCGCATCGAGTTTGCGCATATCCACCGAAGCGGCATCGCTGTCGCTGTCCGCCACATCGGGCTCTGGCAGAATGTAGGGTGCTTCGCAGCGGTTGTTCGCCGAATTGATGATAACGGGCGCCTCTTGGTCGGCAATGAACTTGACAATGCGCTCCACTTCGGGCGTATCGACAAAGGCACACTGCACGCGTGTCATGTCGCTGCCCTGCGAAAACAGCAGATCGCCCTTACCAATAAGTTGCTGTGCGCCAGGCGCATCGAGAATGGTTTGCGAGTCGATACGCGCCGACACTTTGAAGGCGATACGCGCTGGGAAATTGGCCTTGATCATACCCGTGATGATGTTCACCGAGGGGCGTTGCGTGGCGATAATCATGTGTATGCCGATGGCGCGCGCCAACTGCGCAATGCGTGCTATAGGCGTTTCGATCTCTTTGCCAGCGGTCATTATCAGGTCGCCAAATTCGTCGATAACTACCACAATATAAGGCAGATAGCGGTGTCCGTTCTGCGGATTGAGTTGCCGTGCAACAAATTTTTCGTTGTATTCGCGAATGTTGCGCACATGCGCTATTTTCAGCAGGTCGTAACGCTGGTCCATCTCCTTGCAAATGCTGTTGAGCGTCTGTTTCACCTTGTCCACATCGGTGATTACAGGCTCGTCCACATCGGGCAGTTCGGCCAAAAAGTGCTTTTCGATGTCGCTGTAAATGCTGAACTCCACTTTTTTCGGATCGACCAGCACAAATTTGAGTTGCGATGGGTGCTTTTTGTAGAGCAACGATGTGATGATGGCGTTCATACCAACCGATTTGCCTTGACCCGTTGCGCCAGCCACAAGCAGGTGCGGCATTTTCACCAAATCGAACATAAAAATGTCGTTTGTGATGGTGCGTCCCAGCGCAACTGGCAGTTCGAAATTGGCCTCTTGGAACTTTTTGGAGGCGATGGTCAGGCGCATCGAAACGGTGCGTGGGTGCAGGTTTGGCATTTCGATACCGATAGTGCCTTTGCCCGGAATCGGCGCGATGATACGAATGGCTTTTGCCGACAACGCCAGCATAATGTCCGCTTCGAGGTTGCGTATTTTGTTGATACGCACGCCATCTTCTGGCACAATTTCGTAGAGCGTTACCGTTGGGCCGATGGTTTCGTATATTTTTTTGATACCGATGCCAAAATTCTTCAGCGTTTTGATTATATTTTGCTGATTTTCAGTCTGTTCCTCCTTGGTTACGGTTTCGGTTTGTGCGCCGTAATCTTTCAACAAATCCAGTGTCGGATATTTGTAATCCCACCCTTTTTGCGGGTCGTAAGGGCCTTGCTCGGCCAGCGGATCGTAGGGTTTGTCCACAGAATCGTCGGTGTCGGTTGTGTCGATAGTTTCGATGTCGGCGGTGGGTTCGGTCTGCGCCTCGTCGGCGGTGTCGGTCGTTTCCACAGGAATATCAATGGGCGCATCGTCGCTCTCGTCGGTGTCGTCGTCGGTTACAATCGTCCAATTGTCCGTGTCTATCAATGTTGGCTCTATCACCTCTCCTTCGCTCTCGTCGGGTTGCGGTTCGGTGGCGTTTTCGTCTTCTGATTGGTCGTCGATGGCGGGTTCTTCCACCTTTTTGCGCCGATGCAGCAAGCGTTGCAAGGCGGGTACGGTAGAACTAAATGCGAACACGGCAAACAGCACGCCAGTGCCGATAATCAGCAAAAGTGTGCCGGGAAAACCGATATTGGCAGTGAGAAATCCGTCGAGAAAACGGCCGTGCGCACCGCCAATCACAACATAGCAGTTGGCGCAGAGTTTGCCAAAACAGAAATCGAGCGTGAGCGACAGCCAAACGGTGAGAAATGCCGCCGAGAGAAACGCTTTCCAGAGGGGCAAAATCTTCACTTTCATCAGGCGCAGCGCCACCACCACCACAAACCACAGCGCAACAAATGTGGCTACGCCAAACCAGCGATTCACCAGCCGTTCGGAGATGACAGCGCCGCGGTAGCCCGTCCAGTTTTTGACGCTCGCATGGAGTTCGCGCAACGATTTTTCGGCTTGCACGCAAGTAGTTTTATCCGCGCCCTGCTCGTAGAGCGATTCCACTTTTAGGCGCATTTCGGGGTAACTTTTTATCACGCTCAAATCGTCGGCACCTGTGAATAGGAACGATGCCATGGCCAACGCCAGATAGAGCGACAAGAACAGCAGCGCAATTCCTATTGCAAAGCAGACCCGTTCGTCGGTCAGCACCTGTTTCAATCTCGCCCAAAAGCCTGTTTTTTTCTGTTTTTCGTCTTTCATAAAGTGTGTCGTGCTACGCACGGATTTCAAATTTCAGAATTCAGAATTTCAAATTTTATTTGATTATTTGGTTATTTGGAATTATTATTCATTGTTCATTGTTAATTATTTATTTTCTTGGTCATAGCCCCCTTTCCCGTTTCCCCCGATAGGGGGAAAAGCCTTCG
>CAVBBP010000078.1:0-7811 GCA_963593685.1 Segatella copri
ATGCCAACCTGCAAGAGAACGGAACGAAACAAAACGCTGCGCAGGACGACACGCGCTTCTCGATTTCGTCTTACTCTCCCGAGCAGCAGTCTATTCGTGATAAGGCTGTCTCCGACGGCACATTTATGAAAGCCCCCAACGGCAAGCCCACTCGCCTTACCGAGCGGCAATGGCTGCAAGTGCGCACCCAAGCATTCAAGAAATGGTTTGGCGATTGGGAAAAAGCCGCACGCATAGACAAACTCCGCAAGAGCGAGCCGATAGAAAACCGCTACAATGGCGACTACGAACTCAATCGTGATAGTGCCAAGCAGTGGCTGCTCGATAACATTCGTGGCGAATACACCAACAAAGACACTGGCGAAACAATAACCGCAGAAATCGGCATAAAAATGCGGTGTATTCAAAATTTTTTTTGTATATTTGCAAACTTAACTAGAAAAACACGAGAAAAATGCGAACAAAAAAAATCGAAATCGATGTAGAAGTTCTGCAATATGAGGAACTCTGCGAATCGGACCGCATGGTAGTTGATGCGGCAAAAGAGGCCACCAAACGGTCGTACACACCCTATTCTAAATTCAATGTGGGTGCAGCGTTGCTGTTGGCCAACGGCGAAATCATACAAGGTTCGAACCAAGAAAATTCGGCCTATCCATCGGGCTTGTGCGCCGAGCGTGTAACCATGTTCTACGCCAACTCGCGTTACCCCGATGTCGCTCCCAAAACATTGGCCATTGCCACTTTTGCTGGCGGCGAATTTCTGCCCGACCCCATCACGCCGTGCGGAGCGTGCCGCCAAGTGCTGATCGACAGCGAAGTGCGCTATGGGCAGGACATTGCGGTGCTGCTCTATGGCGCAAAATACATCTACAAACTAAAAAGCGTGCGCGATCTGATGCCGCTTGCATTCGACAAGGAGTGTCTTGTGTAAAAGCAACGGAGGAGGCATGGAGAAATACACGGTAGAATATGTTTTCAACAAAGTTTCGCCAGCCATTTTGTGGCGATGTGTTGCCACCGCCGATGGGCTTGGCAGTTGGTTTGCCGACAAAGTAGAACAGAACGGCAAGGATTTCACTTTCATTTGGAATAATCACGAACAGCGCGCTCGTCTGCTGCGCCGTACCGACGAAGAGTTGGTGCGTTTTCGCTGGGAAGGCGAGCCTACAAGCACCTATTTCGAGTTTGCGATACACCATGTAGAACTGACGCGCGATGTGGCACTCACCATCACCGATTTTGCCGAAGAGGACGACATCGACGACGCCATACGCCTGTGGAATGCGCAGATAGACGACCTGCGGCGGCTGGCTGGCATGTGATGCAAATTAAGGGGACTTCTATAAATTCCCCTTGACAAACAAAACGGCAGACGAAGGCGCTGCCATTTTCTTTGTGCCAAAATCAATTTTTTTGTTGAAGCGTTGAAGCGATATTTATTTTTGGTTTCTGGTTGTAGCCACCTTTCCCGTTTCCCCTGAAGGGGGAAAAGCCTTAGGTCTTAATTTTCGTCTTGGTCTTTTGTCTATAAACGATAACCTCTCACCTATAACCTTTTCGAACGCACGCAGCGCGTCCGAACTTTCGCACTTTCATTCTTTCGCACTAATTTCGTATCCTTACCGCAATTATTTCGAACTGCAAATTGGAGGAACTGAAAGGATCTATATTCCCGCTCATTGGCAGCGGGGCCGACGAACTCGGACTACGCATTCTTCCTTGACTTCGCTTCTGGCACAAGCATGGACAATTGCGCCAATGCTAATACTCATAGATTGTTACTACAACAAGGGTAGAACTTTTATATCAAGCCCCCCCTAGATTTATCGGGTATGCAAAAAAAATCCGCTGCACGCGTGCGTGCAACGGACTCACCAAACAATAACCTAATAACTGAAAAGTCTGTCGCTAAAGGAAACGATTTGAAGACTTTTCATTTATAACGCTGCAAATATCGTGCCAAACAAAAGAGCCCCGAACAAAAAATCGGGACTCTCGTCTGTTTTTGCCTGAAAAACGGCGCTATTTCACATTCTGTTTCAGCGAGTCGGAGATGAGTTTTTTCAGTTCCAACACGCGTTCTTGCGTGGCGTTGCGTTTCTCGGGTTTGTACATGTTGCTGTATTCGGTTTTCACCAGTTTGAACTGCATATTGTCCAAATCGGAGGCGTTGCCTTTTATCTGTAAAGCCAAGCGTACAGGCGCAAGTGTCTCGATATGAGCGTTGTAGTTGTTGCTCAAGTCGTAACGCCCCGACACCACGGCCGAATACTTGTCCATCGACATGACGAACGGATAGAGATCGACCTCGTCGCGGAAAACGGTGGCTTCGACACTGATGCTATCGACCAGATTGCGTGTTTTGCGGCTGAACATGAGCGGTTTAGCAATTTTTCCGAATGTCTCGCTGTCGAGCAGCACCAAATCCTTGCCTTCGATGGCGGCTGCGCCACGCAGGGTCGAAAATTTGATGTCGTAGTTCGATTTCAGGTAAGTTTCGGCTGCCAGATGGAACTGCGCACTCCCCTCGAACGATTTGAGCATGGGGAATATGGTGTCGATGTCGGGCACCATGTGTATCAACTGCTTGATGTCGATGTTGAGCAGGTGAAAATCGAGCCCAGCAAAGAGGTGGTTGCGCCGCTCGCTGCGGTACATGGCCGTGAGTTGCATTTCGGCGGCATCGCAGGTGAAACCCATCTGTTCGAGTACCACCATGCCGTCTTTCACAGTAACTTTTCCGCCGATATTTTGCAGATTATTGCCCGCAAAAAGTGCGTTTTTGATGTGCGTATTCAGCACCACATCTACGCCTTTCGGCACCATAAACGGATCGTCGTCGGTGGCTGGAGTGGCGGTAGCAGTGGCGGTTTTCGTTTCGGCGGCCACAGTGTCGGTCTGTCCGAAACCGCTTACCAAATCCAACAGTTGGTCGATGTCTGTCTGGGTCGAAACAAAGTTAAATTCGCCCTCGAGCAGGCCGTCGCCTTTCATAAATTTGCGTATGTTGCGCGCCTCGCCAGCCAATTTGAAATCGGAGCGATCGATGATGATGCGGCTCTCTTCGATGTTGAAATTGCGCGGTGTGAAAGCAAATTTGATAGCCGGGATCTGTATGGTCGGTGCCACGCCATCGAGCCGCAGTGCGCCATCGTTGAAATCGACTTTGAGCGTCGGATTCCATTTCAAATAGGCGTTTTCCTGCGTTTCGTCGTAGGTGGTCGAAGCCGATATGTTCAGATATTTTGTGTCGATGTCGAGTGCCGAGCCCATGCGTGCGCGAAGTGCTTCGCTGCTGTAGTTGCAGCGTAGGCGCGGTTGCTTTTGGTTTCGGCGGCTTGGCGAAAGCGTTACCGAACCTTTCGGCGCAACGATGTCGGCCTCGATGGTGTCCATGTGCGCGGTCAGTCGCTGCATATCGAAATTGCATTTGGCCGAGAGCATTTTGGTCGTGTCCAGCGGATTCGACGCAATGAGTTCGATATCGGCATCGGTGAGCGCAGCATCGAGCGTGCCGACCATTTCCGCTTTCAAATCGGGCGATTTTATGCGCGCCTGCAACAGCCCTTTGAAACCGTCGGTCGGTTTGTAGGGCAAGGCAACATCGACCGCCAACTGCGGCGTGCGAACCAGCAGACTGTCGTCGTAAACAGCCTCTAAATCACTGAAAATCAGCGTGCCGTTGGCCGTAATTTTTTCGAGATTCAACGCCGTTACATCGTCGAGCGCAAATTTGGCGTGCAGGTCGGCTTTGGTGCGGCCTTGCAGGGTCAAATTCAGACTGTCGGGCAAAATCGGGTCGAGTTCGGGCAGATTTACATCGGCTTTCAGACGCACATCGCAGCGCAGATTGCCGAGCAGGTCGGCGGCTGTGCCTTCGGCTTCGAGGGCGCAACTGCCAGTTTTGGCTTGCAAGCGTGTGATAGTGGCGTTGCAGTTGCCGCCGTCGTTCAGGTCGAGATTGGCCGACACTTTGGCCGCCACATCGTGCAGTTTGTACGGCACACCATCGACCGCCACGCGCCCTCGGTTCAAATCGACTTTGGCAGCGATGAGCGGCAGGCGATTTTCGTTGTAAACGCCCGACACACGGCCGTTCAGCAGAGCGTCGCCAGCCCCAATTTCGATGCCGTCGAGCAGGTGAGCATAGGCATCGGGAACGAGCGTGAGCAGTTTTGGCAGGTGCCACTCGTTGGTGCCGAAAGCGATATCCATTTTGATGTCGTCGTCGCACTTTTGCGCCCAACCATTGAGCGTAATTTCGTGATTTTCGAGCGAAATTTTGGCCTTATCGAGTTGCGCATAGAGCGTTTCGAGGTTGGCTTTGAACGGCACAGCGAGGCTGATATTGGCTTTTTTGAGCAGTTGGTCGCCGCTCAGCGCAAAATCGACCTGTTGCAAATCGGCCGTTACATCGCCAAACGCCTCGCAATCGAGCAGATCGGCTTTGGCGCGCAGGTCGAACTCGGGCAAACACGCCTCGATTTGCGTAGAATCGGTCGTGGCAAACGCCATATTTTCGAGGCGGAGATGCGCTTGCGCCGTCGAGCCGTCGTCGGCCAAACGCCCCAGCAGCCCCAGCCTGACATTGTCCACCGTAGCCCGCATGTGCGCCTGATCGTCGATGTACGAAACGCGCAAGTTGTTCACTTTCAGCAGATTAACTTTCAGCACATCGAAAGGCAACGCTGTGGCTGTGGTATCGGTTGTGGTGTCGGTTGTCAGCACCACATCGTAGTTGGCGCGCCCAGCACTATCGATGTAGATATTGGCATAACCGCCATCGAGCAGTATATCTTCCACAAGCAGCGCATCTTCGGTGAGAAAAACCCACGCATCGACCGTTGCCACGAGCGACGAAACCTGCGCCAGCGTGTCGCTTGGTGCGCCCGCCATCGGATTGCGCAGGCAGACATTGTTGAGGCGCACGCCAAACTGCGGAAAAGTGCTGAAAAAAGTGAGGTCGGCCTCGTCGATAGAGGCGTCGCAAGTTACGAACTGCGGCAGATAACTGCGCACAATGGGCGTGAGCCGCGCGGGTGTGAACACCACATAGCACGCCACGCACACCGCCACCAGCACCGCCACCACGAGCGACAGCAGCGTCCAGCCGACAATTTTAAGTGCTTTCTTCATGACTGTGCCAATGGGTTAATTCACCTTTGTAAATGTGTAACTTTTGCCGTAATCGTCTTCGTAACTGAGCGTGGTCGAAGTCAGTTTTGTAACGGTGTAAACTTTGGGTACATTTCCGCCCACCTCCATGATGTGAATTTGCGTGAGCGTACTTTTTTCGAGTTTCCAAGTGAACGACTGCGCCTCGCTTTCTGAAACATCTTCTTTTGTGTCCCAAGTGAAACCAGTATGGTTGCTCAAATACTTTTCGTAGAGCGTGCCACTTTTCCATGTGCCGATGAGCAGTGTTTCGTCGAACTCTTCTTCTTTTTGGCAACTTGCCAAGCCAAGGACCATGACGCACAACACGCCGAGTGCCCAGATAAATGTTGATTTTTTCATAGGAGTATGTTTTATTGATTTCAAGTTTCAAATTTCAAATTTCAGAGTTTCAAGTTTCAGGTTTCAAGTTGTCTTGGTTTCTAACCTCTAACCTTTCACTATCATAATTGTGGCTGCTGATGGTCATGCCATTCCCAATTTACACAATGTTTTCTTCAAATTCTGCTATCCATTGTTTTACTTTTTCTTGTAGCAGGTTTTTATCTGGCAAATACAATTGATAGGCAGACGCATAAACATGAGAATCTTGAGGCAAAGTTAATTCCACAAGTGCATCGTTTTTGCTTTCACAAAGCAATATGCCAACGGTTGGTTTTTCAAATTCTTGTTTTACATAGCGGTCGTAATAGTTGACATACATTTGCATTTGTCCAAGATCTTGATGCGAGAGTTTGTCTGTTTTTAGGTCGATAAGCACATAACATTGCAGCAATCTGTTGTAAAACACCAAATCTACATAGAAATTTTGTTCATCAAATGTAAAACGCTTTTGTCGTGCTTCAAACAAAAAACCTTTCCCTAGTTCGAGCAGGAATTGTTGCATTTTGTTGATGATGGCATTTCCCAATTTTGATTCTGAATATGAAACATCAGGCTTCAATCCCAAAAATTCCAAAGTTAATGGATTTTTGATAATATCTGAAGGCTTTTCTATGGTTTGTCCTTCTTGAGCTAGACGCATTACTTCATCTTTGTTGCGACTAAGAGCCAATCTCTCGTAGAGGCTACTACCCACTTGACGACTCAATTGCCTTTTCGACCACTGTTGCTGAACGCACTCTATTTCGTAAAAAGACCTTGCATCGGAATTTTCGATGCGCATAAGGACAAGATAGTGAGACCAAGAAAGCTTAAATGGTTGATTTTCAGTTGTATGCGAATTTGCTAACCAGTGGTTAGCATTTTTGGGTAAGTCCATTACTATTCTTGTCGCATATTTCACATAGAATTGTCTAATGTTTCGAATGCTGGGGTATGACCAACCTGCGCCATAGCGATTGGTTAGCTTGTTTGATAGTGCAATCAAAACTTGTTTCCCGTATTCTGCGCGCAATTGCCCCTGCTGTTCGTACTCTACAATATATTTGCCAATGAAGTATTTTGTGTAAACTTCAGCAGTATTCGCTGCAGTTTTAACATACGACCTAGCCTGCTCGATAAGAAAAGAGACCTGACCGAACAATTCATCGATATTATTGTTTGTTCTTTCGTGTATTTTAGTCGTCATGTCCTAGTTGTAAAGTAGGCGGGAAAGTGCAATGTTCAAACTGCAAAGATAGTGAAAATTACTCATGTGTCAAAAATCAGCAAAAAATGTGGTGCAAGAAAATGGTTTTCCGAGAAAAATTTGTAATTTTGCAGTCTACTTTTTTAGAAAAATAAGAACTATAAATTTATGGGAAGAGCATTTGAATTTCGCAAAGCACGCAAATTTAAGCGTTGGGGCAACATGGCGCGCACTTTCACGCGCATTGGCAAAGAGATAACTATAGCCGCCAAGGCTGGTGGTGCCGACCCTTCGGGCAACCCGCGTCTGCGCGCGCTGATGGCGACCGCCAAAAAAGAGAATATGCCGAAAGAGAATGTCGAACGCGCCATCAAAAAGGCTTTCGATAAGGATTTTTCGGACTACAAAGAGATGAACTACGAGGGCTATGGACCGCACGGCATCGCCATCTTTGTAGAGACCGCCACCGACAACACCACACGCACTGTGGCCAATGTACGCAGTTATTTCACCAAACACGGCGGCTCGCTCGGCACCACGGGCAGCCTTGCGTTTATGTTCGAACACAAATGTGTGTTTCATGTTACGCGCAAGCCCGACATCGACATGGACGAACTCGAACTCGAACTCATCGACTATGGCGTGGACGAGGTGATTGAAGACGGCAACGAGATTGTGATTTATGGCGAATTTGCGCAAAACTCCAACATTCAAAAATACTTGGAGAGCAACGGTTTTGAGATTACCAGCAGCGAATTTGTGCGCATTCCGAACGACCTGAAAACACTGACCGCCGAGCAGCGCGAATCGGTGAACAAACTCATCGAAAAGTTGGAAGAGGACGAAGATGTGCAAAATGTCTTCCACAACATGGCCGAACCCGACGACGAGGAGTAGTTCCTTTAATTAGGAGTGAGGAATTTTTTAGAGCATAGATTTGTAGGGACGCACCGCGTGCGTCCTTTTTTTTGTTGGTTTGTTGTTTTGAGATTTTTCGCTACCTTTGTGCCGTCTTTCGAGTTGGACGATTGCCCGTGGGTGCCGGTATCAGTAATGGTATGGC
>CAVBBP010000079.1:0-6971 GCA_963593685.1 Segatella copri
GCCGCGTCCCTACTTTCGTTATTGAGGGGTAGTAGCCCCCTTTCCCGTTTCCCCCGAAGGGGGAAAAGCCAATTGAATTATTGAATCATTGAGTTATTTTTCCAACCCTACCCCTGCCATTCGGCAGGTACTCCCCTTGAAAAGAGGAGAGGACTGCACCAACTTGGGCGCGAACCTGTCCCCTTTGCAAGGGGACGAGAAAAACGGCAGTTTTTCGGAGGGGTTGGAAAATAATTAACAATAAACAATGAATAATAATTGCGGCTTTTTTGATACCGAAAACCAGAAACAGGGAACCAGAAACCAGAAACTAGAAATTAGAAATCTGAAACCAACACCAATGCGTTAAACTCAACGACCAATCAACTCATCAACTCCAACTGCACGCGTACCGATTCGGTGTGAATGGCCTCCAAAATGGTGCGCAAAAAGTCGCCGCTCAACCCCAATTTTTCGCCATCGGCAAGGCGTTTCTCCAAAATTTCGTTGTAACGCCCAGTCTGCAACGCCGCCACGCTGTGCGCCTTTTTGTATGCGCCAATCTCGGCCGAAACACGCATACGCTTGGCCAATGTTTCGAGCAGTTCGCTGTCGATAGCATCAATCTGGCGGCGCAGGTCGGCCAACGCCTCTGTCGATGGGTTCGTCTGGCGAATGACCAACTGCTGCAAAATCAGACCGAGTTCGTCGGGCGTAATCTGCTGCTCGCTGTCGCTCAAAGCCGCATCAGGAGTGCAATGGCTCTCTATCATCAGACCGTCGAACTGCAAATCCATAGCCTGCTGCGCGAGCGGTGCAACCAGTGCGCGCTTGCCGCCGATGTGGCTCGGGTCGCAAAAAATCGGCAAATTTGGCAGTCGGCGGTGCAACTCTATCGGAATATGCCATTGTGGCGGATTGCGGTATATTTTTGTGTCGGACAAGCCGAAACCGCGGTGCACCGCCACAATTTGGCGTATGCCAGCGTTGTAGATGCGCTCTATCGCACCAATCCACAGTTCCAAATCGGGATTGATGGGATTTTTCAGCAACACGGGGATGTCGGTGCCACGCAGCGCATCGGCTATCTCCTGCACCGCAAACGGATTGACCGTGGTGCGCGCGCCGAGCCACACCATATCGATGCCGCCCGCCAACGCCTCGCGCACATGTGCCGCCGTCGCCACTTCGGTAGCGACGAGCATACCCGTTTCGGCTTTCACACGCTGTAACCACGGTAAGCCTCGGCTGCCCACGCCCTCGAAACAACCGGGTTTGGTGCGCGGTTTCCAAAGTCCAGCGCGAAAAATCTGTATGCCGTGGCTTGCCAACTGCCGCGCCGTTGCGAGCGTCTGTGCTTCGGTTTCGGCACTGCACGGCCCCGCTATCACAATGCGCCGCTGCGCAAAATCTCTGTTTGGCAACTGTAACGGTCGAAAATCCATGTTTTAGAATAAAGAGTAAGGAATAAAGACAAAAGACAAAATAGTGAAAAAGTGTATAAAGTTGAAAGTGAAAAGTCTTTTCATTTGAAGATTTGAAGATTGATTTTTCCAAATAATCAAATTCACAAATAACCAAATCCACAAAAAAGGGCGTGGCATACCGCGCCCCTACAATTTGAAACCCGCGCAAGCGCAATCTGAAATTCTGAAATTTGGAATTTGGAATTTGAAATTTGTCATTGCGGCATCGCCGCATCACTCCTCACTCCTAATTCCTAATTCCTAATTCCTCACTTTTCTTGCTACTTGCTTCTTGCTACTAATCAAAGCAGTGCCTCTATCTTTTCTGCCAATTTGGCACGCGGCACAGCGCCAATCACTTGGTCGGCTTGCTTGCCATTTTTGAAGAAAAGAATCGTTGGAACGCTGCGTATGCCGAAGCGTTCGGCAACGGCAGTAGCCTCTTCTACATCGGCTTTGCCCACCAGCACGCGGCCTTCGTAGGCATTGGCCAGTTCATCGACAATCGGTCCCAACATGCGGCACGGACCGCACCATGTAGCGTGAAAATCAACAAGAACCACAGGATTGTTCGCCAGCAGTTCATCAAAATTTTGGTCGGTGATGTGTTGTGTCATAGTTGTAATCTTTTACCAAAATACTATCAAATTTTGTGCCAAAAATCCGCCGCAGGGAATTTTAAGTTGAAAAGTTGATGAGTTGATCAGTTTAACGCATTGGTGTTGGTTTCAGATTTCTAATTTCTGATTTCTAGTTGTAGGGACGCGGCATGCCGCGTCCGTTTTATTTACAGATTTACGAATTTACAAATTGACGGATTTATTCGCTTCAACGGTTCAACAAAAAAAAGGACGCACGCGGTGCGTCCCTACATTGTCAATTGTCAATTATCAATTATTTCACAAACACTTTCTGCGCTTTTTCGCCAACCTTCACAATGTAAACGCCACAGAGCGAGCCGTTCATTTCGGTAACATTCTGGCCTGTGAGTGTGAAAATTTGCATTCCGTCAGTGCCATAAATGCGGCCGTTTTCGGCATAAATGCCCATAAGTTCGGCAGTTTGCAGAGCGGTTGGCGTTACAGCCTTGAAAGTAGCCGTTACCGTAACATTGCTTGCTGGCATGGTAAATTTGTAGTCTTCCGACAGTGTAACAGTGCCGCCGCTCTCATTTTTCACCGAAAGCACATCGAGTTCGTAGCCTGTGGCTGGCGTGATGGTGAGTGCCACCTCGTCGCCCATTTGTGCGGTGGCTGCGCCCGAGGTTACGCTGACTTCGCCATTTGCAATATCGCTAGCAATGGTAATCGTGTAGTTTACTTTCTTGAAAGTAGCACTTATCTTTACATGTGCGTTGGGCATGGTAAATTTGTAGTCTTCCGACACTGTAACAGTGCCGCCGCTAACCCATTTAACCTCGAGTTGTTCGAGTTCGTAGCCAGTGGCTGGCGTAACGGTGAGTGCCACCTCGTCGCCATAGTTGGCGGTGGCGGTGCCAGAGGTTACGCTGACTTCGCCATTTTTTATATCATCGGCAATGATAATTTTGTAGTCAATCTTTTTGTACACGGCGGTAATGGTTACCGCATTGGCAGGCATGGTGATGGTGAGCAGTTCGGCCGTTTTCTGCTCTTCGGAGAGGGTGATACCTGTAGCCTCCCAATGGTCGAACTGTTCGCCTGCGTTTGGCGTCTTGGCGCGGAATGTTACCGATGCGCCCTCTGCGTAGTCGCCTCCAGAGAATGTTTGATATGGATATGATTCGGGCGCGGCGTTCACGCAAGTGAGCGTGTAGAGTGTTTCCGCGGCAGCAGCAGGGTCGCCAAGCGGAATGTAAACAAACAAATATCGTCCCTTGGACTCCACTTTAGTAGGCGTAATCACCGCACCATTGTATGTAACTGTCAGTGCGCTTGCATCGGGCGTGAAAATTATCGCATCAGAAGATGTTTTAAATACTATACACGCATAGTACTCCTCCTTGCCATCGTAAAAATCGGTACGCGTGCCAATGGTAGTTTCATCATTGCCAACACCACTAAAACTACCACCAGTAGTTTTATACAACAACCCAAAGTTATAAGAAATTTTACCATATTTGTCGCTGCTCTCGATAGTTGTTTTGCTCTTGATATTTTGTAATACCGTACTTTCTTTCACGCCTATTTGATACTCTATTTCGTCGATAGGGAGCGTGAAAGTAACGGCAGTTAGGGTTTCGACCACCTGTTCCACATAGGTGGCTTCGATGGTTACATCGTTTGCAGGCATGGTAAACTTTGCAACATTGCTGGTGGCATCGTCAAGTGTTATGCCTGTGCAGTTCCAGCCGCTAAATTTGTAGCCTGTAGCAGCGGTATTGGCCGTGAGTGTCAACTTTACGCCTTCCGCCACACTTCCGCCAGTGAAATCTTCGTCGTTGTAGGTGGCATTTGCTACTGTTAGCGTATGGGTAGCAACAGTGCTAGTTGCCCATGCGCCAAGTTTTACAGCGACCTCGATAAATTTCCCATAACTATTGTGGCCAATAAAGTGCGGCGTTACGCTGCTGCCATTCCATTTTACGCTAATAGAAGCGTAGTCAGTATCCGAAAAGGTGTAGCCCTCTTTAGGGGTTAACGTCACAAACACTAGATATTCTCTCGACGCATTGGCACCGATTAAAGCCACACCACGATTTACGGCCTGCACACCAGTAACATCCCGAACGAAACACAATGATTTACTTGTGAGTGTGTATTCTGCGTCACTCGCCACACTGATATTTTTAGTAATAGCATCTTGAACATTTCCCTCGAAATTGCCAGCGAAGTAGTCGATTTTGCTCACATCGAGCGAGAATTCCACTTCGGTAATCGTTACATCGTCGGCCAAAGCGCCGCACACGGCAGCCATAGCCGCCACCAAAAGAGTGTAAATGCGTTTCATAATAATTTTGGTTTTAAGACCCCCTCTTATCCCCCAAGGGGGAAGATGGAGCGTGGTTAATAATTGGGGTGATTGGTTGATTGGTTGATTGGTTGTTGATAAGTTGATGAGTTGAAAAGTTGAAAAGTTTAACGCATTGGAGAAAGTTTCAAGTTTCAGAGTTTAAGAGTTTAAGAGTTTCAAGTTGTCTTGGTCATTGTCTTTTTTTCTATAAACGATAACCTCTAACCTATAAACTTTTCGGACGTGGCATGCCGCGTCCCTACTTTCGCACTTTCATACTTTCTCACTAAAAACTCCTCACTCCTCATTCCTAATTCCTCATTTCTTCTTGTAACCGATTGATTATCAATTAGTTGCCCCCCCCCCTATTGCTAGGGAGGAGGGCAGAAGGTCTGCGGTTTGGGCGTTATTCTGTGGGCAAAGGTAGGTAAAATTTTTCAATCACGCAAGGGGATTTCTATAAATTTCTTTGTAGTGATTTTTGAATTTTGGAATAGCAGATGTTTGGCTTGAGCGAAAGCACAATGCGGTGGCATTGTAATTGAGTGAAAATCAAAGAGATGCAGTTCAAAAACAAAAAGCGCACAAAAGTATCTAGAAATTTAGCGGTTATTAAATTTTTTGCAAAACGAGGAATTTATAGAAGTCCCCTTCAACATTGTTGCTCGTTTCTTCGTCGAAAAATCTACGAAGTTGCTGGCGCAGAGCGGTTTCGTTGGCTATGAGTGCGCGCAAATCGGCCAAGCCACGCTCGTTTTTGGCACTGTGCAGCCACAAGCGCAGGTAGCCGCCTTCGGCATATTTTTCGTGCAGATGGTCGATAGCGCGCTGAATGTGCCATTCGGCGTTGGCATCGGGCTGCTGGCGCAACGAGAAACGCAGCGTGCGCCGCAAGATGAGTTCGGGCGTGATGTCGCGGTCGGCCTCTGCCACAATGCACCCGTAGATGCTGCGTGGCGAACGGCTTCCCGAAGCACGGTGGTCTTCGATGGCTTCGGCCATCAGGCGCAAATCGGTTTCGGAAAACCAGCGGTGCAAATTCTTGTCGGCCAAAAGCAGTTGGGCAGAATAGATGTGGTGCCGTTCGCGCCCTTGCGGCAAGCCCACATCGTGATAGGCCGCCACCACATACACCATATTTATATCGACATCGTAATTTTGGGCAAGCGCCAGACTTTCGGCTATCACACGCTCCACATGCGTGCGGTCGTGCCCACGGTCGAACGCCTCGTAGCGCGGCAAAACGACCGTTTCGACATAGTTTTTCAGGGCTTCGTCTATCGGCATGGCATCAGATTGTAGTGAGCAGCCACGCCAGATAAACGCCGTAGCAGAGCAGCAAAAATGCGCCTTGCCAGCGTGTGATTTCGTGCTTTCGATTGGTGCCGACAAAGAGCCAAACCAGCGCGCAGCAGCCTGCCGCCAGCGCCGCATCGATGGGTAGATTTGGGTAGGCGGGCAGCGGTCGGATAACCGCGCTAATGCCCAGCACAAAAAAGACATTGAATATGTTGCTGCCGATGACATTGCCGAGCGCCAAATCGGAATTGTGTTTGAACGCCGCCACCGCCGATGTGGCCAGTTCGGGCAGCGAGGTGCCAATCGCCACGATGGTTACGCCCACCACAGATTCTGGCACGCCCCACGCCGCCGCCATCGCCACTGCCGAGCGCACAATCAGTTCGCCACCAGCCACCAAAAAGCCGATGCCCACCGTAATGAGCAGTAGGGCTTTCCACACGGCCATCGCCTTGAACGACTCGGCAGACTGGTTTGTGCCGCGCTTCGCCTCTTTCATCGAATGGTACATAAACAGCCCGAAAATGAGCAGCAAAATCACGCCGTCGAGGCGCGAAAGTTGCCAATCGCTGCCCCACGCGCCGAAACATTCCGTTCCCAAAAACAGTATCGCCAGCCCAGCGGCAATGCTCATCGGAATGTCGAAACGCCGCGAACTGCGCTGCGAGGCAATCGGGTAGATGGCTGCCGACACGCCCAAAATGACCAGCACATTGACGATGTTGCTACCGAGAATGTTGGTCAGTGCAATCTCGCTCGAGCCTTCGATGGCCGCCATCAGATTGACGACCAGTTCGGGTGCCGAAGTGCCGAACGCCACAATCGTCAAGCCAATGACCAAATCGGGCACATTCAGCCGCTTGGCCAAACCCGACGCGCCATCGACCAACCAATCGGCGCCAAGCACCAGCACCACAAAACCGACGATAAGTAAAACGATGTTTAGTAACATTTGTGTTGAAAGGTTGATTAGTTGATGAGTTGATTAGTTGATGAGTTTAACGCGTTGGTGTTGGACTGTACAGTTTATTTCTGATTTCTAGTTTCTAATTTCTGGTTTTCGGTATCCGAAAAGCCGCAATTATTATTCATTGTCCATTGTTTATTTTGGTTCTAACCCCTCCGAAAAACTGCCGTTTTTCTCGTCCCCTTGCAAAGGGGACAGGTTCGCGTCCAAGTTGGTTCTGTCCTCTCCCCTTTTCAAGGGGAGTACCCGCGAAGCAGGGGAGGGGTTTTTATTCAATTTAGAATTTTGAATTATGAATTAAGAATTATCTGCGTTCCGAAACGCCGCAT
>CAVBBP010000080.1:0-6737 GCA_963593685.1 Segatella copri
TATGATAGAGTGTTTGACGAAATAAAAAGTGTAGCAAAAAAACCTTGGTTTAATTCATGCACTTTTCAATAATGAAAAACGCGGCAAATATACTCAAAAAAAACGACAAAATCAAACGCAAAATGGCTACAAAAATCCTTACAGAACACGGCTTGCGCAAAAAAATAATGCAGACGCTGGGCGCAAGCCAACCCACCATCAGACTGGCATTGAAAGGCGACGATAGCAGCACGCAGAAACGACAAATTCGCACCTTCGCCCTGAAAAATGGGGGCATAGAACTGAAACAATTGACAATTGATAATTGACAATTATTTGAAGATTTGAAAATTTGAAAATTGATTTTGCCGCACAGACTTTTATTGATGCGTTAAACTTATCAACTCATCAACTTTTCAACTTTTCAACGACCAATCAACTTATCAACTCATCAACTCATCAACTGAATTTGAATTACTAACCAATAAAAACCTACAATTATGACAATCAACAAAAACACATTCGTATGCGCTCCCATCGTGATTAAAGATGTGATTGACGCAATGGCCGACGAACAGTATGTACTCGACGACGACGAAAAACAAAGCCTTGTGCGCCTGATGTTTAACAACAAAGGACTCTGCACCAAAAGCGAACTGCTGGCTAACGCCGTGGAATTTATCACGATGAATTTTTGAAAGTAGCAAGTAGCAAGAAAAAAGCCTTCCCCCCTTCGGGGGAAACGGGAAAGGGGACTACAAGAAAAAATTAACAATAAATAATGAATAATGAATAATAATTGCGGCGTTTCGGCTACCGACAATTTGAAATCTGAAATCTGAAATTTGAAATCTGTAGATGGTTCGGCAAAAACCATGAGGCTCTGGTAAGCCACCGCATAAGACAGTGAAAGCCGCAAGGCTGCGCCGCTGCGAGTAAAGCTGGGAGAGGCGCGCGGGGTTTTGTTTTGAGAGTAAAGACAAAAGAATAAAGACAAAAGACTTGAATCGCAAGTCGCATTGAAATGTAGAATGACCGCTGGGAAAGACCAGCACCGTCGAAATGTTGGGATAAAAGTTGCCCCAGCAGAAAAAAAAATCTACCCACTGTGCCACAGCACGGTGTCGCATTCCAAAAAAGCCCGCAAGCAAAGCGTGGAGCGTTACCACGCCGACGGCCAAAAATAAGAAACCATGAAAATCACACCCAAAGAGCGTAAACACAGGGAGTTCCTGAAAATTTGGGCGCATACGGCCGATGCAAACAGTCTGCGTGTCGCAATAATGCGCCGCTGTTTTGTGTCGCGCAATGTCTATTACGACTGGTTGAGTGGACGCACCGAGATTCCACAACCCTGCCTGAATATCATCAAAACCATTTACGACGAACAAATAAACACACTTTTATGATAGCCAAAACAATCACAACGCTGAATGGCTACGCCGTACTGACCGACGACAAAAGTAGCCTAAACCCACTGGCCGACTATATCGACGGCTCGCCCCTGTTCAATGTTACAGAAACTCGCTGGAACTTGGGGGCGCAACAGGGCTGTATCATAGTGCATTACATAGGGTTGTACCCTGCCGATGTGGTGCGTATGATTGACGATTTAGTGCTAAAATTTAACAACTCGAAGCGATGAAACAGAAAATTTTAGACGCTACACACGGCGGCCTCGACATAATTCTCTACTATTACCCACAGGCGCGCGAGTGTGTCGATGGGCGAGCAAAGGCCTTCAAAATGCGTCCGTCGGAGCGCACAGCAAGCGCATGTATCAAACAGTTTAACGGCGTGTGGCGTGTAACCGATTTTGGCGATGGCGGCACAGCGTTAAGTCCGTTCGACATTGCCATGCACGCCGAATGTTTGCCTTTCAGCCAAACGCTTTTTCTGCTGGCCGACCGCTATGGTGTGGACAACCGCATATCGGCCGAGATAAACAAACCAAAAATAACCCACCGCAAAGCAAAGGCAGGCGAAAAGGAGGGCGATTTTTCGTATAAAGCCAAAACCACCCCCACGGCTGGCGAACTGGCAGTAATGGGCGCATTTGTAAAGGCTACCACCATGGAACGCTACAACTATTTTGCGCTCGAAAGTTACACCATCACCAAAGCCGATGCCAACGGCACACTGAAAACAACCACCTTTGAAAGCACCGACACCTACCCTATATTTATGCACGATTGCGGCGAATTTCAAAAGATATACAAGCCGCTCGAATACAATAAGGCGTACCGATTTTTCTATCGCGGAACGAAACCAAAAGACTACATCAACGGACTGGCCGAACTGCGCCGTGCCTACGACAAACTGGTAGAGAGCGAAGAGTGGAAAGACGATGAAAGCCCCACAAAAGGCAAAAAGAAACTGCCCGAAGCCATCTTTTGCAGCGGCGAACGCGACGCGCTGAACATTGCAGGGTTGGGCTACTTTCCGTTGTGGCTCAACAGCGAAACGGCCATGCTCGACGAACGCGATTTTGCCGAAATACAGCGCATGGTCGAAAAGGTGTATAACATTCCCGACATCGACGACACAGGCATACGCCGTGGGCGTGAACTGGCACTGCGCTACTTAGACATCTACACTGTGGAACTGCCCGAATGGCTGAAACAGTACAAAGACAATCGTGGTCGCCCACGCAAAGACCTACGCGACTTTTTGGAACTGCGCCCCTACAATGGCGAATTTATCAAACTGCTTGCCAATGCGCCACAGTGCAAGTTTTGGCGGGTGGAAGAAACCGAAAAAGGAACAAAAACAAACATCAACACGGCGCATCTGCTCTGGTTTTTGCGCTGCAATGGGTTTGCCAAAATCACCGACAAAGTATCGCACGAGGACAAATATATTCGCATTATCGACTACCGTGTGGAAGCGTACACGCCCAAACAGATACGCAGTTTTGTAAAAGCCGATTTGGAACAGCGCATGGTCGGTACCGAGGTGGTCAATCTCTACCTGAACTCGAAGCGCACAGGCGTGTCGTTGGCCGACGATTTGCGCACAGCCGATATAAGTTTTGTGAAAAACACGCACAACAGCCGCACATTCTTTTTCGAGAACAAGTGTGTAACCGTGTATGCCGACCGCATCGAGGAGCAACACAACAGCGACACCAAAGCCTACACATGGGTAGAAAACATATCGCCGCACCGTTTCAAACTGCTCGACCCTGCCTTTCGCATCACCGCCAACGCCAGCGGCTTGCAACAACTCGACCTGCTGAACACCGACAGCCACTTTGCGCGCTTTCTGATAAACGCCAGCCGCATCTATTGGCGCGAAGAGTTTGAAAACCGCATTAGCACCGTAGCCGAAGAAAACGAAGCCTATGCGCACGATTTCAAATTCAACCTTTTCGGCGAACGCCTTACATTCGACGAAAAAGCGGAACAGGCACGCCACTTTGTGAACAAAGTTTATACGCTTGGCTACATTCTGCACCGTTTCAAATTCGATAGCAAAAGTATGGCCGTGTGGATTATGGAAAACAAACTCACCGACGAAGACGAAAGTGCGGGCGGTTCGGGCAAATCGTTTTTTCTGAAAGCCATCAAAAAGTTGGCTCTCTCGTCGATTGTTACCTTGCAGGGACGCGACCGCAAAAGCACCGAAAACAAGCACCTGCTCGACCGTGTTTCATCGAACACCGACCTGCTGCTCATCGACGATGCACACCGCTTTTTCGATTTCGACTTTTTCTATACCATGATAACAGGCGAAACCACCATCAACCCCAAAGGCGGCAAATCGTTCGAGATTGCTTACGAAGATTCGCCCATCATGGCTATCACCTCCAACTTTCCGCCGCCCAACGACGACGGCAGCACCATGCGACGAATGCTCAATGTAGTATTTTCGGACTACTATCACCAAAAAACGCCCACAAACGACTACCGCGAAAGCCGCTCGATATACGACGATTTCGGCTATGATATATTCGGCGTGGAGTATCGCGAAGAGTGGTACAACCAAGACATCAATTTCATGCTCAACTGCTTGCAGTTCTACCTATCGACCATACCCTACAAAGGCGTGTTCCAGCCGCCGATGGAGAATGTGATAAAGCGCATCAACATTGCCAAGATGGGTAACTCGTTCAAAGACTGGGCAGAGGGTTATTTCTCGCCCGATGGCGACAACCTGAATGTGCTACTCAACCGTGCGGAAGTGTTCAACCGTTTCAAACTCGACACAGGCAACAACAACTGGAAGATGCAGCGGTTTACAAAAGCCCTGCAAGCCTTTGTGGCCAACAGCGACTATATCGACGAACTGAACCCCAAGGAACTACTAAACAAACAGAGCCGCCTATTGCGCAAAAGCGGCACGCAGAAAATCGAATGTATCTATCTGCACGAGATAGGCAAGCCGATAAACAACAATTTCAAAGACTTTTACGAATAGCCACATACGCGCTACAAGCAAGCGGTCGGGAGCGGTACAAAACGCCCCGACCGTTTTGGTATGTAGCCCCGCCATCGGCGGGGAGAGTGCCGCCGCATCGCCGCCCCCTTTTAACCCCCTATTTTTCCCGAAAATTTTGTACCTTTTGTTCCCCTTTTTATAAAATGTTGATACTCAACAAATTAAGTAGGGTACAAAAAGGGTACAAATGGGGTACAAAAGGGGTACAAAACTGAATTTTTCCGCTGCATTTTTCGTAAAAATACGACTCGTTTATTTTTACACGCTGCAAACAAAGGCGTAATTTTGCAGAAAAGTAGAATGGTCGAAATAAATAAAAAGCGACTGCGTTAGTCGCTTTTGAAAAAAGTGTCTGATACCCTATAAGTGTTGGCGTATAGTAAGTTTTACAGATAGTCCTGTTTACTATCTAACAGACACTGCAAATATACAATTTTTTCTGAAACAACACACTAAACACAAAAAAATATGGCAATCACAAAATCTTTCCGCCCGTCCGACGATGATGCAGCACTCTTTGCATCGCTTTTCGATGGACAAAACCTAACCACCAGCGAACAATTTCACGCACTGGTTACTGCTATGGCAGCACAACGCAACGGCCAACAAGCCGAGTGCGTAAACAACGAAACGGCAGAGCGTTTACAACAGATAGAACAGGTTGTAAACACCATTGCCCAAGAGTACGAAACCGACCCCGAAAAACTGCTCGAAACTTGCCGCGTTTACAAACAACGCTTCGCCGAGTTGCAAGCCGAAACAGAGCGTTTACAAAGTGTAAACGCCGAGTTGCAACGCGTAAACGCCGACCTGTCTACAAGTGTAAACGAGTTGCAAACGCGTGTAAACGGGTTGCAGACAACCCTGTCTACACTGTCTACAACCCTGAAAACAGATGTAAACACGCTGCAAACAGGTGTAATCAACGGTGTAATCACCATTGGTTTACAACCGTTTACGCGTAAACTGCTCGATTTGACCGTGCAACGACTGGCCGAACGGTACAAAAAAGAGGTGTCGGCCGAACAAATTTTGTCAGATATGTTCATACGCTACACCGTGTTTCAATATACGCAATGGTTTTACCCATTTGTAATCAGCGACCGCGAAATCGTCGAAATCGTCAATGAATACAACCCCGAAATCACCACCATCGGGCAGGTGCGCAAACTGTTTTGAACATGGAAAACAAACTCGATTTTTCGACCAAAATGAAACTGGCGGCGGTGAAACCGCTACTGCCAATGGTACGCCCATCGGCGCAAAAGTTTTTCGATACGCTACTCGCCGACACACGCACCCGTTTACAGATAGAACAGGGCGAAGTTCAGGCCGCACTGGTATGTTTCAGCGCAGGCAACGGCGAAATACTTTTTTGCGCTGCCGCACTCGATGCCGATAACCGCATTGTGCGCATTGTGGAACAGCGCACACTCGACGACCTAATGAAAACCATAACCTCTATTCTTTAATCGTATGCTACAAAATTTGATGGAACAACCGCAAGCCGAAACCACCGAAACGCCAGCGGAAAACGGCGGCAACTACCACTTTTTTACAGGCGAAATGAACGACTTTGTAAACGAAATGGCCGAAGAAAAAGAGGACATGGGTATTCCTGTGGACGATACGCCCGACGAAGAACCCGAACCCACGCCCCCCGAACCGCCAGTGTCGGCGCGTGGGCGCAAACTCTCGGCGCAATTTGTGGCACGCATGGCCGACGGCCTATTTTCGCACACACTGCAATTTGTGGCAAAAGAGGACAGCAACGCCCGATTTTCGCGCCTGAAAGACGAGATGATGGACGATTTTGTCGATGCCATCGACTACTACTGCCAACAGGTAAACGGCGAAATACCACCATCGATGATGATAGTGATATGTGTGGTGATGATGTACGGAATACAGATACCCGATGCGCTGCGCCTACGCAAACAGCACGAACTCGAAGAAAAAGCCGAACAGGACGATGAACGATAACGCCGCACCCACATACGCCGTCGGTCGCCGTGCCAAATGTATCTGCCTCATCGGAGCAAACGGCACAGGCAAAAGCACGCTGGCCGTTACACTCATGAACCGCCAGCCGCGCGGCCTGATACTGCTGCCATCGTTCGACAACTGGGCGGTGCAGTTTGCACCGTGCGCCTGTGCTCGCAAAAGCGATTTCGACTTTGTAGGCATACATCACCGCATTATGGACAGCGGCAACATTGCAGCGTTCGACGCTATCTATAAGCACTTTACCGACGGTCTGCTCGTGTGCGACGACCCACTGACCTACACGCCAAAAAATCTCGAAGACCACCCGCTAA
>CAVBBP010000081.1:0-6633 GCA_963593685.1 Segatella copri
TTCGCTCAAACAGTAATTCCGCTTTCTCGAAACACAAAACCTGATTTTTGACACTCGCCGCCCAATGCCGTGTTCGCGTCCCGAAACGCCGCCAAAATTTTAATTAAGTAATTGGAAATTAGATAATTGAATAATTAAAAAGTCTTTTGTCTTTACTCCTTATTCTTTATTCTTTATTCAAAAGATTCCTCACTCCTAATTCCTCATTCCTAACTACTAACTCTTCTCGTAATAATTTATAGAAGCCCCCCTTTATCGTTTTCAATCAGAAAAAATTGCGCTCCAACGGCGCGTGCGCTGGCACCATCGGTGTCGTTGCGATCGCCAACAAAAAGGCAGTCGGCAGGCGACACTTGCAGCCGCTCTACCACCTGCGCAGCCGCCTGTGCCGATGGCTTCAAGCCGCCCAACTCGGGAGCGGCGACTACAAAATCGAACAGTTGCGGAGCAAGCCCCAAGGCGTGCAGTTTTTCGGCCACGCAGCCGTAGTCGGAATAGACCGCCACAGTGATTTTGCACTGGCGACACGCCTCGATAAACGCCTGTACCCACGCTCGTGGGCGATAGGCGCGCCGCAACACACGCACCATGGCGGGCATATAGCAACGAAAATACCACCAGCGTGCCAAACGCGGCGAAAAAAGGCGTTTTTCGGCCATTTTTTTGAAAAAAATGGCATAAAAATCCGCTTCAGAGCCAAAAAACTGCCCTTTCAACGCTTTGCGTGTGCGCTGTTCGGCAGCGAGCAGCGGCAAAAAAAGCAGTTGCGACGCAATCAGCCGTGCAGCCAAACGGCGTTTGTCGTAGAGCGTGCCATCGAGGTCGAGCACCACGGCTTTTACCCTGTCGTTGAGTGCGTCAATTGGCTCCATTGCGGCGTTGTTTGCGGCGTTCAGCGCGGCGCTCTTTGCGGTCGTCGAGGCGTTTTTTGCGCTCGGCACGGCGTTGGTCGATGCGGTCGTCCATGGTGTGCGCATTCTCCATAACACGGTCTGCCCAGCGGTTGTAGCCAGTTTCTAAACGCTCCAACAGACTGAATTTGTTGCGGCGTTTTTCGTCCTGCATCAGCAGATTGAATTTGAACTGTCCATCGCGGAAACCGTCGCGCAAGCAGGCGGCCTTGAAGCGTGCGTAGGCGTTGTTGAGCAAGATGTGCGCTTGTGGGGCGTGCAGTCGAAACGAGGCGCGCTTCGACTCGTATTCGACATTGATAGCACGCAGCCGCGCATCGACCACTTGCGTAAAGTCATCGGCCGCTTTTTGCGTGATATTCTCATCGACAAATTCGTAGTAGAAATGGTAGCGCGAGTCTTTCACATCGGCAAAACCGACAAAAAATTTGGTTTTCACGCCTGTTTCGCGCTCTGCCTCGTGCACCGCCTGAATAAACTGCGGTTCGTAGAGTTTTTCGCCCGTCATCGACACAATGCCGTTTACCTTCGACACCATGTGCACTGTGGGCGTGTTGCGGAACTTGCCGCCCACCTCCACAAGGTCGTTCATGTTGTAGCGAAACAGCCCCGAATAGGTGGTTACATAGGCGCAATAGCGTTTGCCCTGCTCCAATTCGTCGATTTGCAAAAAGTGTTTGTGCGGACTGTCCAACTCCTCTTCTGCCACAAATTCGTAGTAGTGAAAATGCGGAAAAAGCACCGATTCGTTGCTGTCGTCGAGCGCAAAGCCAAAGCGACATTCGGTGGCGATGTAGCCCAACTCCTGATAGTAGGTGCGCTCCCAGTCGAAAGCGTCCATGTACTTGTCCATATAGACTTTGGTGTTGCCGCATTTCCAAGTGGAGAGGTATTGCAGCAGCGGCCAATAGTGCTTCGGTTCGAGTTTGCCGTACTGGCGCAAAATCTGCCGCAACTCGTCGGCGCGTTCGGGGCGTGGCTGCATATAGCGTTGCAGTTCGTTGCGTATATCTTCCTGAATATCAAACGATTGACTCAATGTTCCAAGTTCGATATCGCGTATCAGTTCGTCGGTGTGTTCGTCCACCGTGCGCATCAGTTCCAATATGGTCGATGGGTTGGCGGTTGCCCAAAGCGTTACATCGCGGTGCTGCAAGGCGAGGCGCATCAGCGTGTAGTTGCGTGCGGCGTAGTCCTCGATCGACATTACCGAGGCGGGCGCGACATAGTGTTTTTTGATTATCGACGGAATGTCGCGCACCAATACGCCGCTCACCGAGCCGAAAAGCGTGCCGTCGGGTGCGTAGCCTTCCACCTCTTTGCCCACGATTGGGAAGATGTGTCCGCCAAAAATGCGGCTGCGGTGTTTCACAAAATTCCAAGTCCAAATGTGCGACATTTTGCCGTAAACATCTTTCAGATATTTGTGCGTCATCGGAATCCATTTCGGCTCGCTGGTGGTGCCGCTGGTGGTGGCATACATATCGGGTTTCCCTGGAAAAAGCACATTCTCTTCGCCGTGTTTGTGGCGTTCGACATACGGCCGCAGCGTCTCGAAACTGTCGTTCACTGGCACATATTGCTGATAGAGGTGAAACAGATCGGCGGCGTTGGTGGTCTGCAAAATGATGTCGAAATGGTGTTCGCGGCCATACACCGTGTCGCGCGATAGGGTCAGAATGTCGCGCAGGGTCTTTTCGGCGGCGTGGCGTGGGTGGCGACTCCAAAATTTCAGGCGCAACATCTGGCTGCCTCCCACAAGGAAAAGCATAAAATTGATGAGCCGCGGGCGTGGCAACGATTTACCAGTGAAATCGATATATGTCTTTTTTATCGCCATAAAATCGAAATTTTGCGCACAAAAGCGTGCGGCGTTCTCTTTTCAAAAAGCACTACTCGACGACAAGTTGCTTGAACTTGGCGTGCCGTTTTTCGTCTTGCAACAGCAGATTCAGTTTGAACTGCCCATCGCGAGCGCCTTCGGCAATGCATTGTGCCTTGAATTTTTCGAACGACTGCGCCACCAAACGGAATGTTATCGGGTCTTTCACGCGGAACGAGGCGCGCTTGGCTGCATACTCGATGTTGATCTCTTTTAGCGTGTCGTCCACCACTTTGGTAAAGGCTTCGGCCTGCGCCTGCGTGGTGTTTTGGTCGGCAAATTCGTAGTAGAATTTATACGCCGATTCGGCCAAATCGGCAAATCCGATGAAGAAATTCGTCGTCAAACCCGTCTGTTTCTCGGCCTGATGCACGGCGTTGATAAATTGGGCTTCGGCCAGTTTTTCTCCCGTCATGGTTACAATGCCGTTCACCTTTTGAATAAGGTGAACCGTGGGCGTATTGCCAAAAAATTCGCCAACTTCCACAAGGTCGTTCATGTTGTAGCGATAGAGCCCTGCAAAAGTGGTTACATAGGGGCAGTAGCGTTTGCCTTTTTCCAATTCCCAGAGTTGGAGAAAGTGCTTCGTGTCGCTTTCGAGTTCCTCCTCGGCCACAAATTCGTAGTAGTGAAAATGCGGGAAAAGCACGGTGTTGTTCGTGTCGTCGAGCACCAAGCCAAAGCGGCACTCCGAAGCAAAATAGCCGAACTCTTGGTGCAGCATCGCATCGGGGAACGAGTGAGCAAATTTTTCGACATAGACATGCGTGTTGCCGCACTTCCAAGTGTTCAAAATCTGCAAGTTAGGCCAATAGTGCTTGGGCAACACCTGACCGTATTTCGCCTTCAGCGCACGCAGTTCGGCGGCGCGTTCGGGGTTCGGTTTCAGGTAGGGACGGATATCCTCGCGAATCCAGTCGGGAATGTTGAGTTCGGCTTTCAGCGTACCCTGCTCGATGTCGCGGCAATAGTCGTCGAAATAGTCGTTCACATTGTTCTGCATCTCGACAATGGTCGATGGATTGGCAGTAACCACCAGCGTGATATTGCGCTCGATGCCCATGCGCATGATGGTGTAGTAGCGCGCGGTGTAGTCCTCGATGGCAAAAACCGACGCTGGCGAGGCGTAGAGTTTTTTCACAAATTTGGGGCAGTCGCGCTGTGTAACGCCGCTCACCGAGCCGAAGAATGTGCCGTCGGGTGCTTCGCCCTCTTTCACCTTGCCCACAATCGACACAATTTTGCCAGTGAACACTTTCGGACGATTTTTAATGAAGTTGAAGAGCCACACCTTGGTCATTTTGCCGTAGATGTTGTTCAGGTATTCCGCCGTAATTGGCACCCATTTTGGCTCGCTGGTGGTGCCGCTGGTGGTGGCGTACATCAGTGGTTTGCCGGGGAAAAGCACATTTTCTGCGCCATGTTTATGCTTCTCGACATACGGCCGCAAATCTTCGTAATCGTTTAGGCTCACCCATTTCTGATAGCGTGCATAGAGTTCGGCATCGGTTGGTGCAGCAAGAATTTCGGCGAAATGGTGTTCGCGCCCATACTCGGTATCTTTGGCATAGTTGAGAATTTGGCGCAAGGTGCGCTCGCTCGTTTTACGCGGGTCGCGCGAGGCTTTTTTTAGTTTCAAATACTGAATTCCGCCCGCTACGCCGAGCAGAAAATTCGGGACAAAAGGACAATTTGTATCTTTCATTGCTGTCAATTATTTGAGGGTGACAAAAAGTGCGCCAAATAGGTGCAAATTTCACCTTTGCTGGTAGGCGGTGCAACAAATGCGGTGCTATTCAGTCGCTACCAACCAGCGTTAAGTCTTTGATTTTTAGTAGGAAGCCGCCGCTGCACCGCTTTTTGTGGCGACTTCGGCTTATTTTTGCAAAGATAGACTTTTATTTGCTAACTGCCAAAAGCGGTGATGCGTTGCGCTGTTCAAAACTATTCGGTGCGGCACGCAATAAAAACGCAAAATGGTCGTTTTATGAGTAAACAAACCAAAAATTGATGCGCCTATGGCAAAAAATTCTACCACTTTCGAAGTTGGCATGCCAGCTGCCACGCCAACGACACTAACTCCACGCAAACAGACGCTGCAAACCATCTTGGCGTTTGCCGCAGCCTACCACGCCGAAGTCCTCAACGACACGCTACTGGAGTTCATTCTAAACTAAAAAAAGCCGCATCTGCGGCTTTTTTTTAGCGCGAAAGTTTCGCGCGTAAGCGGATTCAAAATTTCAAATTTCAGAATTTCAAATTGCGCTGCGCGCGGTTTCTGGTTTCTAGTTGTTGGGTTATTGTTGAAGCGTTCGGACGTGGCATGCCGCGTCCCTACTTTCTACTTTTCACTTTTCACTTTATACACTTTACAGACTTTCGCACTTTTTTCGTAACTTTGCAGACCGATGAACGCCGAACTTTTCATAGCGCGTCGTCTGCATTTCGACGAGAGCGATGGTCGCCGTATGTCGCGCCCTGCTGTGCGTGTGGCTACTGCTGGCATTGCCGTTGGCTTGGCGGTGATGCTCATTGCTGTGGCGGTGGTGGTGGGCTTCAAACGCGAGGTGAGCGGACAGATTGTCGGTTTTGGATCGCACATACAGGTGGCGGCCTACCAGACAGGCAGCGACTACGAGGCAACGCCCATCGCACCGAGCGACTCGCTATTGCAAACGCTTGCCGCCATTCCGCATGTAGAGCGTGTGCAGCGTGTCGCTACCAAGCCATGCATCGTCAAAACCGATGACGATTTCGAAGGCATTGTGCTGAAAGGCGTTGATAGCAGTTTCGACTGGCGATTTTTCGATAATCACCTTGTGGCAGGCGCGCTGCCTGTCGTGGGCGACAGTGCAGCGACGAACGACGCACTCATCTCGTGCCACACGGCCAACCTGCTGCGGCTGTCGGTGGGCGACCGTTTTACTGCCTATTTTGTGGGCGAACCCGTGCGCGCACGCCGATTCACCGTGTGTGGCATCTACGAAACCGCTTTTGCCGACTTCGACCGTCTATATGTGCTGGCCGACTTGCGCCATGTGCAGCGGTTGAACGGTTGGAACAGCACGCAAATTGGGCAGTTAGAACTGCTAATCGATGATTTTGGCACGATAGACGAGGTGGAACGCGAAGTGTTTTTTGCCACCGCCACTGCCGCCCTGCACGACCAGACGCTGTTGCAGACGCGCAGCATAAAAAAAATTGTGCCGCGTATGTTCGAATGGCTCGATATGCTCGATGTGAATGCGTGGGTGATTCTTGCGCTGATGCTGGCAGTGGCGGGCTTCAACATGATTTCGGGGCTGCTCATCATCATACTCGAGCGCACCAGCACCATCGGACTGCTCAAAGCGATGGGCGCACGCAACCGCGCCATACGCAAAATTTTTGTCTGTCAAGCCGCATTTCTCATCGGCAAAGGTATGTTTTGGGGCAATGTGGTAGGCTGCGCCATTGTGCTGATAGAGCAACTGACGCACGCCATTCCGCTCGACCCTGCCATGTATTATGTCAATTATGTGCCAGTGGCGTTGAGCGTGGAACATTGGCTGCTCATCAATATCGGCACTTTTGCGCTCACGCTGCTGATGCTCATTGCGCCGTCGCACATCATCGCCTACATTCAGCCGTCGCAAGCCATCAAATTCGACTGAAAAGGTTATTTATTTCTAGTTTCTAGTTTCTAGTTTCTAGTTTCTTGCGCTGCGCACTGTTTCTGTGTTTTTTTTTGCAGATTTGAAAAATCCGTAAATCTGTAAATTTGTCAATCTGTAAATCTGTAAATAACTCCTACCCCTGCGCCGCAAGCCGTGCAGCAGGAAAACGACACGCCGCGTAAAA
>CAVBBP010000082.1:0-6142 GCA_963593685.1 Segatella copri
GATAACACTCACAGTTTCAGAGAGATGGCGGATGTCCGTGCGGCTGCGTGCGCCCATAACGACCACCTCGGGAATGGAGTCCGAATAGGTGGGCTGCTCGGCTGGGGATGGGACGGTTGTGGCTGTTGCATAGCCTGCTAGTAGGGGGAATAGTATGACGAGGATTTTTCTCATAATCGAATGAATGTCTTTCGGTTGCGGGGAAGTTCTAACCATTGCGTGGTGGGTTAGTATCTTTTTCCGCCGCAAAAGTACAGCCTATATCCGGTATGTCCAAGATGTTGGATTTCGTATCGGTAATTGGGGTATGCTTTTCCGTAATTGGGGTAATTTTCTATGGAATCTATTGCTCAGTAGTGCGCTTCGACAACACAAGATTGCCGTGTTTGTTGCGCACCCGACGAAACAACTTGTCGGGGTGGTGTAGGCATTTGGGACTTCGGAACAAACAAGTTCGTGTGGGTAAAAGACTACTTCCCCATACGCCAAGCACTCACACCCGAAGCCTACGAACCACAAGCCAACTATTACGAACAATTTTTTTCTTAATACCGCTTGCATATATTACAAAAATGTAATATCTTTGCAGTAGAAAACATAACAATATGAAATAGAGCGAACTTAAACGACTGGCTATAAAACAAGGCTGGAAACTGAAACGACACGGCAGCAGACACGATATTTATGAACACCCCGACAAAGACTATTATATCGAAATCGGGCGACACGACAATGAAGGAGTAAAAAACGGAACTTGCGCCAAAATCAAAAAACAAATAGGAGTAAAATAACCAATAATACACAACACTATGAAAAAAGTAATTGCTATCATCGAAAAAGGCAAAAATGGCTCGTATAGTATTTATACACCAACATTGCAAAATAATATCATCGGAGAGGGAAACAGCGTTGCCGAAGCAAAAGCCGACTTTCTCATCGGGTATCAAGAAATGATTGATACATACAAAGAAGATGGCAAACCTATTCCAAAAGAGTTACAAGATATCGAATTTTCATACAAATACGATCTAGCAGCATTTTACGAAGCCCACCCATATATCAATGTAAGCAAAATGGCAAACTACATTGGCATAAACAGCGGACTCATGCGGCAATACAAAAGAGGACAATACATTTCTGAAAGGCAAATTATACGCATACAAAAAGGAATACAATCTATCGGCAAGGAATTAGCAGAAACAGTGTTGGTGAAATAATAACACTCCCACCAACCACAAAAAGAAAAGCGGACAGACTACTGTTCGCTTTCCTTTTGTATCAAAATTTAAGGAAATTTCTATAAATTCCTTTGTAGTGATTTTTGATTTTTGGGCTAACAGATGTTTCCCTTAAACGAAAAGCACCAGCGGTGGAATTTTCATCGCCCTGATTTTTGCAGCCTATCTGTATTCGTTTGCGTTGAGGGTTTACCCCACCACATTCATCTGCGCGTGTGCACCTGTGGCAAAATGCACGATGTTTTGGGCGACGCAGCGGCTCATGGCCAAGCGACCGTCGATGGTGCCTGTGCCTATGTGCGGCGACATCACAAGGTTGTCAAGGTGTTTGAGTGCGTCGGAAATGTGCGGTTCGAACTCGAAAACATCGAGTGCCGCGCCCCAAAGTCGCCCATTTTTTAGGTTGGCTACCAAGGCGGCCTCGTCCACAATGGCACCGCGCGCCGTGTTGACCAAAACTGCGCCTTTTTTCATCTTTGCAAACGCATTTTCATCGATTAAATGGTGCGTTTCGGGCGTGTAGGGCAGTAGCAGCACCACAAAATCGGCCGTTTGCAGCAGTTCGTCGAAGCCGACATAGCGTGCGTGGCATTTTTGCTCGGTTTCATCGGGCAATTTGTGGCGGTTGTGATAGACGATGTTCATGCCGAAAGCCACAGCGCGTTGCGCCACCGCACGCCCAATGCGCCCCATGCCCACGATGCCGAGCGTTTTTCCGCTGATGCCGATGCCGAGATTGTTCATCACGCCGATTTTTATTTCGTCGGTTTGGCGCATTTTGCGGTCGAGTTCGGCGGTGCGGTGCGCGCAGGCCAGCAGCAGCGTGAAAGTCTGTTCGGCGGTCGGCTCAATCACAGGATCGGGCGTATTTGTTACGATTATTCCGCACTTTTTGGCGGCTGCCAAGTCGATATTGTTGAACCCTGCGCCGAAATTTGCAATCAGTTTTAGCCGCTCGGCTTTGGCGATTAGTTCGCTGTCGATGCGGTAGTCGAATGTTGGCACAAGCACATCGCAATCGGCAATTTTTTCGACCAGTTCGTCGTGCGAAAACTGCGCATTCATCGGCATTTCTATTGTGTGGTCGCTCAGCGCAGCGAACCCTTCGATAGGCAGTCGGGTGGTGAGTAGAATTTTCATCGGCAGCGCATTATTTTAGGGGATTTTTAGAAATTTCTAATTTCTGGTTTCTAGTTTCTGGTTGCGCTGCGCGCAAGTTTCTAAGTTTCTAAATTTCAGGTTATCGGTAACCAAAACGCCGCAATTATTATTCATTGTTCTCGGACGCACTCGGTGCGTCCCTACAATTTGAAATTTTGAAATTGCGGCTTGCCGCACCACTCCTCACTCCTAATTCCTAACTCCTCACTCTTCTTGTAATAATGGGGAATTTATAGAAGTCTCTTTTAGTGTAAAATCCTGAAAACCAACTCTTTCAGCAATTCGTCGTCGGTGGTCGAAGCGTTGCCGAAACCTTTGCTTTTGGCATCGGCGGCGCGTATGTCGCTGATTATCTGCAGCGTTTTGCCCGAATTGTAGTAGCGTGCCGCCTGTTGGTAGTCGCGCACAAAATAGGGATTTATGTGCAGTTCGGCCGCCACATTCATCTGACTTTTGTCCTTCAGCGAGTGGTAGAGCAGCAGGTTGCCGAAAAATCCGAACAGCACCACAATGGTTTTAACAAGCGGATTATTTTTCGGATTTTTGCCGAAATAATCGGCAATTCTGTTCGATTTCAGAATGTCGTGCTCGCCCAACGCCTTCACCAATTCGAAGGTGTTGTAGTCCTTGCTGATGCCGATGTTGCGCTCGACAATTTCGGGCGTGATTTGGTGCGTGCCTTTCTGCTCGATGACGATGCGCAGTTTGTCGATTTCGCCCACAATGCGCGACAGGTCGTTGCCCAAAAAGTCGGCGAGCATATTGGCGGCTTTCGGGTCGATACCGAGGTTTTTGCTCTTGCAGTAGTCCTCGATCCAGCCCGCCACTTGGTTGTCGTATAGTTTTTTCGACTCGAAAAGCACGCCTTTTGCGGCAATTTCGGTAGTGTATTTTTTGCGTCCATCGAGTTTGCCATATTTGTAGCAAAAGACCAAAATCGTCGATGGTTGCGGCTGTTTTAGGTAGAAAACCAGATTGTCGAGATTTTTGATGTTCTGTGCCTCTTTCACGATGATTACCTGATGTTCGGCCATCATCGGGAAGCGTTTAGCTGCCATGATGATTTCGCCCAAATCGGCATCTTTGCCATAAACCACCGTCTGGTTGAACGCTTTTTCGTCTTCGGTCAGCACATTTTGCTCGATAAAATCGGCAATTTTATCGATGTAGTAAGGCTCGTCGCCCATCAGCATATAGATGGGTTTGTACTCTTTGCGCTGCAAAGCCGCTATTATCTGGTCGTATGTAACTGCTTGTTTCGCCATTTTTCTCCGATTTTACCAGCGTAAATGCTTGATTGTTACGCTTTTGTTTTGCAATGCTTCGAGCGATTTTATGCCGATACGCAGATGTTCTTCGGCAAACATACGCGTAACTGCCTTGTCGCTCTCTTCGGTTTTTACGCCCTCTTCGTGCATCGGCATATCCGACACGAGCAGCAGCGCACCCGTTGGAATCGAGTTGAAAAAACCGACGCTAAACAGCGTGGCGGTCTCCATATCGACGGCCAGCGAGCGCACACGGCGCAGCGTCTCTTTGAACTGTTCGTCGTGTTCCCACACGCGGCGGTTGGTGGTATAAACGGTGCCCGTCCAGTAGTCGTGCCCAAAATCGCGTATGTTCGACGACACGGCGCGTTGCAGGTTGAAAGCGGGCAGGGCAGGCACTTCGGGCGGAAAATAGTCGTTCGATGTGCCTTCGCCACGAATGGCGGCACTCGGCAGAATGTAGTCGCCCACATGGTTTTTGTCTTTCAAACCGCCGCATTTGCCCAAAAATAGCACGGCTTTGGGCTTCACCGCCGACAGCAAATCCATGATGAGTGCGGCATTTGGGCTGCCAATGCCAAAATTGATGATGGTGATGCCGCACGCCGATGCATTGGGCATATTGCTTTTTGTCCCGACGACCTGCGTACCGAGTATCTCGGCAAATTTTTCGACATAATTGTTGAAATTGCACAGCAAAATGTAGTCGTCAAACGCGTCCAATGGGCGTTGCGTGTAGCGCACCAGCCAATTTTTTACGATTTCTTCGCGGGTTTTCATACTAAATTAGTTTGTAAAGTTTGAAAATTTGAAAGTTTGGTTGATTAGTTGATTAGTTGATCAGTTGATTGGTCGTTGAAAAGTTGAGAAGTTGATGAGTTGATAAGTTTAACGCATTAATAAAGGTCTGTGCGGTAAAATCAATTTTCAAATTTTCAAATTTTCAAATCTTCAAATAATTATCAATTATCAATTATCAATAAAAAAAACTATTTTTGCATCACAAAAAAATGTTTCCGCTCAATTTGCCATATTATCAGCAAAAAATCCGTTCTGCGGGCGATGGCAAGCAGCAGATTTTCGACCGTGTGCGGCGGCGTTATGTGGCACTGACGCCCGAAGAGTGGGTGCGGCAAAATATGGTTGCACATCTCGTCGAGACGCTGGGTGTGCCGCTCACGCGTGTCAGCAACGAAACGCCAATCGCGTTCAACGGTTTGACAAAACGCTGTGATACAGTGGTTTACGATGCCAATTTGCGCCCATTGATGCTCGTGGAGTACAAAGCCCCGACGGTTGAAATTACGCAGCGCGTTTTCGACCAAATAGCCGTCTATAATTTGCGGCTGCAAGTGCCTTACCTGCTCGCCAGCAACGGTTTGACGCACATTTTTTGCAAAGTCGATTTGCAAAATCGGCGTTATCTTTTTCAGCCCGAACTGCCGCACTACGAAGCGTTACTTCGCTGAACGGCGTTGCCCATTCTTCTGATTTTTCTGGTTGTTTTTGTGGTGGTTGCCGCCGCTGTTTGCGGTGTAGGCCGCCAAAGTGATGGCATCGTTTGGAATGTCGATGCGGCCGTGCGACATCTCGCGCAAATCGTCGAAAATTTTGCTGTCGTCGGCCAACTCTTTGTTCCAATTCACATAACTTCGTTTCATATCGTTGGCTACCAAGCGCGTCAGTTCGGTGCGTTCGTTGCCTTCGGGTTTTGCAGCGATGGTGTTAATCAGTGTCTCTATCCAGCGGCCGTAGTGGCGGTATTTGATGCGTGTGGAGTTGTAGGGAATTTTGTCGGGTTTTGGGCGTGTTTCGGGGCGTTTCACCTCGAACGGATAGTCGATATCGAGTTTGCAATCGGACATGATGTAGAGGTGATCCCACAGTTTGTGCTTGAAATCGTCGATGTCGCGCAGGTAGGGGAAAAGGTTGCCCATGATGTCGATGATGGTGCGTGCGCAGCGTGTGCGTTCGGCGCGGTCGTCGATGGTGCAGGCGTATTGCACCATTTGCTGAATGTTGCGCCCATATTCGGGCATTATCAGTGGCTCTTTGGCGCAATGTGTCAGACTATTTTCCATATTTTTTGCAATTTCAGAAATTCAAATTTCAAATTTGGTTGATTGGTTGATGAGTTGATTGGTTGATTGGTCGTTGAAAGGTTGATAAGTTGAAAAGTTTAACGCATTGGTGTTGGTCAGCAGATTTCTGGTTTCTAAGTTTCTATGTTGATTGTGGATTTGGTTATTTGGTTAATCCGTTAATTTGAAATTTGTAAATTGGTCTTGGCTTATGGCCTCTTTTCCCGTTTTCCCCAAAGGGGAAAAGCCTTTTGTCTTGCTACTCACATCTTGCGACTAACAATTTGAAATTGCGGCTTGCCGCACCATTCCTCATTCCTCATTCCTCACTTCTAACTGCTAACTATTTAGCGTTGTTTTGGCGTGGTTGCCTGAAATTCTTTCAGATAAAATG
>CAVBBP010000083.1:0-6111 GCA_963593685.1 Segatella copri
GTTGAAGCGTTCGGACGCACGCGGTGCGTCCCTACTTTCGCACTTTCATACTTTCTCACTAAAAATTCCTAACTCCTAATTCCTAATTCCTAATTCTCTTGCTACTTGCTACTCATATCTTGCTACTAAACTACTTAACAATAAACTTCGCGGCATGTTCTTCGCCGGCGGCATCGACAAAGCGCACCAAGTAGAAGCCTTGTGCAAGTGTTTGATTTACTGTGGTTTCGTTTGCAACAGATGCGGTTTCAAACAGTTTCACGCCTTGTGCATTGCGAATTTCGAGCGTGCCGCCAGTCAGCAGTTCGTCGGCAAAATCGAGAGCGACAACAAAGGCCTCGTTCGGGCGCACAGGCACAGGATAAACCTTGATGCCAATGTTCTGTTTCTCCTCTTTTTTCACGGTGTAGAAGTCGCAAGTGCGGTAGCGCGTGCCATCGGCGGCAGTGAGCAGCGCATAATAGACGCTCGACAAACCGTCGGGTTCGTAGATGTGTTGCAGCGTGGTGCCATCGACTTTCTGCCCATCGCGATACCACTGATAAGCCACAAATGTGAGCGGTTTGCCTTCGAGTGTGCCGCTGTTGTTCACCACTATCACATCGTTCCATTTCTGGTGCAGATAGCCATCGAGCGAAATGGAAATCTCCAAACGGTGCGCCTCGCTCTCGCACGACTGTGTGCCGCCCAAGAACTGCAACGAAGCCGTGTAGATGCGCGGTTGCGGCGTGCCGACAGGCTTTATCGGAATGATGCGGTCGGCTGGAATGTCGGTGTATTCGGTAACGCTGACAAACGCTTTGTCGTCGAACAGCAGTTTGTATTTCGTCGGATTGCCCGACAGCGGTTCAATCTCGATAAATAGGTTGCCGCTCTCGCCTTCGCAGATTTCGAGCAGCGAATCGACTATCGCCACCGTTGGTGTGGGCGTGGCTTTGGCCGTGATAGTTACCGTGCGCAAGCAGCCCCACGCAGTTTCGTCGTCGTCGATGGTCTGCACATCGTTTGGGTTGTCGAAAGTAATCTGTTTCACCCCTTTCGATGGCGCATTGTAGGCGTATTCGTAGGTGTAGGGGAAATCGCGTTCGCACACGCTGATGGCCGTATCAACGGCTTCGTTGCGCGCTATGATGTACGAAACCGCATTGCCCGACGGTGTCCAGAAATCGTGGCAGCGACCATCTTTCGCCTCGCGCGTAATGGTTACGAATATCGGATAGCCGGTCGACGGCAGTTCCGCCGACTTGTCGAAAGCGTAGTTCAATCCGGCGGCGTTATGCTCTTCGTCGGTTTTGGTCGCCAAAGTCGCGCCGTCCTTATCGCTGAACACCAACTGCCAGCGGTAGGCGTAGTTGCCATCGCCGCCACTTGCAGGTTTGTCGTTTTCGACAATCAGTGTGGTTTGGTCACCATCGAGGCAGAGCAGTTCGTCGGTTACCGACTTGATTGCGCCTGCATCGAATTCGGGCAACAGCGTAACGACAAAATTGTTTTCGGAATTTTTCCAATCGTTGCACTTGCCATCTTTGGCTTGGCGCACAAATGTATGCGCTTGATTGTCAGCAAGTTGTTCGGCGATTGGCGTGTAGTTTGCGGCAGTTGCGCCAGTGATTTCTCCGCCGTCTATCAACCAGCGGTAACTGATATTTCCATCGCCACCAGCGGCTGCAATCGAGTCTTTCAATTCGGGAATTTCCGAAGCGTTGCACAACACCATTTCGGGCAGTTTTTTGATTGCGCCCGCCTCGAACGGAGGCAACAAAACGAGTGTCCAAACGCCGTTGGAACGCACATAGTTCTGCTCGCAAGCGTTGTCTTTCGCCTCGCGATAGAAGTGGTAAGTGCCTGGCTCGGTAATCGGCGGCAGATATTCGCGTTCTTCCCGACTGAATGTAACATCAACTGCTGATTCTATCTCTGTTGTTGGATCGTCGTCAGTGGTGTAGAGCCAACGATAAACATAGGTGTCGCTATTGCCGCCCGATGCCTTTGCACCACTTATATAACTTATGTCGTCCACCGAGCAAGCGATATCGGTTTTTGTGTCGATATAGGTTGCGCTGAACTCGCCATCGAGGCGAATGTTCACTTTGGCGCGTTTAATTTCGTTGCCGAGTTTTGCTACCACAAAAACATCTGTTCCGTAGCAACCGTCGTAAAGAATTTTGGCAGAATTTCCATTTATGCCGAGCCAATTATCGCTTGGGGTGGACCAAGTAACGCTATTCTGAATATCGAAATTGAAATCGTGCTGCACGGCGTGCGCATTTTCCCAGCGTCCGTCTGCTTTCTGATTCAGAAGCACTGGCGCAACCGATGCGTATGCTGCTTTGGTGCCGTTAAGCCCCTCCAGTTGCGGATAAAGCCCCGCCACTGTAACCCAGTTGGTTGCATCGCTGGCAAAAATGTCCGACATCTCGCTGGTCGGCTTGCTCACCACGGTGTTGCCGAGCGTTGCGCCATCGCCATTCACAGTGGACGACATCTGATTGTCCCAATAGGCATTGGCAAATGTTCCTTCGTTTTGGCCAACAAGCGCTCCATTTTTCTTCCCTTTCCACGCATCGGCGGCACTGTAAACATTTTGTACCGAACCCAACCGCGCATTGTAGCCAGTTATACCGCCACCATATTGATACAATTCGAGCAAAAGTCCCACATTGTAGGCATATTCGATGATGCCAGCGTTGTAGCCGGCAATGCCGCCAACATACTGACTGGCTTTGGTAATTTCGGCCATGTTGTAGCAATGATGAATTTTTCCGCCATCGTTATAGCCCACCACGCAGCCCACATAGTCGTTGCCGCTGATGCTGCCAAAGGTTACAGCAAAGTTTTTCAGTTCGGCGGTGCTGCTTATTTTGCCAAACAAGCCTTGATAATTTTCGGTCGTCGTATTGATGTAGAGATTCTTGATTTCGTGGTTTTGACCGTCGAATGTAGCGGTAAATGGGTTTGTTTCTGTGCCAATCGGAGTCCAAGTGATGCCACTCCAACTATATTTCGAGTCGCACACGCCGCCGCAATCCAAATCGTAGGCCAGCACCACAGTGGCGGTTGTCCAATTTACATTGGTACGCGTGTAGGGAGCAAGTGCAGGTGCAGGATTCGGCGTTGATGTAGCGGTAAACTGCTGCGCCACCCACGCCAGTTCTTGCGTGGTGTAGATGAACACCGAGTCGCGGTTGCGTGTCATAAATGGTTTGCGGGCAGCGCCGTCCCACGGCGCAAGTTTGGCAAATTTCACCACAATATCGCCACCCGTGGCGGGAATGCACGACAGTTTCAGTGTGTCATTTTTTACATACACCGAATCGCGCCAATCTGCGCCATTGAACAAAACAGAATCGAGATAAAAGCCTTCGTTCGGAACAATACTGAAGAGGTTCTGGCTTTTTACGCCGCCTTCTTCGACCGCTTCGACTTGACCGCCCTCGCTATTGAACGAAAACTCGATGATTTGTGGCGCTTTCACGGTGAGTTTGTACTCGCCCGCGGCTTGCGTGCCATCGCCCGAGCAACCGCCTGTAGCGTGGCGCGTGTAGGTGTAAGTACCCGCCGAAAGTCCAACGGAAATGGTGTAGGTCGCCTCGGTTGCGCCAAAAATTTCTTCGCCGTTGCGCTTCCAACTGTAAGTGCTCTTTGTACCGCCAGAAAGTGGCGTTTTGCTAGCGATTGTTATGGCGGTGTAATCGGACTCTACGGTTTTGTCGGCGGTTTCGATTTCGCCAGCCTCCAAGTGAAAACCAACAAGCACGCCCGCCGCCGTCGAGGCAAAAAGTTGCTGCACATTGCTCACCGTTTTGCAGTTCGCGTCGAACGTGCCTACAAACGCCCCTATCGCCGTCCAAGCGCGACCGGCCATGTCCAAATCGTTTTTCAGAATGACGGTTTGGCCTGCAAAATCGTTCGATTGATTGTTGGCTTGGTCGGCCACCCATGCCAGTTCTTGCGTGGCGTAGATGAACACCGAGTCGCGGTTGCGTGTCATAAATGGTTTGCGGGCAGCGCCGTCCCACGCTTCGACGTGCGCAAAAGTGGCGGTAAGTTTGGTATCTTTCGTAGGCGTAAAGGCGTAGCGCAATTTGCCACCTTCGACATAGACATTTTCGACCTCCTCCTCGTCGAGATTGTTCTCGAGTTTCGACAGATACCAACCGTCGGCTGGCACAATGGTGTAGATTTTTTCGGCTTTGCCGTCGGCTTTCACCGTAGGATTAAAGTCGGTCATCGTGCCTTGCCCAGTTGTGTTGATGGTGATATCCACCTCGTCCACCACCGTGATATGCACCACATCGATGTCGGCAGCGTTGGCGGTGCAAACATGACCATCGGCAGTGGTGCAGGTCAAATTCGTGAGCGTAAAGTCTTGATCGCGGTCAATACCAGACAGCGTGAGCGAAAAAATCGGATTTGTACGGCTATGCAGCGTGCCGTCTGGCGTTTCGAACGAAAAGTTGTTGTCAGCGCCGTCGAGTTCGTAAACCACTTTCAGACTGCCGCCTCTGAGTACTTTTTGATTGGGCTCCAACTCGTCGCTGAGCGTGGCGGTAGGCAGCGGATAGCAGGTGATGGTGTAGGTTACCACGCTGTCGCAACCATCGACCGTGGCAAAGGTCAAGTCGCGCTTGATGGAGTACTGTCGGCTCGCAAAATTGAAATCATCAGCAGTGATTTCCGTCGTGTTTTTGTCGGCGAATTTGTAGGGCAACTCGCTGGCGCAGAGCGTTTTAGTATTGGGCGTGGTCTGGTCTTTGGTATAAGTAGCGCAGCGGTTGGCGATTTTCAGCCCAATCTGGCGCGAATAGTTGCCTGCCGTGGCGGTAAGTGTCGTTGCGTCGGTGCCATCTTGGCAGAGATTGACGCTGGCATTGCTGCTGCCGACGGTTACTTTGTGGTTGCTGCAACGCCACAGCGACGCATCGCCTACGGTAAAATCGTTGCCAACGGCCGTTATCGCGTCGCCATCGGCCAGCGTAAGTGCCGCCACCGACACGCGCACCAAGGGGTCGTTGTCGATGTTTGCAGAGTAGTAACTGTAGCGATTGGCATCGTGATTTTCGACGAACAGACCGAATTTGCCTATGGCGGTCAGTTCTTTGGTTGGCACAGTTTTCACATTTGGGAATACGCTGGTAGTGTTTGCCAACGCTGGCAAATTAGGACAGAGTTGCGCATCGGCATAGCACGAATCGAGCGTGCAATTAGTCTGCGTCCCCAGAACTGCCCCAGCGCGCTTGCCCGCCACCAGTCCGATATTGTAGCAACAGCGTGCTTCGGCGTTGCTCATGTCGCCAATCACGCCGCCAGTGTAGAATTTGTCGCCTTTGCTGGTAATGCCGCCCGTGTTGTAGCACGAATTGATGACCGATGCATCGCCAACATAGCCCACTACGCCGCCCACAGCGTAGAAATAATAGCCTTTGGGTTCGTATTGGCTGCTTACTGCGCCGATATTGAACGAGCGTTTCACTTTGGCGTTGAAGGAGCTACCAACCACGCCGCCCACTTGGCATTTGCCCTGCACAGTGGCAGTGTTGGCGCAGTTGTCTATCGTGGCATCTTTGGCGTAGCCAACTATTCCACCAACGATAGAATCGCCCAAAATAGAGCCGCCTGCAATGCGCAAATTGCTGATGCCGCCGCCCTGCACTTGAGCAAAAAAGCCCGCATATTTCTCCTGCGAATCGACTTGCACATTGCTCACGCTATGATTTTGACCGTCGAAAAAACCCTTAAACGCCGTTTTCGTGCCGATGGGCGTCCACTGTTTGTTAAGCGCAATATCGTTGGCAAGCACAAAATAGCATCCGTCGTAATCTTGCGGAGTGGTGCTATTCACTGCGTTGCACAGTTGCTCGAGGTCGGCTTCGGTCGCGATTTTGTAAGGGTCGCTTTGTGTGCCGCTGCCCGTCCATGCCTGTGCCGCCATCGCACACCCCATCAAAGCCAAAACGAGTATAGATTTTTTCATAATACGCCCAAAATTAATTTAACCTGCAAATATAGCAAGTTTTTTTCAAAAATCGGTACTTTTAGGCGGAAAATGCGACGCGCAAATTCAATTAAGAAATGCAACTTTTGGTAAGAACTTGGAGCGCACGCATTTAT
>CAVBBP010000084.1:0-5920 GCA_963593685.1 Segatella copri
AAAATTGCGACAGCAATTTTGAGAAACCAGAAACTAGAAACCAGAAATTAGAAATTAGAAATAATTGTCAATTATCAATTATCCATTGTCAATTAAAATGATTCAGGTAAACAATCTCAATAAGTCGTTCGACGGCAAGCAGGTGCTCCACGACATCACCGCCACATTCATGCACGGCAAGGTGAACCAGATAATAGGGCAGAGCGGTTCGGGCAAAACGGTGCTGATGAAAAGCGTCATCGGACTGTTTCCCATCGATTCGGGCGAGGTGCTTTACGATGGGCGCAATATCGCCAAAATGACCCAGAAAGAGGTGAAACTTTTGCGCCGCGAAGTGGGTATGCTTTTTCAGGGATCGGCCCTCTTCGATTCGCTTTCGGTACTCGAAAATGTGATGTTCCCGCTCGAAATGTTTGCCAGCATGACCGCCATCGAGATGGAGCAGCGCGCCAAATTTTGCCTCGAGCGCGTCGATCTGAATCCCAATGCCTACCATCTTGCACCGTCCGAAATTTCGGGCGGAATGCAGAAACGCGTGGCCATTGCGCGCGCCATCGCACTGAACCCGAAATACCTCTTTTGCGACGAGCCAAACTCTGGTCTGGACCCCGTAACATCGCTCGTCATCGACCGCCTGATAGAGGACATCACTACCGAGTATGGCATCACCACAGTGGTGAACACGCACGACATGAACTCCGTGATGGAAATCGGGGCGAACATTGTGCTGATCGACAAGGGAAAAATCGCTTGGACAGGCTCGAAAGAGGAGATTTTCACCGCCGAAAACGACACGCTCAACAACTTTGTTTTCGCCTCGAACCTGTTCAAAAAAGTGAAGACCGCCATGACAAAATAGGTCGATTGTTGATAACTTCACGACAAAAAGCACATTTATACCGACAAAATAGCGTACTTTTGCGGAAATAAAAGAACAATAACCCTAAAAAACACAATATCATGGCCGAAAAAACAAGATATTCAGACGAAGAGTTGGAAGAGTTCCGTGTGCTTATTCAGGAAAAACTGGACAAAGCCATGCACGAGTATGCCGAATATAGTTCGTATGTCAACAACTCCGACGGCAACGATGTAACCGACACATCGCCTACCTTCAAAACGCTCGAAGAGGGCGCAACCACGCTATCGAAAGAGGAGAGCGGTCGTTTGGCACAACGCCAAATGGAGTTCATTCAGCATCTGCAGGCTGCGTTGGTGCGCATTCAGAACAAAACTTACGGCATCTGCCGCGAAACGGGCAAACTCATTCCCAAAGAGCGCCTACGCGCTGTGCCGCACGCCACCCTCAGCATCGAAGCCAAGCAAAAACGGAAATAACGCACGCTGCGTGTGCTTGGCGAGGCGGCTGGCATTACGCTGCTCGACGCCGAAACGCGCGTTGGCGACACCGTGGTGGCTGCTGGGCAGATGAAAATTTTTATCAAAGAAGAGTAGGGAAGCGCGAATGCGTCCTTTCCCATTTCCCCCGAAGTGGGGAAGCCACTTCCGAACTAAAAAATGCTTCTATCGAAGATAGAGGCATTTTTTTTATCGCTGATTTTCAGTGGTTTATGGAATGGCGACTTTGAGTGCGTGCGGCACAACTTCGACTTCGACATGGTCGGAAAGGCCGATGTAGTCGCCATCGCAGTGGAAGGGCGTTTTCTGCGTGGTTTCGATGGTGATGCGCTCGCACTCGAAGGTTTCGACATATTTTTTGAAATGGTCGAGCCGCTTGGTGAAGAGCCCCGCCAGCAGCCGCAGGGCAGTCCAAAAGCCAAACGGTTTCAGTATGGTGATGTTCAGGCGACCGTCGGCCATGTCGGCGCGCGGTGCGATGTAGGCGTTGAATCCGAACTGGCGAATGTTGGCGCAATTTACCACAAAAGCCTTGTGCGTTTCCGTTTTGCCATCGAAATGGAGCGTGCATTCGAGCGGCTTGTAGTGAAAAAACTCGTGTATGCAGAGCGAGACATACATCCAAAGGCCGCGCCGTTTGCGCTGCGTTACCTCGTAGGCTATCTGCGCGTCGAAGCCCACGCCGCAGGTGCAGAAAAACGGCACATCGTTCACACGGCCGTAGTCTATCTGCTTGAATTTCAGTCGTTTGATGCACGAAATGGCGTTCAGTTGCAGCAGCGGCGAAAGTCCCAATTCGCGTGCCAGTCCGTTGCCCGAGCCGAGCGGCAGAATGGCCAGTGCCGTGTCGGAATCGACGAGCGAACTGGCAATTTCGTTCACGGTGCCATCGCCGCCAACGGCTGCCACAATCGGCACATGGTCGGTCACGGCTTGTTGCGCCAGTTCGCAGGCGTGCCCGCGGTGGGTGGTGTATTTGAACTCCAAATCGAAATCTTTGGCCAGCATGCGTGTAGCCATCGAAATCCAGTTGGCTTTGCTCAGCGTTCCCGATTTGGGATTGACGATAAAAAGTATTTTTTGGCGCATAATGAGAGTTTCAGGTTTCAAGTTTCAGGTTTCAAATTGGGTTGATGAGTTGATTGGTTGATGAGTTGATTAGTTTAACGCATTTGTCTTGGTCTGTGAGGTTTATTTCTAATTTCTAATTTCTAGTTTCTGGTTTCTGGTTGTTGAATCGTTGAATCGTTCGGACTGTTGAATCGAATAAATTTGTAAATCCGTAAATTTGTAAATTCGTAAATTTTCTTGGCCGTCGCCCCCTTTCCCATTTCCCCCGATAGGGGGAAAAGCCTTTCGTTAATTATGAATTAAGAATTTAGAATTAAGAATTAGACGCATTCAACAATGCCGCAATCTTCAAATCTTCAAATTTTCAAATAATAATTAAATAATTGGAAATTGGGTAATTGGGTAATTAAATTCACTCCTCACTTCTCACTTCTAACTATTCCTGTCCTCCAAACTCCATCAGGTAGGCTTTGATGAAGGCGTCGATGTCGCCGTCCATCACGGCATTTACATTCGAGGTTTGGTAGTCGGTGCGGTGGTCTTTCACGCGGCGGTCGTCGAACACATAGGAGCGGATTTGCGAGCCCCACTCGATTTTCTTTTTGCCAGCCTCGATTTTGGCGGTCTCTTGGCGGCGTTTTTCGAGTTCGAGTTCGTAGAGTTGCGATTTCAGCAGACGCAGCGCATTTTCCTTGTTTTTCGGCTGGTCGCGACTTTCGGTGTTTTCGATGACAATCTCGTCGGGTTCGCCCGTGAGCGGATTGCGGAAAGTGTAGTGCAGCCGCACGCCGCTCTCCACCTTATTGACATTCTGGCCGCCTGCGCCACTCGAGCGGAAGGTGTCCCACGAGAGGTTGGCGTTCGAGATTTCGATTTCGATGGTGTCGTCGACCAGCGGCGCAACAAACACCGACGAGAACGAGGTCATGCGCTTGCCTTGGGCGTTGTAGGGCGACACGCGCACGAGCCGATGCACGCCATTTTCGCTTTTCAGATAACCGTAGGCGTAGTCGCCGTCCACTTGGAAGGTGATGCTTTTGATGCCCGCCTCGTCGCCGTCGAGCAGGTTCGAAATGGTGGTGCGATAACCGTGTTTTTCGCAGTAGCGCATGTACATACGCATGAGCATTTGCGCCCAGTCTTGCGCTTCGGTGCCACCCGCGCCCGCCACAATTTTGATGACCGCCCCGAGTTTGTCCTCTTCGCGGCGCAGCATATTGCGCATTTCGAGTTCTTCGACCTGCTGCACGGCTTTGTTGTAGGCGGCATCGACTTCGGCTTCGGTCATGGCCTCTTCTTTGAAAAAGTCGAGCGAAATTTCCACCTCTTCGGCGGCGGCTTTCACGGCGTTATAGCCTGTTATCCAGTACTTTATGGTACGCACTTTTTTCATCTGCTCCTCGGCGCGTTTCTGGTCTTGCCAAAAGTCGGGTGCTTGTGTTTTCAGTTCCTCCTCTTCGAGTTGCATCTGTTTGTTGTCGATGTCGAGGTAGCGGTGCAGTGCTTCTACACGCTCGTTGAGTGCTTTCAGTTGTTCGGAAGTAATCATGTGTAGGTTGATGAGTTGATTGGTTGATTGGTTGATTGGTCGTTGAAAAGTTGATGAGTTGATAAGTTGAAAAGTTTAACGCATTAGTCTTGGTCTGTGAGGCAAATATCTAGTTTCTAGTTTCTAATTTCTAATTTCTAGTTGTCGGTATTTGGAAAGCCGCAATTATTGTTCATTATTCATTGTTTATTGTTAATTTTTCTTGTGGCCCCCTTTCCCGTTTCCCCCGAAGGGGGAAAAGCCAATTGAATTATTGAGTTATTTTCTAACCCCCTCCGTCGCTGTCGCTCCTCGTCCCCCTATCTTCCCACTCTGCTTCAAGCAGGGGGACAGAATCGCATCCAACATTTTCAGATTCTCTCCCCCTGCTGCGCTAGCAGATAGGGGGAGTACCCACGCAAGTGGGGGTAGGGGTTGGAGGTTTAATTTAGAATTTAGAATTATGAATTATTCGCATTCAACATCGCCGCAATCTTCAATTTTTTCAAATAATTTTTTAATTTGAAATTTGAAATTCTGAAATTTGGAATTGCGGCTCCGCCGCGCCACTCCTCACTCCTAATTCCTAACTCCTCATTCAAAAAAAAACACTTCTCACTGCTAACTTCTCACTTCTAACTTATTTCAAAAATCCGTATTTGTACACTTTTGGTTCTATCTTTTTTGCGAGAATTTTTAGGTTTTGGCGCAGGGCGGCTATCAGTGTGTTGTATTGTGTGTCGGTGCTGGTGTTGTTCATTTTGCCTTTTTCGTTGCGGCCTTGAAAGTAGGCGCGTATGTCGTAGAGGGCGGCGTTTGGGTTGTAGTGGGCGGCGGCGCAGGTTTGGTGGTAGTAGCGCCACAGGGCGCGCCCCGCTTGCAGCACGCTTTGCGCTTCGGGCGAAAAGTGCATGGGCGCAGTAGGCACAAGGCTGGTTTGCTCGGTGGCAAAGAGCGTATCGGGTGCCGCACTGCTGGCTGCCGCCTTGCCCGCCATGAAATCGCTCATAAAGTGCGAGGCAAATTTCTCGCGCGCCTCCACCTCTGCCTCGGTGTAGGGTATCCAGTGGTTGATGCCAAATGTCGATTGTATGTTGTTGTTGAACAAAGTCCAACACAAACAGTCGGCCTGAAACTCGCTATCGCTCTGCCAACCGTCGTTTGGAAACAAAAACTGGTCGCGGTCGTTCAACCATGTGGCTGGAATACTTTTTCGTGCGGCAAAGTAAATGCCTGTCATAATAAGGTTATTAGCAGTTATCAAAAATTGACCTGCCGCCTTATTATACACCATGTTTTCGTGTACTATTTGTACGATATTTTGATTTTGAAAATCATTACCCTTAAACGGAAATTTACCAATGATTAAATCAGTTTCTGCTTTCCCTCGATATGGTTTTATCCATTCGTTCATATATTGTGCAGAATCGTAGGCTGAAAAAATCTTTTTTCCAAGAAAATCACCGTTTTTATCATAAACATCTGACTGTATTTCAGAAAAATGTTCTTTTTTGTTTGTGTCCCAAACCATGAAACCAATTGGAAATTTTCCATTGACATTGTCAAATGTTTCTGCGGGTACAACAAACATTTTTTCGAGTTTTGCAAGAAAAAAATTGCGGAAATCCACAAAATGCGGTCCTTGCAGAATTTTTAACTTTGAAAATTCTGCAAGGACACAGTCGGGGATTTCGTGGTAAATTCTCGTAAAAAATTGCGCAAATAATTCTGCGTTTCCTTGCCCTAATAATTTTGCATATTTTTTATTTGTTTGAGATTGTTCTACTGCGTTTTTTGCTTCTCCCTTTTTTAGTGTTCGTACATCGCTGGCTTCGGCATACGGCGGGTTGATATAGACGACGAGTTTTTTGCGTCGTTCGGGGTCGGCAATAATCTCTTGGAGTGGTTGCGGCAGTTTGGCAAAGTCGTCGTTCAGGAAATCGAACTGGAACACATGGCTCG
>CAVBBP010000085.1:0-5873 GCA_963593685.1 Segatella copri
TGCCGAGCGTGAGCAAAATCAAGAATTAAAGAAAAGTCGCGGCAGGGGCGCGAGCGTTGCCAAAAATTGGCGGTTTTGGTTTCGGCATCATCAAACTCACTTCGTTCAGACAGTGATGACGCTTTCTCGAAACACAAAACCTGATTTTTGACACTCGCCGCCCAATGCCGTTTCGGTATCAACAAAGCCGCCAAAATTTTAATTAAGTAATTGGAAATTAAATAATTAGATAATTAAAAAGTCTTTTGTCTTTATTCCTTATTCTTTATTCAAAAACACTCCTCTCGTGATAATTTGTAGGGGGCTCCTGCCACCATTTTTTCGTTGGGAAGAAAAAAGCGTGCGAAAATTCGCAAGTTTTTTGTACCTTTGTAAATTATATGCGACACAAGTCGCAACTATCGATAAAACATTGAGGTTCAAGGGATTAACACTTACGATAGTTCTTTTGACCGTTGGCATTTTGCGTGCTTTTGCTGCCGAAAATGCGCCAACAGATTCGTTGCGCACCCTTGAAAACGCCCTCGACACCATTGAAAATGTGCTCGATTCGGCAGAAAACAGGCTCGATTCGACACAAATTGCAGCGTTGTCGACCGATTCGACCGTGCAATCCCCCACCAAGCGCGAAAAAAACGACGACATCGACGCGCCGATACACTACCACTGCAACGACTCCATCATTTTCTACGGCACAGGCATCGGATTTTTGTATGGCAGCAGCAATGTGCGTTATGCGCAGGAGCGTCCCATCGAACTCGAAGCCGAAATCATACGCATGAGCATGGACAGTAGCACGGTGTATGCTATGGGCAAAACCGACAGCCTCGGCAACGATGTGGGGCTGCCTGTGTTCAAAGATGGCGACCAGCCCTACTCGTCGAAAGAGATGTCGTACAACTTCCGCTCGAGGCGCGGTTTTATACGCGGTGGCGTAACGCAGCAGGGCGAGGGCTACATTGTGGCCGACAAAGCCAAGCGGCTCGAAAACGAGGATATGTTTATGCAGGGCGGCAAATACACCACTTGCGACAACCACGACCACCCGCACTTTTATCTGCAACTGACCAAAGCCAAAGTGCGCCCCGGCAGTCATATTGCGGCGGGGCCAGCCTATTTAGTGCTGGCCGATGTGCCGTTGCCGCTGGCGGTGCCGTTCGGATTTTTTCCCTTCACATCGAGTTATTCGTCGGGCATCATCATGCCTTCGTATGGCGACGAGATGGAGCGCGGATTGTTTTTGAAAAATGGCGGTTACTACTTTGCCATCAGCGACCATATCGACCTTGAACTGACGGGCGAAATCTACACAAAAGGCACTTGGGGCGTGCAGTTGGGAAGCACTTACGCGCTGCGCTACAAGTTCAGCGGCAACTTCCGCGCCACCTATCGCGAAGATGTTTATGGCGAAAAAGATTTGCCCGGCTATCAGAAATACCGCAACTTCAAACTGACATGGACGCACCGCCAAGATACGAAAGCGAGCCAATATTCGACCTTTTCGGCATCGGTCGATTTTTCGACCAGCGGCTACAGCCACAGCAATGTGAACAACTACTACAACCCCGCCGAACAGTCGAAAAACATCACCAGTTCGAGCGTGAGTTACACGCAACGCTTCCCCGAAAGTCCGTGGAGCATATCGGTAAACGCCCTTGTAACACAGCGTTCGCAGGACTCGACCATCTCGCTCACACTGCCAAATCTGACCGTGAACATGAGCCGCGTCTATCCGTTCAAACGCAAAAATCCCGTGGGCAAAGAGCGATTCTACGAGAAAATTTACCTCTCGTACAACATGACTTTCGCCAACAGCATTTCGTGCAAAGAGAGCAAATTTACCCAATCGAAATTCACCAAAGATTGGCGCAATGCCATCAACCACAAACTGCCTATTGCCGCCTCGTTCACGCTGTTTAAGTACCTGACAATCACGCCAAATTTCACTTTCCAAGACCGTATGTATTTCAGCAAAGTGAACCGCTCGTGGGACAAGCAACTGCAACAAGAGGTGCTCGACACCGTAACTGGTTTTTACAATGTGTACGACTTTTCGGCGGGCATCAGTATGCAGACAAAACTGTATGGCTACTACACGCCCCTTCGCAAACTGTTTGGCGACAAAGTCGATCGCATTCGCCATGTGCTGACACCGTCGGTATCGTTCAACTATCACCCCGATTGGGAGGACAAAGTGTGGAAATTTTACGACACCTACGACAAAATAATCGTCGATAAAAACAACATCGACAAGGTGAGCCACGAATTGGTAACCTACTCGCCATACTCCAACGGCATGTACGGTGTGCCTGGACGCGGCATGCAGGCGGCAATAAACTGGTCGCTGAGCAACAATGTGGAGATGAAGGTGAAAGACCGCAAAAAATCGGAAGAGGCTGGCACTACACAATATAAAAAGGTGAGCCTCATCGACAATTTCACCATTTCGGGCGGTTACAACTTTGCCGCCGACTCGCTGCGACTGCAAAACTTCAACACCAGCCTACGCTTGAAACTGACCAAATCGTTTTCGCTGAATCTTGCAGGCGCGTGGGACCCCTACAAATATGGGCTGAACAGTTACGGCAATCCAGTCAGAATCAACGAGTTGCGCAATTTCCCGAGATTTTTGGGTACAGGCACTTCGTTCCAATACACTATCGACAACAACACCTTCAAAAAGAAGGACAAAGACAAGAGTTCCGACGAAGAAGAGCGCGACCCGATGGCAACCGATGTCGATTTCAACATGGACGAGCCGTCGAACATCGACAAAGATGCGCAAAAGGACAAATCGGCCAATGTTACCGCCGACGAAGAGGGCTACATGAAACCCGAATTTTCGTGGAGTTTCACGGTGAACTACTCCGTAGCGTGGCGCACAGGCAGCACTTTCGACTACGAAAAGATGGACTACAAGCGCGAATGGACGCACAACCTCAGTTTTTCGGGACATGTGAACCCTACGCCAAAATGGAAACTGAACTACAGCGGCTCGTTCGACCTGAAAGAGTTGAAAGTTACGCAGATGACCTTCTCCATCGTGCGCGACCTGCACTGTTGGCGGTTGTCGGCCAGCGTTTCGCCGTTCGGACTCTACAAATCGTACTTGGTAACTATCGGCGTGAACGCCTCGATGCTACAAGACCTGAAATACGAAAAACGCAGCGATGCCAGCCGCAATGCGACTTGGTTCTAAAAATAGTCGCAAGATGTGAGTAGCAAGTAGCAAGACGAATGAGGAGTTAGGAATTAGGAATTAGGAGTGAGGAGTGATGCGGCAGAGCCGCGTTCAAGACTCTGACGAAGACGAAGACAAAGACCAAAGGATTTTCCCCCTATCGGGGGAAACGGGAAAGGGGGCTACGACCAAGACGATTGACAAATTTCAAATTTCAAATTCAACAATTAGGAACATAGAAACTTAGAAACAAAAATTGCTATCGCAATTTTGAGAATTTTTTCGACAAGCGAGAGCAGTGCCAAACTCGTTTGAGCAATGCCGAGCGGAGAAAAAATCTTTGCGAAGCAAAAAACAACTAGAAACCAGAAATTAGAAATTAGAAATAAACCCCACAGACCATCTATCGTGCGTTAAACTCATCAACTCATCAACCCAATTGAAATAACACAACCCGATATGAAACGAAACGCTCTAATACTTGTCGCTGCTTTGTGCGTTACGGCGGTGGCGGCGCAAGAGGAATCCGACTTTGTTTTTGGCGAAAACGACAGCATCGCAGCAGCCGACACGCTGGCCATCGACCCATTTGCCGAGGCCGTTGAAAACGATGTGGCGGCCGATTCGGCGCAATATGCGCTGCTCGATTCGCTCGGCGAAGAGGAGAACGACACCATTCGCCGCAAACTCGAAATTCACCCGCTGCGCAAAGGCTCCTATTTTCAGTTTGGCATCGGGGCAGGCATAAGCGACCTGCTCTACACGGTGGAGGCTGGCACGCAAACGGTGCTGCCGTCGCTCACCGCCAACATCGGCTACACCTACTTTTTCCTGCCGTGGATGGGTATCGGAACAGGAGCGCATGTGAGCCACTACGGTGCCATTGCCAAACTCGATGGCGAATATGGCAAGGAGATTGACGCGTGGAACGGCGTTTCCGACACCGATGGCGACACCTACAACCACCGCACACGCATGCAAAATTGGAAAGAACGCCAACTCATCTACATGGTCGAAATTCCGCTGGCGCTGCATTTTCAGCAGAATTGGGGCTATCGCACAGGACTTTACGCCCAAGTGGGGGCTAAATTTGGGCTGCCTGTCTATTCCGACTACAAAGTGCTGGGCGGTTCGATGCGCCATGTGGGCGAATATCCGCAGTACGATTGGAAAATTTTTGGCGAAAACGAAACAGCACACGGCTTCGGATTCGAGGATAATGCTGGTCAGAATGGCTCGGTAAAAGGCGTGCCAACCAGCAAAAACAACCAGTTCCGCTACAATATCGCTGCGTTTTTCGAGATTGGCGCACTGTTTCAAGTGAGCAACCGCGTCGATCTGTTTCTCGGTGTCTATTTCAACTACGGCTTCACCAATATCGACCCGTACAGCGGCACTATCAAACCGAATAATCAGGAAAAACAGGACATCGGATTCAAAAATGCCGACCATCAGTTTATGAACGACTACCAAGGCGTGTTGGCCACCAAACAGGCGCAGGGCAGTGGCATCAATGGCGGCATCAATCCACTGTCGGCTGGCATTAAATTTGGTGTGAATGTGTTTGCGGGGCGCACCGAACCCAAAGAGAAAAAGGATCGCGACAAGAAATCGAACAAGAACCAAGAGCCGCAAATCATCTATGTTTACGACACCATACGCATTCAGGACACCATTGTGGTGAACGATACCATTGTGTTGAGCGACACCGTGGTGTTGCGCGATACGCGACCGCTGCCCAATGTGGTAAGCACGCCGAAGCAACCAGTAACGCGCCACGACACCATTGCCAAAGCCGTCGCCACGCTCGACGAGGAGTTGCGCAAGTCGGTCATCTTCTTCGATTTCGACAAGTACGACCCCAAACTGCAGCCCGCCGACATTCTCGACAAGGTGGCTGCCGTGCTGGTGCAGCACCGCGACATGGGCATCGAGGTGAACGGACACGCCTGCAAAACTGGCTCCGACGAATACAACCAGCAACTGTCGATGAAGCGTGCGCGCGCCGTGGCCAATATGTTGCGCCAAAAAGGCGTGTACGATTCGCAGATGAAAGTGCAGTCGTTTGGTGCTACCAAGCCGTTCCGCTACAACGATTTTGCGCACCAAAAATCGAAAGATCGCCGCGTGGAGATTATTCCTGTGGGACTTGTGGACGAACAGACGCAGCAGAAACACGCCGCCGAAGCCAAAGAGGCGAGCAAAACCGACAAGGGCGTAGTGAACAAGACCACGCGCGAGATTCCGCTCATCGAAATCGATGGCAAAATGGTGCCGATATTCTTGAAATACACCGAGTTCATCGGCGAAGTAACGATGAAGCGCGGCATGTATTTGGCACAACTCTCGCGCCAGTGGTACGGCGGCGAACAGGCGTTTTGGGTCTATATCTACGAGGCCAATATGTTCCAAATTCAGGATCCGAGCGACATCGAGCCAGGCACCATACTGATGATTCCGAAACTCGACCCGTCGGTGGCCAACCCCAAAGACCCCGAGTGCATACGCAAAGCCAACGAACTGAAAGAGAAATACTTGCTGAAATAGTTAGAAGCAAGTAGCAAGAGAATTAGGAGTGAGGAGTGGTGCGGCGACGCCGCAATTTCAAATTTCAAATTTCATTTGATTTTTGCTCCGCTCGGCATTGCTCAAACAAGTTTGGCACTGCGCTCGCTTATCGCAAAAATTCAGA
>CAVBBP010000086.1:0-5741 GCA_963593685.1 Segatella copri
TTTTCTTTGGTTCGTTTCTTTTGGTCGTCAAAAGAAATGAACGAAAAAAACGGAATTTTTACTTGAAAAACAACAAAGCAATTTATAGAAATCCCCTCATCTACAGACGATAAAATTATGACGAAAATAATCATCAATCCAGGCGGGAATATCTTGTACAAGAGTTTCTATATCTATGCATTGGAGCAGGCTTTCGGGCGGCATTGCGTATCGTATTCGTGCACACCGTTTGCCGACTTGCCATTGGCGAGCCGCAAAATACAACTCATCAACTTGTCGCCAATACTATTTTGTTGGCTGGTGGGGAAAAAGAAAAATTAGAAGCCAAATTTGACAGATAGGTCAAAATTGCTCTAAAAAAGTTGTCTTGCACCATCTGAAATTCTGAAATTTGCTTTGCCGCACAGACCGCCACCAATGCGTTAAACTGATCAACCGATCAACCAATCAACCAATCAACCACAAAAACTACACTCCAAATTTTTCGGGGTATTTTGCGCCGATGGTTTTGTAGAAATTTTTGATGGCGGCCATATCGGCTTCGACATCGCCTGTGGGAACGAATAGGCGCGTGTAGCCAACCTCTTTGCGGGCATAGTCGATGTAGCCGAGCACGATGGGAACTTGCGCTTTTTGTGCGATGAAGTAAAATCCGCGTTTCCAGTGATGGCAAAGGCTGCGCGTGCCTTCGGGCGTGATAGCCAAGTAAAACTCGTTGCGGCGTGCGAATTCGCCAGCGATGATGTCGGTGAGCAGAGCGTGTTTCGACCGATCGACGGGAATGCCGCCAAGGCTGCGCATCAGACCGCCCAAAGGGAAGGCGAACCACTCTTTTTTCATCAAAAAACTGATTTTCAGTCGCAACGCCCTTTTGAACAACATGCCATAGACAAAATCCCAGTTGCTTGTGTGGGGCGCAATGCAAACGACCGCTTTCGGTGGAAGTGGCGTGCTGCACACCAAAGTCCAACCACGCCGACGAAGCCAATGCCACGCAAAATTTTTGTCCATGCCAACGAAAAACATTTTGGCAAAAATAAAGAAAAATATGCAGACGCACAAATGGGCGAAAAATATGCTGTCGATTGGTAAAAATGTTGTACTTTTGCGTTCCGAAAAAAGGCATTTTTCACACTACGATGAACACTCCAAAACAGATTCGCATTGCCGACTACGACTACCCTCTCGCCGACGACCGCATCGCCAAATATCCACTCAAGGAGCGCGACCACAGCAAACTGCTCGTCTGGCGCAATGGCACCATAGCCGAAAACCATTTCTACGACCTGCCCGACCATTTGGAACAGGGCGATTTGCTGATTTACAACAACACGCGGGTGATTCAGGCGCGGCTGCATTTTCAGAAAGAGACGGGCGCACAAATCGAGATTTTTTGCCTCGAACCACGCACGCCAGCCGACTATCTGCAAGCATTCGAAGCGACGGAGAGTTGCGTGTGGAAATGTTTGGTGGGCAACTTGAAAAAGTGGAAAGAGGGAGAACTGTTGCAAACGCTGCTCATCGACGGCGAATTTGTGCAGGTGTGCGCCGAACGCCTGTCGGCCGACGAAGGCATGACGCACGACATTCGTTTCAGTTGGAACAACGATGCCATCACTTTTGCCGATATTCTGAAACATTTTGGCGAACTGCCCATTCCGCCATACCTCAACCGCGCCACCGAAGAGAGCGACAAAACGACCTACCAGACCGTCTATTCGAAGATTGACGGCTCGGTGGCTGCGCCCACTGCTGGACTGCATTTTACCAAAGATGTGCTGCGCCAACTGACGCTCAAAGGAGTGCGCGAAGACGAAGTTACGCTGCATGTCGGGGCGGGCACTTTTCAGCCTGTGAAATCGGACGAGATTGGCGACCACCCGATGCACCGCGAAATAATATCGGTGAACCGCTCGACCATTGCCGACCTGCTGCGCTACCGCGGACACATTGTGGCAGTCGGCACTACATCGGTACGCACCATCGAAAGCCTCTACTATTTGGGCTGCAAAATCTATGCCAATCCCGAAAATCCCGACCTGAATGTGGCGCAGTGGGAACCTTACGAAAACGACCACACGCTGACCATCGACGAGGCGTTGCAGGCCATTTGCGACTACTTGGCGGCGCACCATCTACCTGCGCTCGAGGCTGCCACGCAGATAATGATTGTGCCAGGATTTCAGTTTCGGCTGGTGAGCAAGATGATAACCAATTTTCACCAACCAAAAAGCACGCTGCTGCTGCTCGTTTCGGCATTTGTGGGCAACGACAACTGGCGCACCATCTACAATTATGCGCTCGACCACGAGTTCCGCTTCCTGAGTTACGGCGACAGTTCCTTATTAGTGAGGAATTAGGAGTTAGGAGTTAGGAATTTTTTAATTGATAATTGATAATTATTTGAAGATTTGAAGATTGGGTGAATCGTTTAATCGTTGAACTGTTGAAACGTTTCGGACGCACTCGGTGCGTCCCTACAATCTATGTTCTATAACCTATAACCTATAACCTATAACCTATAACCTATAACCTTTCTTGCTACTTGCTACTCACATCTTGCTACTAAAAAAATGTTGCGATTTTTGAAAAACTGGACTTTGCCGATTGCGATGGTGTGCGGTGTGGCTGGCTATTTTTTGCTGGCCGATGTGGCGCTGTTTGCGCCTGCCAAGCCGTTGGTGAAGACGACGGTCGGTTTTCTCACGCCGACGCTCATTTTTGCGCAGTTGCTGCTGTCGTTTTGCAAAATTGAGCCGAAAGAACTGCTGCCGCACGGTTGGCACGGCTGGTTGTTGCTTTTTCAAGCCGTGATGTGCTGCGCCATTGCTGCGGTGCTCACCATTTGGCCGATGAGCCACGCCGCGCGGATAATTTTGGAGGGTGCGATGGTCTGCCTCATCTGCCCGACAGCCACGGCAGGCGTTGTCATTACAGGCAAATTGGGCGGCAATACATCGAGTTTGGTTACCTACACGCTGCTGTCGAATCTGCTGGCGGCGGTGTTGGTGCCGATTGCTTTTCCGCTGGTTGAGCCGCACGCTGGATTGAATTTTGTGGGGGCTTGCCTGAAAATTTTGAGTAAGGTCTTTCCGCTACTGCTATTACCCTTCTTTTTGGCACTGATTTTTCGCCGATGGCTGCCGCGTGTGCATCGTTTTCTGCTGTCGTACAGTTGGTTAGCGTTTTATTTGTGGGCAGTTGCGCTTGTGATAGTGATAGCGCAAACCACGCAGTCGCTCATTGTCAGTCCTGCTGGCGTTGGCACAAAAATTCTGATAGCTGTGGCTGGTTTGCTGGCGTGTGTGGTGCAATTTTGGTTAGGCAAAACGGTGGGCAGCCGCTACAACGACCGCATTAGCGGCGGTCAAGCCCTTGGACAGAAAAACACGGTGCTGGCCGTGTGGATGGCGTGCGCCTATTTGGACCCTGTGTCGTCGCTAGGACCAGGGAGTTATGTGGTGTGGCAAAACTCGTTCAATGCGTGGCAACTGTGGAAAAAACGGCACGCCGACGCAAAATGCGGATAGTTTTTTGCCAAATCGAAAAAAAAGCGTACCTTTGCAGCGCCTTTCGGAGAGATGGTAGAGTGGTCGATTACAGCGGTCTTGAAAACCGCCGTACCGAGAGGTACCGGGGGTTCGAATCCCTCTCTCTCCGCAACGAACGAGAAACTGAAAACGAGTTTCTCGTTTTTTTTGTTAAAAAATCATAAAAACGCATTTTGAAGGTAGGGAAAGGCGGTGTTCGGTTGTCTTTATGTTGTAGCGTGTTCTGTTTTCGAGCCGCTGCGAACCTTAACACACACACAACCATGAAAAAAATTACTGCTCTTTGCCTCTGTTTTGCCCTGTGCGGAACGCTTTTCGCTGCTGGCGTGGTCGAAAACCGCGGTATCTACAGCACCAATCCCAACAACCAATTTGGACACGAAGCCACCATCACCATCGATGGCGACCCGAACGACTGGAGCGACGACCTGATTATTGCCCAAGGCTCGGCCAACGACATGTGTACCACTTTCAAAGGTATGCACGAAAATAGCGTGCTCGACTGCTACGCACTGTTCGCTGCGTGGGACGACACCAATCTTTATCTCGCTTGGCAGATGGTGAATGTGTCGGATGTGCTCAGTTGGGTGCGCGAGGGCGACGGTCCTTTGAGCGATGGCGGCCGCATAGCCGATGTGCCGCTGATAATTGCGCTGAGCATCGACCCAGCAGCCCGAATGACAGGCCGCATGAGCAACGGCGGTATGCTTTGGAACAAAGTAGATGTGGTGTACGAAACGCCCGTCGATCGCATATTTATGATGAGCGGCAAGGCAGGGCAGGGTACACCCGCCATGTTTTTGGCCGCCGATGCTGCTGGCAACACCAGTTACGACGCCGCCTATTGCAAAAAATTCAGCGACAATGGCATCAGTTACAAAATGGGCGAAACCTTTGGCGGCAGCACGCACCTTTGGTATTTGAACGCCCCGACCGATACCGCCGATGTCTATGCCGAAGGCTCTACTTGGGTCGATCTGAACGACCCGACATCGTATGCTGGGCTCATCAGCAAGACACACAACAAAAAATACGATTCGTTCTACGAGATGAAAATTCCGCTGGCCACGCTCGGTATCGACAAAGAGTATCTGACCCAAACAGGCATTGGCGCGATGATGATAGCCACACGCGGCGAATCGGGCATTGACTGCTTGCCGCACGACCACAGCATAATCGACGATGTATATGGCGAGTACATTCACGACAAATCGACCTCGGCCGAAAAATCGGACAGCGACACCATACGCTACCAGTTGGCCGACATCGGTTGCCGCCGCGCTGGCAGCGCACCTGCTCCGCAACCCACTGTGGCAGTGAGCATTCCCGACGGCTACACTTTCTACAGCGAAACGCTCGAGGTGCGCCTACGCTCGAAAGATGCCAAAACAGCGTCGTATAGCATCGATGGCGGTGCAGCCGTTTCGTTCGATGGACAGGCGAAAATAGAGGTTGGAAGCACGCTCGCTGTGGGCGGCAAAGTGAACCTGACCGTAACCGCCACCAACGACCAAGGCAACGCAAACCGCAGTTACACCTATATTAAAGGCGAGGCCTTCAGCGTGGGTGTTGGCACGGCTATTGCTGTGAAACCTGCCGATTGGGCGGAGATTTACTGCTACATGTACAATGGCGACAACAAAAACGCAGAGTGGCCAGGCAAGCCGATGACGCACCTGACAGGCGACTACTACGCGCTGTCGTTGCCGTCGGGCTGGAGCGTGGGCAATGTGATTTTCACCAACGGCGAAGAGGACGATGCCAAACAACAATACCCGAAAAATGGCGGCTTGGAGTTGAAGGCTGGCGAAGTGAAACTTTGGGACTGGACGCGCTGGTACGATGTGTCGTACAGCGGCACATCGGCGGTGAAACAGATTGCTGCCGACGGCTTGAGCGTTTGGAGTTGGGGCAATACGCTCTTCATCGAAAGCGACAACGAAGCCGATTGCACGCTCTATCATATCAGCGGCGTGGCTGTCGGCAAACTGCACCTGACTGCAGGCACAACCACCGTTACAGGACTTGCCGCTGGCGTTTATCTGCTGAATGGACAGAAAATAGTAGTGAGCGAATGAGGAGTTAGGAATGAGGAGTGGTGCGGCAAGCCGCAATGACAGAATTTCAAATTTCAGATTTATAGATTTTTTCGCCGTTCGGCATTGCTCAAACGAGTTTGGCACTGCTCTC
>CAVBBP010000087.1:0-5429 GCA_963593685.1 Segatella copri
CGCGACTTTTCTTTGGTTCGTTTCTTTTGGTCGTCAAAAGAAATGAACGAAAAAAAAGAAAGAAATTGGCTACAAAACAGGAAATTTATAAAATCCACATAGAAAAAAAACGACAATGTTTTACAAAGAATGGATAAAAACGCGCTGGTTCTACGCTGTAGCCACGCTGATTACGCTGATTTTGTGCGGCTATGTGCTGCTCAATGTGCAACGCTTGGTCGCACTCAAAGGGGCGGCGCACTTGTGGGAGGTGGTGCTAACGCGCGATGCGGTGTTCATACAACTTTTGCGTTTTCTACCGCTCATCGTGGCACTTTGTGCTGCGACCGTGCAGTTCGTCCCCGAAATGCAACAAAAACGCCTGAAACTCACGCTGCATCTGCCGCAACACTACCTGCGCTCCGTGGCCGAAATGCTGGCGTTTGGCGTGTTGGCACTTGTGGTGCTGTTTGCGTGCTCGCTGTTGCTGTTGCATATCGGTTTGGCGCACTGGTTCGCACCTGAAATCGTAGCGCACATCATGCGCACAGCGTTGCCGTGGTTTGTAGCGGGCTTGGCGGCCTACGCCTTTGGTGCGTGGGTCTGCTTGGAACCCACTTGGCGCATGCGCCTGTTCGATAGCGTGGTAGCAGTGGCGTGCCTACGCCTCTTCTTCCTCTCCGAAACGCCCGAAGCCTACAACGCTTTCGTGCCGTGGCTCACACTCTTCGCACTATTCGGCCTGCTCCTGCCGATTCTCTCGGTCAAACGCTTCAAAGATGGAAAAGAGTAAACTTTTTAGTGAGAAGTTAGTAGTTAGAAGTGAGCAGTGAATTTTTTAGAATAAGGAATAAAGAGTAAAGACAAAAGACCAAATTATTTGAAGATTTGAAGATTGATTTTGCCGCACAGACCAACGCTAATGCGTTAAACTCATCAACTTTTCAACTCATCAACTTATCAACGACCAATCAACCAATCAACCAATCAACCGATCAACTTTACAAACTTTCAACTTTATACACTTTACACACTTTATACACTAAAAAAATTATGAACAACCTCGAAAAATATCTGCTGCTTGGCGGTCGCCTCTTTTTGTGCGCCGTCTGCGTGGCGTTGGTGGCATGGATAGTGCCGTGGGCGTACCATTTTGCAACCGACGGCTCGACCAAAACGCCGTTCACGCTCTACAGTTCGGTGGTGGGCGATTTCGCACAGACGCAGAGCCGCGACGGCATCATGCACTACACCGATTGCAGCGGCCACACCTACACCGCCGCGCAGTTCGACAGCATTCTGCCCGCATTCTACTACCGCCAACTTCTCTCCGAAGGGCGGCTGCCCGATTCGCTTTGTGGCGTGGCGGTTACACCACGAGTGATTCAGACCACAAATTTCAATTTCCGCACCGCGCCGAGCGATGTGAACCGCCATCAGGTGGCACTCTATCCGCTGCTCGAATCGCTATCGGGGCGCGTCGATTTGCAGATGCCCGACGATGTTTTTCGCATTACCGACAGCGGCATCGAGTTCATTGATATGGCTGCCAATGCGGTGAATCGCAACAAAAGCGACCGTTTCACACAAATGTTGCTGAAAAAAAGCTTCGCTTTCCCTGCTAAAATCGTGGCGGGCAACGCTACCAACCGCAAGGAGTACGACAACGGCTATCTCATTGTCGATGCCGAGGGCAAACTGTTCAACCTGAAAATGCAGCGCGGTCGCCCGTATGTGCGTGCCATCGCCTTGCCCGATAGCGTGGAGGTGCGCCACATTTTCGTTACCGAATTTCGCGACCGCCGCGCGCTGGCGTTCTTCGGCGATGCGCAAAAACGCTTTTTTATGCTCGAGGCGGGCAGTTACGCGTTGCGCCAAATCGACATTCCGCCGTTCGATCCCGCCTGCGAATCGCTCTCTATCATCGGCAATCTGTGCGACTGGACGCTCTGCGTTACCTCGCTGCACAGCAAACGCTACTACGCCATTGCCGCCGACAACTTGCAGCGACTCAAAACGCTCGAAATGCCCGACCAAGAGCCAACTTTGGCGCAAAGAGTAGGGCAGTGGTTGTTGCCTGTGCAACTGCGCTTCCAGTCGCCGCTCGACCGCGATGTACGCCCCCGCATAGCCTTTTGCGAGTGAGATTATTTGTCCATTTCTCCCCGCTTTTTTTTCATACTTTTTGACATAAAAATTAACTTTTTTTTTGCAAAAAAAAGTTTGCCGACTCAAGTTTATTCCGTATTTTTGCAGCGCAACCATTCTACCCCATATTTATCGTGGTCGCGTGGCTTTCCCCCTTCGGGGGAAACGGGAAAGGGGGCTACTGCCAACAATAAACAATAAACAATAAACAATGAATAATGAATAATAATTTGGCAGCGTTGTTGATTTCACAATTATTCATTCTTAATTAAAACCAAAACCCCTACCCCCACTGCGTGGGTACTCCCCCTATCTGCTGGCGCAGCAGGGGGAGAGAATCGGGAAAATGTTGGACGCGATTCTGTCCCCCTGCCGAGCAGGGCGAGGATAGGGGGACGAGCGAAGTGGGTGGGGTTAAAACCAATTTTGAATTTTGAATTATGAATTATGAATTGTGTGGCGCTGTTGGTCGCGTGGCTTTTCCCCTCTGGGGAAAACGGGAAAAGAGGCCACAAAAGCCAAAATAAATAATAAACAATGAACAATGAATAATAATTTGGCCGCGTCCCTACAACCAGAAACACAGAAACTCTTAAACTCTGAAATTTGAAACCCTGAAATTTGAACTTCCCCATAACCACTAAAAACTCCAAAAATGATGAAGAAATTAATCACCCTCTGCTTGGCTCTTTGCGCCACTGCCGCCCTCTGGGCTGCCTTTACGCCCGCCGCGTTTACGGTTTCTGCTGGTGGCAAGCAAGTCCTTTTTTCGCAGGGCAATTTGCAATGCTCTGGCATTCCCAAAGGCAACTACACTTGGGCGTTTGCCGAAAACCAATACGATATGATCGGTACAGCCAATGTGGCTAGTGGTACAGCGTCGTGCAGTTATGCCTGTGAATCAGGCGATTGTACTTGTTTTGCCGACAAAATTGACCTCTTCGGTTGGAGCGCTTCTGAACCTTCGGCATTTTGGGGCATCAACACCTCTACAACTCAAACTGATTACTGGGGGTCATTCATAGATTGGGGTCAGAAAACCATCAGCAACAATGCGCCAAATACCTACCGTACACTCACTTACGATGAGTGGAACTACCTACTAAATTCTCGCACCGATGCAGATAAAAAGAAAGGCATTGCCCGTATCAATTTGAGTACTACAGAGTATGTCAATGGGCTTATTCTCTTGCCCGATGATTGGACTGATCCAGAAGGGGTAACCTTCAAGAGCGGTTTTGGAAATGGTAGTGACGAAGTCTATTACACTATACATCAATCCTTCACACTCGACCAATGGCAAAAACTCGAAGCCAAAGGTGCCGTATTTTTGCCTGCTTCGGGGTCGCGCTTTGGGACGGTTATAAATTATGTGCGGGAAAGTGGCTACTATTGGTCTGCTACGCCTTTGCCTACGCTCAAATCCTACGCACACAACCTGTACTTCGACCCGAGAGGATCGAGATTTGACTATAATCATGACCGCTTAAGAGGGCAAGCAGTTCGTCTGGTGAAAGACATTAAATACAACATTACGCTGGCTGCGCCCGAACATGGCACGCTCACAGCCAACACTACTGCTTCGCCAGCGGGCGAAACGGTTACGCTCACCATTTCGAGCAACAAGTCCTACTATGTTCCGAAGACAATCACCGTCCTGCAAGGCACAACGCCTGTCGAGACCACCGCTGTAGCCGGCACTTCTTACCAATACACCTTCATGATGCCTGCGGGCGAGGTTACCGTTAGTGTCGTGCTCGAGAAAGCAACTTCTGCCTTTACGCCCACCGCGTTTACGGTTTCTGCTGGCAAGCAAGTCCTTTTTTCGCAGGGCAATTTGCAATGCTCTGGTGTTGCCACCGACACCTACACTTGGGCGTTTGCCGAGTTCCAGACGGAGATGATTGGCAGCGCCAATGTGAGCGACAATAAACTTGCCGACAAGATAGACCTCTTCGGTTGGAGCGGTCGCACAGGTTCTGCAAAATGGGGCATTAGCACCTCTAAAACCATCTCCGACTATGCTGGCAGTTTTGTAGATTGGGGTACGAACGCTATCGGCACAAGTGCAGCCAATACCTACCGCACACTCACAAAAGATGAGTGGGAATACCTGCTCAACACGCGCGACAATGCCAGTGAAAAGAAGGGCGTTGCACGCATTCATCTCAACGGCGATGGGTCGCAATATGCCAACGGTTTAATTCTCTTGCCCGATAGTTGGGAACTCCCCGAAGGTGTAGCATTCAAGAGCGGTTTTGCCGATAGTTATGATGCAGAAGCCTACGCCACTTATCAGACATTTACATTCGCCCAATGGCAGAAACTCGAAGCCGCAGGGGCTGTCTTCTTGCCTGCTTCGGCCTACCGCCTCGGGTCGGATATGAAAGATGTGCAGACCTACGGCAACTATTGGTCTGCTACGATGGCTGGCTCGGACTACGCGAACTACCTGTCCTTCCTCTCGAACGGCACAAACATGTACAGCGCCGATCTCTGCAATGGGCAATCAGTCCGTCTGGTGCGCGAAGTTAGTTCGCCTGTTACAGCGCTACAACCAGCAGAAAGCATAGCCCTCTACACCGAAAACGGCCGTGTAATCTGCACACAAAATTTCCAGATTTTCACACTCACCGGCCAGAATGTTACCGAACTAAACGGCCAACTGAACGGCGTTTACATCGTCAAAATCGGCGACAAAGCGCAGAAGATAGCCGTAAGTAGCAAGAAGTAAGTAGCAAGAATTGTAGGGACGTGGCGTGCCGCGTCCCTACTGTCGTTGTTGGTGGGCAATGCGGCTTTGGTTCTGCAGAATGCGGTGAAAACCGTCTAATTTGCTACGCGCATTTTTTTCTCCGCTCGGCATTGCTCAAACGAGTTTTGCACTGCTCTCGCTTATCGAAAAAAATCTAAATTCTTAATTCAAAATTCCAACTTGGGCGCGAACCTGTCCCCTTTGCAAGGGGACGAGCGAAGCGGAGGGGTTGGAGGGCGATTTTCAATTTTCAGAACTCTGACGAAGACTAAGACTAAAGGCTTTTCCCCTTTGGGGAAAACGGGAAAAGAGGCCACAAAAGCCAAAATAAATAATAAACAATGAACAATGAATAATAATTTGGCCGCGTCCCTACAACCAGAAACACAGAAACTCTTAAACTCTGAAATTTGAAACCCTGAAACAGCGCGCAGCGCAACTAGAAACTAGAAACCAGAAATTACTTTACAAACTTTTAACTTTCAACTTTTCACTTTTCACTTTTCACTCGCATTTTTTTTGCTTGCAAAAAAAATGCTATCTTTGC
>CAVBBP010000088.1:0-5328 GCA_963593685.1 Segatella copri
CTTTCAGTTGGGCTTTGGTAACGCCATGCTTCGGCCTACCAAACGAGGCGAAGCCCCAGAAGTGCGGTTTTGCGTCGTCGATGAGTACGGTAGTGCCCACCTTTGGCATGGCAAACTTCATGCGGCTCGAGCAGTAGTTCACGGTGGTTCGGTGTTTGCGTTTGGCCTGTGCGTGGTGCCAGCGCACGGCGGTTTGCAGTTCATCGACATCGGCTTGCAGGGCGTAGACGCGTCGCTCCCACGCGCCCCACGAGGGGTCGCCAGTAACCGACAGGCTGGCGGTGCGCACATAGTAGCCGTCGCGGTTGGCGAGGTGCTGTGTGAGTGCGCTGCTGCCGCTGTTGCTCACCGAGAGCGACCAACTGCTGGCGGCGTAGCGCACAGGGCTCGCGCTGACCTGTTTGGTCCAGACCACATTGTAGTCGCGCACATCGGTAACGGTGTCGAGGTCTGATAGGTTGCGTATATAGACGGTGTTGTCGGCTTCGACGCGCACAAAGGTGAGTCCGTCCCAGCGGTAGAGCACATTTTCGTCGGCCACGAGGTAGAGCACTTCGCTCGATGGGCTTTCGATGGCGAGCAGTTCATCGGCAGTATCGACAGCGATGACATCTTTTTCGGGTTCGAGCGAGCCCGAAATGGCTTCGAGCAGTTGCGTGATGCGCTGCGACGAGTAGGTGGTGGCAGTCGATGTGTGTGCATCGTCGATTACGGCCTTTTCGTCGAGCAGTTGGTCGAGGCCTTCCACGGCAGTGGTGGGCAGCGGTTCGTCTTTGTGCCAATAGGAGTCCATCCATGCTGCGAACTGTGCAGCGGTCGGTTTTTTGCCGCGTGTAAACCACGCTTTAAGTGTTGTTTTATCCATGTTTGAACGGTGTTTTTTCGGTTGATAAGTTGATTGGTTGATTAGTTGATTGGTCGTTGAAAAGTTGAAAAGTTGATGAGTTGATAAGTTTAACGCATTGGTGTTGGCAGTGGCCTCTTTTCCCGTTTTCCCCAAAGGGGAAAAGCCACTTTCTACTTTTTACTTTATAGACTTTATACACTTTTCACTTTGTACACTTTCGCACTCTCTTGCTACTCATATCTTGCTACTAAATTATCTTCATAATATAGGCCAGTGTGTAGTATGGTGGGCGGTTTTCGTGGGGTTTGTTATCGCCCTGCGAAGTAAGGGTAACGCTGTGGTTGTGCGTGCCGTTAGAGAGGGTGTAGTGTGTCTTGTAATACAAATACCTGTTGTCGTAGTCAGTGCTATTGCTGCCGATAGTTTCGTTCTTTTGGCCCAAATCATATTTTCCATCGACACCTTTGAATTGGGAGTTGCTTTCGGAAAAGTAGTAATCATCAACAGAATGTACATGGTTGCCATTGCTGGTGGTGGTGAGTTTGCCGCCGTGGTCGTGGGGGGGCATTTGGCTGGTGGTGAGTGTAACCAGTTTTGCGCCGCCAGTTTTGCCGATGGCGTTGTAGTCGGTGTCGTTGGGGTTGTAGCCCACGATGAAGCGGCCGCGCAGGTCGGGTGTGCCGTTGGTGCCGTCGCAGAGTGCCCAGCCGTAGGGTATGTCGGAGAGGCTGCCGCTCCACATGTTTATCACCCCTTTGGGCACCAAATGGTCCGCTATGGGCTGCATAACGGGGAAGTCGGTGGTTCGGTAATAAGTGCCCAACGCAAAGTTGGTGTAAGTGGCACCGCGTTCGATGCGGGCATCGGCAAAGGTCAGTCCAGCGGCTTCGATCTTGGTACTTCTTTGTCTAACGGCAATATAATTCTGCGGTGTGCCGAACAGGGGCATTAGTTCGCCTTTTATCACGATGAGTCCGTCGGCACTGGCGGTCGATTGGCGAATGATGTAGTTTTCGCCATAGAGGCTGGCCAGTGTGTAGACCAAGTGTATCTGCTGCTGCATAAACTCGAGCGTGTCGGTCGAGAGCGGATACCTGTTGTTTGTGTTTTTGAAAAGAGCTGCGTTCATAGTGTTTTATTTTTGTAGTTTGCGGTATTCGGGGAAACGGCTCAAAAGCCTGTACTGTTCTACCACGGTTTTGGTGCGGTAGAGTTTGTTGGCATCGTCGGCAATGGCGGCTGGGCACCACACAATGAAGTCGGTGGTAGCCCACACGGTGTCTTCGTCCCACGCGATGAGCCAGTCGCAGCCTGCGCGTTTGGCAGCGATGGCGGTTTCGTTGGCGGCTATCGGAATGAGCGGTGTTTGGTCAGAACCCTCGTCGTAGAGCATCAGAAATTCGCCATCGGCGGCAATATCTTCTATCTCGAAGCCGTTGTCGCGCGTCAGTCCAAACTGTGCATTCAGGGCGTGGCGCAGATAGACCACCTGCCCAGTGTGTTGCAGTTGGAACAGCGTATTGCTGCGCAGCGCAAGTCGTCGGTCGGACAGGTCGGCGATGGGCTGCACCAGCACCCGCACCAGTGCCGTGAGGCTCGACGAGCGTAGGCAGGTGGGCAGCAACATCACTGCCAGTTTGCGCCAATCAATTGTTTGCAGAGACATACGGTATGTAGTTTATCGTTGAACCAGTGGCATCGTAGCGGTAGTAGCCGCTGTAGGGCTGCGCTTTGGCGTTGATGGTTGTCCAAGTAACGCCGTCGTAACTTTCGGTGGCTGCGGTCAGTTCGGGTATCACCACGCCATCGACGGCTTGCAGCGCATCGATGAGTGCGCTGTTGCGGTACTCGCCATTGAACGGCAGGTTGCTGATATAGGCTTCGATGGCCGTTTTCACAGGATTGACCCCAGTGCTGATGTTGTTACCGCTGCCGTCGAGCACCATCGGGTTGTAGTGGATGTCGAGTTGCAGTCGCAGGCTGCAAGCGGGCTGGTTTATCACCTCTACACGCACGCCAGCGTCTTTCACCTCGGCGATATACTCTTTCAAGCCCTCGACCTGCTCGGCCGTGAGCGGACTTTTTGTGCCGCCGCTTTCGGTCGCCACTTTTATGTAGACCATGCCGCTGCTTTCGTTGGCGGCAGCGAATTTCACCACTTGGCTCGCTTCTATTTCGTCGTCGGTCATGCCGTCGGCATACTCGTCGCTGTCGTCGGCCAGCGGCACACCAGCGCGGAACTGCTTCACCTTATCGACATACCAACGCAGCGAGTGCGGTTTCTTTTGTGCCACCAAGTCGGTGATTTCGGCTTGGTGTGCATCGAACAGCCGTTCGTGTGTCCAAATGGCGGCCGCTACAATGTAGCAGAGTGTGTTTTCGATGCTGACCTTGCTGAATGGCCAGTCGCTGCCCTCGCTGAAACCGTATGCGGCGGCCAGTGTTTGGTCTTTCATCCACGCCTCGGTGATGCTCTTTTTTATCTCTTCGATAGTTCTCATGTTATTTCAAAGTTTCAGAATTTCAGAGTTTCAGAGTTTCAAATTAAGTTGATTAGTTGATGAGTTGATCAGTTGATGAGTTTAACGCATTGGTGTTGGCAGTGGCCTCTTTTCCCGTTTTTTCCAAAGGAGAAAAAGCCACTTTCTACTTTTCACTTTATAGACTTTATACACTTTCACACTTTCTTGCTACTTGCTACTCACATCTTGCTACTATTTATTGAACAACAAAGTTGTATTCGATGCCCCAAAAGTCGATACCTTCGCCACCATCGAGCAGAATGGCGATGCTTTGTTGGTCGATGGCGGTGGCTGGTACGATGTGGTTGGCGGCGTAGTGCTGCATCGTTTTGCTGGCGTCAGCAAAAAGGTCGGTTGCTGGCAACACCAGTGCCGCGCCCACCGACAGGTCGTCGGTCAGACTTATGCCGTTCAGGTCGGCCATTTCGTAGGCCGCCTCCATCGTGCCGCACTGTTGCAGCGCAATGTCGAGCAGGTTTTGTCGCGTTTGTACTATATAATTCGCCATTTTTTCAAGAATAAAATTACAACTACAAGTGCTGCTGCCACAATGGCAACTACAAGCCAATTGACCCACGATGGCGTGCTGACTTTTGTAGCCGTGTCGGTCTGTTGCGTGGTGTGGGTGTTGCTTGCAGCCGTAATAGAGTCGGCTGTGTGTGCCATTTCGGCAATCGCCGCGTGCGTGTTTAGTAGTTGTTGCCCTGCGCTATCGGTAGCCGATGTGGTGTGTCTGACGGTCTGCACGGTGCGCTTGGCATATTGTCGGCCTGCGCTGTCGGGTTGGCTCCAGTCGATTGCTACCACCAGTTCGTCGCAATTGGTCGTCGCTTGCACGCGCGCGGCAGTCTGCGCCTGTGTGGTGCTGTCGGTGTGGCGTTGTGCGCCGGTATGGCTCACTATTTGCGTGTGTGTGCGACTTGTCTGCTCGGCGTCAATCGTTGTTTGCACTGTTTTGCAACTCACGCTTAACAGGACAATCAGCAGCATGAGGGCATTCCGCAATTTTGTTGATTGCACGATTGAGGCGGCGCACATCTTTTCGTAGTTCATTGATCTCTTTTTTGAGTGGTTCAACAATATAACCCATCACTATTTGGAGTTCCTTTTCGCTGTTGGCCAGTTCGGCGGCTTTGGCGGCTTCGTTGGCTTGCTTGTGCTTGGCACGGAGCGTTACAGCGGTAACTATGCCTCCGCCCACAAAGAGCAGATTGAGTACGGAACTTATTATCTCGAATGTTGTCATAAATCTGTCGTTTTTAGCCATTCTTGCACATCGAACGAGGGGCAGGCCTTGGCAGCAAATTCGTTGTGGCCGTGAATGGTGGCTTGCGGCCAACGGCTGTGTAGCGTTGCCACCAACTGGCGCAATGCCGCTTTTTGTGCGGTGGTGCGCGTGTCCTTGGGGTTGCCAGCGCGGTCGCACCCACCAATGTAGCAGATGCCAATGCTTGTGGCGTTGTAGCCTGTGCAGTGCGCACCAGCTCGCTCCACAGGGCGACCCGCATGCACGCTGCCGTCGCGGTAGATGACATAGTGGTAGCCAATGCCATCGAAACCACGCTGGCGGTGCCAGTGGTCGATGTCGGACACGGTGTAGTTGCGCCCCTCGGGGGTGGCACTGCAATGAATTATCAAACGGTCGATAGTGCGCATTATTAGTCGTTTTTATAGTGTGCTTCGAGGGTTAGGCCTGTGCTGTCGATGACAAGCAGGTCTATCTGCTGCCCATCTTGCTCAAGTTGTTCGGCAATGAGCCGCTTCCACCCCGAAAAGTCGTGGTCGTTCACAATATCTTCCAACCCTGCACCGAGCAATGGGTTCTCTTTCCATTCGCCTTTGCGCGTGGCGAGTATCAACGCTTGGTTCTGCGCCGTGGTCTCGCCAAGTGTAAGGTGCGGCTGCAAAAGCAGGTCGTAGGTCTGCTCGTCGCGGCTATGTAGTTGAATACCTATCATT
>CAVBBP010000089.1:0-5276 GCA_963593685.1 Segatella copri
AATTTTTTTCCGAACTTTGCAAAAAATCCGTTGCATTTAGAAGTTGAATCTGCCGTTAAAAACCACGACAAGACAATTTATAGAAGTTTCCAAAAAAATTTGTAACTTTGCACGAATTTTTAGAGGTAAAATTTTAATTGTAATTTTTTATGAATGTAGTTACAAAAACCATCACAATGGGTGATGGACGCACCATTACGCTGGAGACTGGCAAACTGGCCAAACAAGCCGACGGCGCAGTAATGGTAACCTGTGGCAAGACCATGCTTTTGGCCACAGTCTGCTCCGCCAAGGAGGCCGTTCCCGGTACCGATTTTATGCCGCTGACGGTAGAATACAAAGAGAAATTTGCATCGGGCGGCCGCTTCCCCGGAGGCTTCACACGCCGCGAAGGACGCGCCGACGATTACGAAATTCTGATCGCTCGCTTGGTCGACCGCGCCCTGCGCCCACTCTTCCCAAGCAACTATCACGCCGAAACATTTGTGAATGTAACGCTCTACTCTGCTGATGGCATCGAAACGCCCGACTCGCTGGCTGGACTGGCGGCTTCGGCAGCACTGGCCGTTTCCGACATTCCGTTCGAAGGCCCAATTTCGGAAGTGCGCGTGGCTCGTGTCGATGGCAAAATGGTGATCAACCCAACATTTGAACAACTGAAAGACGCCGACATCGAACTGATGGTGGCCGCCACGCTCGACAACATTATGATGGTGGAAGGCGAGATGAAAGAGGTTACCGAACAGGAGATGCTCGAAGCCATAAAAGCCGCACACGAAGCCATCAAACCGCAGTGCCAAGCACAAATAGAACTGATGGAAGCCGCTGGCAAAACGGTGAAACGCGAATACTGCCACGAGGAGAACGACGACGAACTGCGCCAGCAAGTACACGACTTTTGCTACGCACGCGCCTACGAACAAGCCACCTCGGCCGACACCGACAAGCACCACCGCGAAGAGGCTTTTGCCGCTATCTGCGCCGATTTCAAAGCACAATTCACCGAAGAGGAATTGGCAGAAAAAGAGGGCATGATCGACCGCTACTACCACGATGTAGAAAAAGAGGCCATGCGCCGCGCCGTTCTCGACGAAGGCAAACGCCTCGACGGCCGCAAAACCAACGAAATTCGCCCCATCTGGTGCGAAGCGGGCTACCTGCCTGGTCCTCACGGCTCGGCCATTTTCACTCGCGGCGAAACACAAGCGCTCGCCACAGTTACACTGGGTACCAAACGCGACGAAAAACTCATCGACGAGCCGCTGATACAAGGCTACGACCGCTTCTTGCTGCACTACAATTTCCCGCCATTTGCCACAGGCGAAGCCAAAGCGCAACGCGGCGTTGGGCGGCGCGAAGTGGGACACGGCAACCTTGCCTGCCGCGCGCTGAAAAATATGGTTCCCGAAAATTATCCATATTGCGTTCGTGTCGTTTCCGACATTTTGGAGTCGAACGGCTCGTCGTCGATGGCGACGGTTTGCGCTGGCTGCCTCGCACTGATGGACGCTGGCGTGCAAATCAAAAAACCTGTGTCGGGCATCGCCATGGGATTGATTTCGGAGAATAAAGGCACGAACTACGCTGTGTTGAGCGACATTCTCGGCGACGAGGATCACCTTGGCGACATGGATTTCAAAGTTACTGGCACCAAAGACGGCATCACCGCTACGCAAATGGATATCAAAGTGGACGGATTGAGTTACGAAATTCTCGAAAAAGCCCTGATGCAAGCCAAAGAAGGCCGTGCACACATACTCGGCAAGATGCTCGAAGTGCTGCCCGAACCGCGCGCCGACCTGAAACCGCACGCTCCACGCATCGTTACGATGACGATTCCGAAAGAACTCATCGGTGCGGTGATTGGCCCTGGCGGCAAAATCATACAAGGCATTCAAGCCGAATCGGGTGCTGTCATCTCTATCGACGAAGACGACAATGTGGGCATTGTGGAAGTGGCTGCTTCGAACCGCGCCGCTATCGACTGCGCTGTCGAAAAAATCAAAGCCATCGTGGCACTGCCCGAAATCGGCACGGAATACGATGCCAAAGTCAAATCCATCATGCCTTACGGTGCATTCGTCGAATTTATGCCGGGCAAAGAGGGTCTGCTCCACATCTCGGAAATCGACTGGAAACATTTCGGAACAATGGAAGAGACTGGGCTCAACGAGGGCGACACAGTGCGTGTGAAACTGCTCGACATCGACGAAAAGACGGGCAAATTCCGTTTGTCGGCGCGTGTGCTGAAGGAGAAACCCGAAGGCTATGTCGAACCCGAACCGCGCGAACGCCGTCCGCGTCAAGAGCGTGGCGAACGCAGCGACCGTGGCGAGCGTCGTCCGCACCACGAGCGTCGTACACCGACTGATTTCCGCGACCCAGACAACCGTCGCGACATCTAAAAACGCTATGCCGACGCGCGTCGCAAGGCGCACATCGGCTGGCATGCGCCCATAGTTTAATGGATAGAATGAGGGATTCCGGTTCCCTTGGTTACGGTTCGATTCCGTATGGGCGTACAAAAAACTTCTGCAATTTTCGCTAAAACCGCGTCAATTCAGCAAAAAACAGCGATGAATAGGGCAACACAAAACGCCCTATTTTTCGTTTTTAGGAAATAAAAAGAAGCAATGTTGTACCCTGCGCCGTACCCTGAAAGTGGCGCAGATTTTTCGAAAGAAAACTTACTCGAAAATGTACAAATCGGAGGCGGCCACGCGGTCGAGCGGTTGCAGCACTTCCACCGCAATACCCTTTTCGGCCAGCGCATCGTTCACCGTGTTGAACGCCAGTTCGGGCGTGTTGTTCTCCTGACTGAGGTGGCACAAAAAGACATGCGTGAGCGTTTCGGGCCAGTTGTCGGCCAAAAAACGCGCGGTGTGGTCGTTGCACAGATGCCCAGTGTGGCTGCGCACACGCTGTTTGAGCGGATAGGGATAGCGGCCGTTTTTGAGCATCGTTTCGTCGTAATTAGCCTCGATAACCAAATAGTTGGCCTTGGCGATGTGGTCGGCAACCTCCTTGCCGATGAAGCCCAAATCGGTGGCGATGACAAATGTTTTGCCGTTGTAGGTGAAGGAGTAGCCCACACAGTCGGAGGCATCGTGGCTCACAGGAAATGACTGAATGGTGAAATCGCGAATGACGATGTGTTCGCCTTTTTTGTAGAATTTTCGGCTCGACACAAGTTTTTCCGTTACACGGTAGTTGCGGTTGATGCCTTCGTGCATTTCGCGCGTGCCATAAACGGGAATGTGGTATTTTTCGCCCAGCACACCCACCGAGCAGATGTGGTCGGTATGGTCGTGTGTGATGAAAATGCCCCAAATCTGCTCCAACGAAATGTTGTGGCGTTTCAGTTCGCGTTTCACAGTGCGCACGCCAATACCAGCATCGATAAGAAAGCCGTATTCGCCCGTACCGATGTAGTAGCAGTTGCCGCTGCTGCCGCTGCCCATGCTCAAAAAACGCAAACTTTTTTCGTCCATCGCTTCGATAGGAAATAGTTTGCAAAGGTACGAAAAAGAAGTCAATCGACAAAACGCATATTTTCGCTATTTTTTACTACCTTTGCAGGCGAAAAAGTGTAGGCACGCCATGTACGAAAAACGGGTCAAAGAGAAGAGCATGATTTTCGGTCTTCGCGCCATTATCGAGGCTGTCGATGCAGGCAAGGAGTTCGACAAGGTGCTACTGCGCCGCGAGTTGGACGGTGTGTTGGCGCACGAATTGGTCGAAAAATTGCGCAGCCGCTCCATTCCCACGCAGCGTGTTCCTGCCGAGCGGCTCAATCGCCTGACCGACAAAAATCACCAAGGCGCAGTCGCTTTTCTGTCGGCTCTCGAGTACCAACGCATCGAAGATATTGTGCCGCTGCTCTACGAACAAGGCCGCACGCCGCTCGTGGTGCTGCTCGACGGCATTACCGATGTGCGCAATTTCGGTGCCATAGCGCGCACTTGCGAATGCGCTGGCGTCGATGCGCTGATTGTCCCGACAAACGGCGGTGCCACCGTCAATGCCGATGCGATAAAAACATCGGCGGGCGCACTGCACACGCTGCCAGTCTGTCGCGAACAGAGCCTGCACAACTGCGTGTCGTTTTTGCAAAAATGCGGCGTGCGTGTGGTGGCTGCCACCGAACACGCCACGCACACATACACTGCGTGCGACTTCACACTGCCCACAGCCATCGTCATGGGAGCGGAGGACACTGGCGTATCGCCCGACATACTGCGCATTTGCGACGACAAAGCCTCTATCCCGATTTTGGGAAAAATAGAATCGCTGAATGTATCCGTAGCCGCTGGCATCGTCATCTACGAAGCCGTGCGCCAACGACAAAGAAATTTATAGAAATCCCTAAAAAAACATCTGACCCCTTGGAAATCCTATACGAAGACAACCATATCATCGCGGTGAACAAGACCTGCTCGGAGATTGTTCAGGGCGACAAAACAGGCGACGAACCGCTGTCGGAACAGATAAAAGCCTATCTGAAAGAGACTTACGCCAAGCCCGGCAATGTGTTTTGTGGCGTTACGCACCGCCTCGACCGCCCTGTGAGCGGCGCAGTGCTGTTTGCCAAAACGAGCAAGGCCCTCACGCGTCTCAACGAGATGTTTCAGCAGCACGAAATACGCAAAACCTATTGGGCAATCGTGAAAAATCGGCCCGCCGAGCCCGAAGGCACGCTCGAACATTTTCTCATTCGCAACGAGAAACAGAACAAATCGTACGCCTACGACACGCACAAATCGAGTTCGAAATTGGCGCGGCTCAACTACCGCACCATCGCCCAATCGGACAACTATACGCTGCTCGAGATTCAACTCGAAACAGGGCGACACCACCAAATACGCTGCCAGTTGGCAAAAATCGGCTGTCCGATAAAAGGCGACTTGAAATATGGTGCGGCGCGCTCAAACCCCGACGGCGGCATTTCGTTGCACGCGCGCTCGCTCGAATTTGAACACCCAGTTACGCACAAAATGGTGAAAATAGTTGCGCCTGTGCCAAACGACAGGCTCTGGCAAGAGATAACGCAAGGCGTAGAATAGCCAGCAAACGAAAACGCAGCCGAAACGGTCTGCGTTTTTTTTGAATAAAGAGTAAGGACAAAAGAATAAAGACTTTTTAATTATTCAATTATCTAATTTCCAATTATTTAATTATTTAATTATTTAATTATTTAATTATTTGAAAATTTGAAGATTGAGGCGTTTCGGAACGCGAAACGGCATTGGGCGGCGAGTGTCAAAAATCAGGTTTTG
>CAVBBP010000090.1:0-5183 GCA_963593685.1 Segatella copri
AAACCAAAACCGCCAATTTTTGGCAACGCTCGCGCCCCTGCCGCGACTTTTCTTTGGTTCGTTTCTTTTGGTCGTCAAAAGAAATGAACGAATAACAAACTTGAGTAAAAAAACACGACAAAGCAATTTATAAAAATCTCCCTTTATGATTCTACTTGCAGACAGCGGCTCGACCCAAACGACATGGGCACTTTGCCACCAAGGGCAGGTGGTCGCCGCGCACACCACCGTGGGGCTCAACCCTTTTCACCAAAGTGTGAGCGACATCAGCAACACTGTCGCCGCCCTGCCCGAAGCCATGCGCCACGCCGACTGCGTACGGTTCTACGGCGCAGGTTGCACGCAAGAGAAAAAAGAGTGCGTTGCCAGTGCGCTCCGCACGGTGTTTGCGCACGCTAGCATCGGTGTAGAGTCGGATATGCTGGGAGCGGCGCACGCTCTGCTGCAACACGAGCGCGGCATTGCTTGCATACTTGGCACGGGTGCCAACTCGTGCCTCTACGACGGCACGCAGATAGTGCAGAATGTGCCGCCGCTCGGCTACATTTTGGGTGATGAGGGCAGTGGCGCAGTCATCGGCAAGCGTTTTTTGGGCGACTGCCTGAAAAACCAAACACCCGCTGCGCTGAAGCAACTTTTTCTCGACACCTACGCCACATCGGCTGCCGACATTGTGGAGCATGTTTATAGGCAGCCGCAAGCCAACCGCTATTTGGCGCAGTTTGCACCGTTCCTATCGGCCAACATCGACCGCTACGACTACATTCGCACGCTGGTGTCGGACTGTTTCCGCGACTTTTTTGTGCGCAATGTGCTGCAATACGCCGGCGCACACGACCTTCCCATCGCCTTTGTCGGGTCGGTGGCGTACCATTTTGCCGCTCCCCTGCGCACAACGGCGCAAACACTTGGTTTGCACATATCGAAGATAGAGCAATCGCCCATCGCAGGATTAGCGAAATACCATGTTAATAGTGAGGAATTAGGAGTGAGGAATTATGCGGCAGAGCCGCAATGACAAATTTCAGATTTCAAATTGTAGGGACGCACCGCGTGCGTCCGAACGCTTCAACGCTTCAACAATAACCTGAAACTTTGAAACTTGAAACCTGGAACCGCGCGAAGCGCAACTAGAAATAAAAAAATCGCTTCCACAGAATTAAAAATTCTCGATGCTGATTTGTTCGCCATCGAACACGGCGTACGAAAATTCGCGCATGAAGTCGCCGATAATCAGCATTTGGCTGCGGCTTGGCAGCATCAGATTCAGCACGATGTGGCGGTGACCAAAGATGTAGTAGTCGATGTCGGGGTGCTGCGCGGCGTGTTGCTTGGCAAAAAGCACGAGCGGCTCGCGGTCTTCGCCAAGGTAGCCCACGGCGTTGCGTTCGTGTCTGCGGCGGTTGCTTTCGCTCCAACGCTGACCAAAAGTCATACCTGCATTGACGGGAATGAGATTGCGGAACGCCCATTGGCAGGTGCGGCTGTGAAAAATGCGGCGTATGAGCGAAAATTTGCGGTTGCGGTCGCCCAAACCATCGCCGTGTGCGAGGAAAAATTGCCGCCCTTCGAGTGTAAATAGTTGCGGTTCGCGGTGCACGATGAGCCCGACCTCTTGCTCCAAATACCCGAAAGTCCACATATCGTGATTGCCTGCGAAGAAATGCACTGGCACGCCCGATTCAGCGATTTCGCGCAGTTTGCCTAATAGCCGTGTGAAACCCTTTGGCACAACGGTGCGGTATTCGAACCAAAAATCGAAAATGTCGCCCAAAAGGAAGATGGCGGTGGCGTCGGTTTTCACCATATCGAGCCAATCGACCAAGCGTTGCTCGTGTGTGTGCTGGTCGGCCATGACGCGCGAGCCAAGGTGCGCATCCGACAAGAAATAGTATTTTGCGCTCATAGAATTTTAGTGTGAAAGTGTGTAAAGTGAAAAGTGTATAAAGTGTGTAAAGTGAAAAGTGATTACTGGTTTCTGATTCCTAATTTCTAGTTTCTAAGTTTCTCGCGCTGCGCGCTGTTTTTAAGTTTCTAAGTTTTTGGTCAGGCAGTGATTTTTCGAATCATCAATTCAATCATCAACGAAAAATCAATGTTATAGCACACAACACTATTTTAGTGTTGCTCCAAGTAGATTATAGCATCTGCAAAGATACAAAATTAGTTTGAGGGGACTTTTATAAATTCCCCATTTCGTAATAAATTTAACAAATATGGATTTCTGAATGCTTTTGTGCGCTTTTTGTTTTTGGGCTACAACCAGAAAAATTAAGAATTAAGAATTAAGAATGAATAATTAAGAATTTTTTCGACAAGCGAGAGCAGTGTCAAACTCGTTTGAGCAATGCCGAGCAGAGAAAAAATGCGCGTAGCGAATTAGGCGGTAACCACAACCAACTGCAAATCCACAGTTCAACGATTCAACAATTCAACAATTCAATAGAAATCAACCTTTCAACAACCGATCAACCAATCAACCAATCAACCCAAAACTTTACACACTTTCACACTTTTTTCCTATCTTTGCAAATGATATGTGCCGCTTTTTTGTTGCGTATTGGAAAACATTGTTGTGTGCGGCGGGCGTTGCTGTTTTGTCGCTGGTGTCGTTTTCGGTGTTTGCAGTGCCTGCTGTGTCGCTCGTGCCGTATGCCGACAAGTGGGTGCATGCGCTGATGTATGCCGCATTGGCGGTGGTGGCGTTTGCCGATTGTCGGGCGCAAGGATTGTCGCGAGGCACATGGGCGTTTTTGCTGCTGCTGCCACCGATTTACGGCGGCGTGCTGGAACTGTTGCAAGAATTTTGCACCGCCACGCGCTCGGGAGATTGGCTCGATTTGCTGGCCGATACCATGGGCGGTTGGCTGGCGTTGGCGGCTTGCGCATTGAGTGTTAAAAGATTAAAAGCGTGAACGATAAACTGAAATACGAAATTGCGCTGACGCTGATAAATGGCGTTGGCCCTGCCAATGGGCGCAAATTGTTGGCACATTTTGGCGATGCAGAAACCATTTTTCGCCAAAGTCCCGAATCGCTGCGCAAAATTCCGAATATCGGCGAAGCGTTGGCCGAGGCGGTTGGCTCGTCGCAGGTGCTTGCGCGCGCCGAACGCGAGATAGAATTTGTAACGCGCTACGGCATTCAGACGCATTTTTTTACCGACAGCACCTTTCCACGCCGCCTCAAGGAGTGTGAAGATGCACCGCTATTGCTCTACACCAAAGGTTGCTCCGATTTCAATGCTGGCCGCTATTTGGCGGTGGTTGGCACACGCAAAATAACGCCTCAAGGCAAAGACATTTGTCGCGCGCTGGTGAGCGATTTGGCCAAAACGCAACCCAATCTGACCATCGTCAGCGGACTGGCCTACGGCGTTGATGTAACGGCCCACAAAGCCGCGCTCGATGGCGGTTTGCGCACATTTGGCGTGGTGGCGCACGGCTTGGATCAGATTTATCCGTCGGCACATCGCGCCACCGCACAAAAAATGATAGAGGAGGGTGGCGCTATCATCACCGAATTTCCGACCGAAACGCAGCCGCTTGCAGCCAATTTTGTGCAGCGCAACCGCATTGTGGCTGGCTTGTGCGATGCCGTGTTGGTGGTGGAATCGGCGTTGAAAGGCGGTTCGCTCATCACGGCCGAGATGGCCAACGACTACAGCCGCGATGTGTTTGCCATTCCCGGACGACCGACCGATGTGCAGTCGCAAGGCTGTAACAATCTGATTTACAACAATCAAGCGGTGCTTATTCAGACGGCTGCCGATTTGGAAAAATTTATGTGTTGGGACAGCAATGCGCTGTCGCGCGACCGCCAACAGGCACTTTTCGAGGCACTCACTCCCGACGAACAGGCCATTGTCGATGTACTGCAAGGTGCCGATACGGTCTATATCAACCATTTGTCGATGCAGAGCGGCATTCCGCTGCAAAAACTGCTTGCGCTGTTGGTGCAGATGGAGTTCAAAGGGCTGGTGCGCGCGCTGCCGGGCAGTCAGTACAAAATGGTGAATTGAACGATGGTAAAGACGCAAGCCATTGTGTTACAGGTATTTCGCTACGGCGAAAGCAGCCACATTGTGCGCCTTTTCACGCGAAGTCACGGCGTGCTGTCCTGTTTGGTGAAAGGGCAGGGGCATCGTTCGCCGCTCTCGTCCGTGCTGATGCAGCCGCTGTCGCTCATCGATGCGCTCGTTGATGTTCGTCCCAATCGCCAATTTCAGTTTTTGCGCGAATGTACGCCCGATGTGCTGTTGCAAAGCGTTCCCGCCGACCCAGCCAAAAACGGCGTGGCGTTCTTTTTGTGCGAATTTCTCTACCGCGCGTTGTGCCAATCGCCTGTCGATGAGCAACTGTTCGATTTTGTGCGCCGTTCGGTCATCGTTTTCGACGAAACGGAGCGTGGCGCTGCCAATTTTCACCTTGTTTTTCTGATAAAACTGACGCATGCGCTCGGTCTTTTTCCCAATTTGAGCGACTATCGCGCTGGCGCATTTTTCGACATGGCGGGCAGCCTTTTTGTCGATCGGCGGCTCGATGCCAACACGCTCGATGCGCAGCAAACCGAGGCTTTCGTGCAACTGATGCGCATGGATTATGCCAACATGCACCTTTTTGCGCTCTCGCGGGCGCAGCGCAACGACATTTTGGAGCATATTCTCACCTACTATCGCCTGCATCTGCCAGAACTTGGCACGCTGAAATCGCTCGATGTGCTGCGCCAACTCTATGCGTAGATTTGCGCAAACGCCAAAAAATCGCTACCTTTGCGCCACTTTTGGCCCTGTAGTTCAATGGATAGAATACGAGTTTCCTAAACTTTAGATCCGGGTTCGATTCCCGGCGGGGCTACAAATTTCAATTAGGAGTGAGGAGTGAGAAGTGAGAAGTGGTGCGGCGAAGCCGCAATTTCAAATTTCAAATTTCAGAATTTCAAATTGAAAAATTATTTGAAAATTGCGGTGGTGTTTGACGCGAAAATTCATAATTCTTAATTGGGAAAAGGCTTTTCCCCTTTGGGGAAAACGGGAAAAGAGGCCACAAGAAAAATAAACAATAAAAAATGAATAATAATTGCGGCGTTTCGGCTACCGAAAACTTGAAACTCTGAAACTTGGAACTCTGAAACAGCGCGAAGCGCGAGAATTTTTGCGATAAGCGAGCGCAGAGTCAAACTCG
>CAVBBP010000091.1:0-5178 GCA_963593685.1 Segatella copri
AAAAGTCGCGGCAGGGGCGCGAGCGTTGCCAAAAATTGGCGGTTTTGGTTTCGGCATCATCAAACTCGCTTCGCTCAAACAGTGATGACGCTCTCTCGAAACACAAAACCTGATTTTTGACACTCGCCGCCCAATGCCGTGTCGCAATCAAAAACGCCGCCAAAATTTTAATTAAGTAATTGGAAATTAGGTAATTGGCTAATTGGATAATTAAAAAGTCTTTTGTCTTTATTCCTTATTCTTTATTCAAAAAATTCCTCACTCTTAATTCCTCATTCCTAACTACTAACTCTTCTCGTAATAATTTATAGAAGTCCCTTAAACCAAAAATACCATGTTCGACGAAAAAGATTTACAGCAGTTGCAGGCCAAAGGCATTACGGCAGAGCAGGCCGAGCGCCAGTTGGCGAGTTTTGTAGAAGGTTTCCCGTTTTTGGAGATTAAACAGGCCGCATCGGTTGGGCATGGGCTTTTGCGCCTTTCGACCGACGAGGCGAGTGCCGCCATCGAGGCGTGGAATGGCTATCTGGCGGGCGATGCCAAGGTGGTGAAGTTTGTGCCAGCCTCGGGTGCCGCCAGCCGTATGTTCAAAAATCTGTTCGAGTTTTTGAATGGCGACCACGACGAACCGCAAACCGATTTTGAAAAGGATTTTTTTGCGCATCTCTCCTATTTTGCCTTTATCGGCGAACTGAATGCCGCCTGCCTGAAAAACGAAGGGCGCACGGCGGCCGAATTGGTAGCCGAAAAGCGTTACAAAGATGTGGTGGCGATTTTGCTCGAGCCGAAAGGGCTGAATTATGGTGCGTTGCCGAAAGGGTTGCTCAAGTTTCACCGCTATCCGAACGAGGTGCGCACGCCGTTTTTGGAACATCTGGTCGAGGGTGCGCTCTACGCCACGGTCGATGGGCGCGCGTGCGTCCATTTCACCGTTTCGGGCGAGCATCGCAGCCTGTTCGAGCAGCATTTGAGCGAGTCGCTGACCGAATACGAGAAGCGTTTTGGCATCAAGTTCGAGGTTACATTTTCGGAGCAGAAACCATCGACCGACACCATTGCTGCCGATGCCGAAAACAAACCTTTCCGCCTGAAAGATGGCAGCATTTTGTTCCGTCCGGGCGGCCATGGCGCGCTCATCGAAAACTTGAACGACATCGATGGCGACATCGTTTTCATCAAAAATATCGACAATGTGGTGCCCGACCGTCTGAAACAGGCCACGGTGGACTACAAAAAGATAATTGCTGGTCTGCTGGTGTCGCTCCAGCGGCAGTCGTTTGCCTATCTCGAAGAACTCGAAAACGACAAGATAAGCGATGCAAAATTGGCGGTTATTGCGCAATTCTGCTCGGCGCGGCTCAACAATTTCAATCCCAGTCAGCAGCAACTGTCGCGCAACGAGTTAATCGCCTATTTGCGCCGCAAACTGAACCGCCCGATGCGTGTGTGTGGCATGGTGCGCAACGAGGGCGAGCCAGGTGGCGGGCCGTTCCTTACGGTGAATGCCGACGGCACTGTGTCGCCGCAGATACTCGAAAGTTCGCAGATAAAAGACAAGGCGATGATGGCCGAAGCCACGCATTTTAACCCTGTGGATTTGGTGTGCGCCATTAAGAATTACAAGGGAGAGAAGTTCGATTTGCCGCGCTATGTGGACAAAAATACGGGCTTCATCTCGTCGAAATCGAAAGACGGGCGCGAACTGAAAGCCCTCGAACTGCCTGGCCTCTGGAACGGCGCAATGAGCGACTGGAACACCATTTTCGTGGAAGTGCCAATCGACACCTTCAACCCCGTAAAGACCGTAAACGACCTGCTGCGCCCACAGCATCAGTAAAAGCGAGAGAGATGGCGCTGCGGGCGGCCGTTTGGTAATTAAGAATTATGAATTAGGCGGCTAGTGTTGGGGGCGTGGCTTTCTCCCGAAAAAATTATTGAGTTATTTCCCAACCCTACCCCTGCTCCGCAGGTACTCCCCTTGAAAAGGGGAGAGGACTGTACCAAGTTGTGCGCGAACCTGTCCCCTTTGCAAGGGGACGAGAAAAACGACAGTTTTTCGGAGGGGTTGGAAACCAAATCAACACAAAAACGGACGCACTCGGTGCGTCCCCTACTTTCAACGACTCTTGGCTTTGAAGGCGAGGGCGTACATTTTCATCTGTTTTACCATGGCGAGCAGGCCGTTGCTGCGGGTGGGCGATAGGTGCTCTTTCAACCCGATGCGGTCGATAAAATGCAGGTCGGAGTCGAGAATTTCGTCAGGGGTGCAGCCCGACAGCACGCGCACGAGCAGCGCCACAATGCCTTTTACGATTACAGCATCGCTCTCGCCACGAAAGGTGATGCGCCCATCGGCGTAGTCGGCCACGAGCCACACGCGGCTTTGGCAGCCATCAATCAGGTTTTGGTCGGTTTTTTCGGCTTCGGGCAGCGGCGGCAGCGCATTGCCGAGTTCCACCAAGTATTGGTAACGATCCATCCAATCGTCGAACGCACTAAATTCGTCGATTATCTCGTTCTGTTTCTCTTCGAGTGTCATATTTTTCTAGGGGATTTCTATAAATTCCTTTGTAGTGATTTTTGAATTTTGGGGCTAGCAGATGTTTGGCTTGAGCGAAAGCGCAATGCGGTGGCATTGTAATTGAGTGAAAGTCAGACAGATGCAGTTCCAAAACAAAAAGCGCACAAAAGTATTCAAAATTTCATCATTCGTTAATTTCACTATTAAACGGGGATTTTATAGAAGTCCCCTTCATTTTTTTCGATGCACAAAATTACAAAAAAAAGAGCGATTTTATCAAGGTTGCTAATTTTTTGTGGCGTTTTTTTTGCCGATATCGGCAAAAATTGATACCTTTGTGGCAGATTTTTATGAAAAACATGCCGATATTATGACATACATTTCTGTCAGTCAGTTTGCCGAAAAGTACGGCATCAGCGAACGCACGGTGCGTAATTACTGCGCCACAGGCAAAATAGACGGCGTATTTCTCACGGGCAAGACATGGAATATCCCGATTGATGCCACGCTTCCTGTCAAAGGCAAGATAAAGGTTTCGCCTTTGTTGGCCTGTTTACGCATGGAGAAAGAGAGCAGACTCAAAGGGGGAATATACCATCGCACGCAGATAGATCTGACATATAGTTCCAATCATATCGAGGGAAGCCGTCTGACTAAAGAGCAGACGCGCTACATTTTCGAGACAAACACTCTCGGCATCACGACAGAAAATACCAGCATCGACGATATTATGGAAACTATCAACCATTTCCGTTGTATCGACTATATCATCGACCACGCTACCGAAAAGATAACGGCGACGCACATTAAGCAGTTACATCTGATTCTTAAAACCAATACATCGGACAGCCTCAAACCGTGGTTTGCTGTGGGCGACTATAAACGCTTGCCCAATGAGGTTGGCGGCGAAGAAACAGCATCGCCCAAAGATGTGCGGAAAAATATCAAGGCGTTGCTTACGGAATACAGTAGCCTCAAAAAGCCGCAGTTTGACGACATCTTGAATTTTCATGTGCAATTTGAGCGTATTCACCCCTTTCAGGACGGCAATGGCCGCATTGGACGCCTGCTGATGTTTTGGCAGTGCTTGGCCGCTGCCAGCAGCGATTGTGTTCCGTTCATTATAACGGAAAATTTGCGTCTGTTCTACTATCGTGGCATACGGCATTGGGGGCAAATCGATGGTTTCTTGCGCGACACCTGCCGTACGGCGCAAGACAATTACAAATTGCTATTGGGCTATTTCAAAATCCGTTATTGATTTACGAAACCGCAAACGCACATTTTTTGCTTTGTGTTTTTTTCGATTTGCTAAGACCGCCCAATTTTTGCCCATTCGTTCCAAAAGTGTGGGTACGATTTGCTGACGACTTCGGGCTGCACAATGCGTAGCGGCATTGTTACCGATAGCGGCGCAAACGCCATCGCTATGCGGTGGTCGGCGTAGGTGCTGATGAGCGGCTCGGTGGCGGCTGTGGTGCGCATGCCGTCCCACACAAGGTCGCCGTTGGCCGATTCCGACAGTATAAAACCGCATTTTTTCAGTTCGCTTGTCAGCGCAGCAATGCGGTCGGACTCCTTGATTTTCAGTGTTTTGACACCAGAAAAACGGAACGGCACACCGCGCGCGCAACAGGCCACAGCAAAGGTCGGCACCATGTCGGGCATGCGCCCAAAATCGTAGTCGAAATGGGCGGGCGCATCTGTTTTTGTGTACGAAATCAGAGCGTTTTCGCCGTCAAATTGGGTTGTTACGCCCAGCGGCGCAAACAGTTCGGCCATTCTGCGGTCGCCTTGCAGCGAATCGGGGCGCAAGCCGTGCAAAACACAGCGCCCTTTTTGCGCCACAGCCAGCAGTTCGTACCAATACGAGGCCGCCGACCAGTCGTTTTCGACGACAAAATGCGTTGGACGGTAATGCCCTTCGGCAATGCAAATTTCGTTGTTGCTAATGCGCACATCGGCACTGCTTTGGCGCATCATGGCGGCGGTCATTTCGATGTATGGCAGCGAAGTAGGCGTGTCGTGCAGGTGGAGTGTAAGTCCACCATCGATGTATGGTGCAATCATCATCAATGCCGAAAAAAACTGGCTACTCTCGTCGAAGTGGGGCGCAAGTACACCGCCGTGCAGTTTTTGGCCTGTGATGATGAGTGGCGGAAATCCGTCGTTTTCGGCATAGAGAATATCGCCTCCGAGTTGCCGCAGCGCCTCGACCAACGCACCGATGGGACGGCGTTTCATGCGTTCCGAGCCAGTCAGCGTCCAGCGGCCGTGTTGCGCGGCCAGATAGGTCGTAAGAAAGCGCATGGCTGTGCCTGCCGCACCAATGTCGATAGTGCCGCACGGCGTTTGCAGCGCACGGACGAGCGTCTGCGTGTCGTCGCACACCGACAGATTGTCGATAGTGCAAACACCGCCGCTCAACGCATTGATAATCAACGCTCTATTGCTGATGCTTTTCGAGGCTGGCAGCGCAATTTCGATGGAAAAATCGGGGAGTTGTAGCAATTTGTAGTTGATGAGTTGATTGGTTGATCAGTTGATTGGTTTAACGCGTTAGTGATGGTCTGTGCGGTTTATTTCTGGTTTCTAATTTCTGGTTTCTGGTTGTTTTTTGCTTCGCAAAGATTTTTTCTCCGCTCGGCATTGCTCAA
>CAVBBP010000092.1:0-5138 GCA_963593685.1 Segatella copri
AATGCTGGCCGCCACAAACGGCAACAATAGTGCCGCTAACAAAATTCTTTTTCGTTGCATAGGTGTTTTTAATTTAATTGGTAACATTTTTATTTCTAGTTTCTGGTTTCAGAATTGCACCATTGCATTTAGAGGTTGAATCGATTGGGGTTCGAAAAACAACTGCAAAGTAAATATAAAAATTTCTGATTATGGGTGTAATTTTTAGTCCTTATTAGTCCTTTTGAAATGGAGATTTGCAAAGTACCACAAAATCAGGCGGTTATATACCATTAAATTATAATAACGATGGGCCAAAATAAAACTTTTGATTCAAAACATTTTTAGAAGATTTTTTCTTTATACTTTATAAGTTATTTTTTTTACGGCATTAACAAAACACGGTTCACCTACCTACACACCAAAAGCGGGCGAATAGGAATCCGTCCGAAACTTGTGTGTAAAAATGTGGTAATTTTAACTATTCCGCCCGATATGGGGGGGGGGCAAATGGCTAATAATCAGCAAGTTACAGGCATTTTGCGAGCCTGCAAAAAGTCCCGCTGTGCAACCCATGGTAATATGTCCGCTGGTTATTGTCATCATATCCGTTGCAAAGATAACACACTATTTTTAATTGTGCAAACTTTTCCGAAAAAAAAATTGTCGAAGGTAGATAAAATATTTAGGAATGATGGGCAAATCCAATTTCAGAAATTTTAGTGGCGAGACAATTGATAATTGATAATTGACAATGTAGGGACGCGGCGTGCCACGTCCGAAAACATAGACGAAGACTAAAATCAAAACTAAAACAATCTGAAACCCCACAGACCAACAACGGCGCGTTAAACTTTTCAACTTTTCAACGACCAATCAACTTATCAACCAAATAAACAGTTCAACGCTTCAACAAAAAAACGGACGCACGCGGCGCGCCCCTACTTTCGCACTTTTACACTTTCGCACTTTCAAACTATTTTCGTACCTTTGCAATCTTTCTTTTGGTCGGATTGTATGGTCAAAATAGTTCACGCATACGCACGCACGCAGGCTTTGTTGGTCTGTGTGGCGGCTTTTTCGCTCGCTGCTTCGGCGCAGAGTTTGACGCAGGAGCAGGCCGACAGCATTGCGCGCCAATACGATCTAGACGAAGTTACCATCACCGCCAAGCCCAAAGACAAGGACATCATCGTGCCGCAAACGCTGCAAGGCAAGGAGTTGGAAAAACTCAACAGCCTGTCGGTGGCCGATGCGATACGCTTTTTCTCGGGCGTGCAGATAAAGGATTACGGCGGCGTGGGTGGCATAAAAACGGTGAACATTCGTTCGATGGGTACCAACCACATGGGCGTCTATTACAACGGCATTCAGTTGGGAAATGCGCAGAACGGACAGGTCGATTTGGGCAAATTTTCGTTGGAAAATATCGACGAAATCTCGCTCTACAATGGGCAGAAAAGCGACATTTTTCAGAGTGCGCGTGAGTTCGGTTCGGCTGGCAGCGTCTATCTCAATTCACGCCGCCCGAAATTCGACGAAGGCAAAAACATACACATTCGCGCTGGACTGAAAGCAGGTTCGTTTGCGCTGGTCAATCCGTCGCTGCTGTTCGATGCTAAACTGACCGACGAACTCAGCCTGAGCATGAACGCCGAAGTGGTGCATTCCAACGGAAAATATAAGTTCCGCTACCGCCGTGTAACGCCCGCAGGCGAACTGGCCTACGACACTACCGCTGTGCGCCAAAATGGCGATGTGAACGCCGTCCGCATCGAGGCGGGGCTGAATTATTACTACTCATCGACTGGTTTTTGGAAGGTGCAGACCTACCACTACAACTCCGAGCGCGGCATACCGGGCGCGATTGTGAACAATGTGTGGCGAAGCGGCGAACGGCTGTGGGACAGAAACACTTTTGTGCAGTCGTCGTGGCAGGACGAATTTTTCGGGCGTTGGTCGGTGAAAATCAATGCAAAATACGCTTTCGACTACACGCGCTATGTGAACAACGACGACAAGTTGATCCGTGTCGATAACATCTACAAACAGCAAGAGGCGTACCTCTCGTGGGCTAACAAAGTGATGATTTTCGATTGGTGGGATTTGTCGCTGGCGTACGATTTGCAGTGGAATGGGCTGTCGGAATATCTGAACGCATCGCGCTTTACGCACTGGCTGGCCGCCGCCACGGCTGTAAATGTGTACGACTATTTGCGGCTGCAAGCGAGCGTGTTGGGTACTTTTGTGAACGAAGAGGCGCGCAATCGCGACGAAGCCCCGAACAAATACAAAGTTACGCCCGGCCTGTTTTTGTCGTACAAGCCATTTCGGCGTATCGACCTGAAAATCAACGCTTTCTACAAACAAGCCTACCGCTATCCCACCTTCAACGACCTCTACTACACCGACATGGGCAACGCCTATCTGAATCCTGAATTGGCAGTGCAACACAATGTGGGCATCGCCTACAACTACACGAAACTAGAGCGTGTGTTCAGCCAGTTTAGCGTGTCGGTCGATGGCTACTACAATCGCGTGAAAGACAAAATTATCGCCTATCCCAAGGGGCAGCAATTCCGTTGGACGATGCTCAATCTCGGCTTGGTAAAAATTCACGGCGTCGATGCCACGATGCAGACCACGCTGCGCTTTCCGCACGACTGGTCGCTGACGGCGAAACTGCAATACACCTACCAGCGTGCCATCGATGTAACCGACCCTGCCGACACCTACTACGGCCATCAAATTCCCTACATTCCGTGGCACAGCGGCTCGGCCATCGCTATGCTCTCGTGGCGCGACTATGCGCTCAACTACTCGTTCATCTATGTGGGCGAACGCTACAATCAGCAGGAAAACATCGTCTATAACTACACCCAGCCGTGGTACACGCACGATTTGTCGCTTTCGGGAGCGTGGCGCATCAAAAAAATTCGGCTCAAAGCCACCTTCGAAATCAACAATCTGCTCGGTCAAGACTACGATGTGATACTCAACTACCCCATGCCCAAACGCAACTACCGCGCAGGCATTGTGATTGAATACTGAAAAAGTAGCAAGATATGAGTAGCAAGTAGCAAGAAAGTTAGGAGTGAGGAATTAGGAGTGAGGAATTTTTTTAGTTAGAAGTAATTTTAATTATTCAATTACCTAATTTCCAATTATTTAATTAAAAAATGAGGCGTTGTTAAGCGCATGGCTTTCCCCCATTCGGGGGAAACGGGAAAGGGGGCTACTGCCAAGAAAATAAATAATTAACAATGAAAAATGAATAATAAATTTTCAAATAACCAAATCAACATAAAAACCAGAAACACAGAAACAAAAATTGCGCCAGCAATTTTGAGAATTTTTTCGACAAGCGAGAGCAGTGCCAAACTCGTTTGAGCAATGCCGAACGGAGAAAAAATCTTTGCGAAGCAAAAAACAACCAGAAACTAGAAATTAGAAACCAGAAATAATTATCAATTGTCCATTATCAATTATCAATTACCCATGCGCCTCCACACCACATTTTTCCTGATTTGCTTGTCTGCGTTTGCTAACGCAGCGGCTATCGAACCGTCGCAGCACCTGCGGCAGGCGAATATCTCTTTTGTGGTGGCCGATGCCGAAACAGGCGAAACCATTGCTGCGTACATGCCCGAGCGCGTCGCAACGCCAGCCTCTATCACCAAACTGCTGACTACCGCCACGGCGCTGGAACTGCTGGGCAGCGACTTTCGCTTCGCCACGACCGTAGCCTACGACGGCACATTTGCCAACGGCACTATCGATGGAAATGTTTATATCGTCGGGGGCGGCGACCCAAGTTTAGGTTCTAAACAGGTGAACGACAGTTACTTCCTGAACCGCTGGTGCCAGCAGATGAAGGCGTTGGGCGTGCGGCGAATCACGGGCAACATTGTGGCCGATGCCTCTGCGTACGAGGTCGAAGCCGTGCCGCCAAAATGGGTTTGGGAAGATATGGGTAACTACTACGGCGCAGGCGTTTTTGGGCTGTCGGTTTACGACAACACGCTCAACATTCTGATGCGCTCGGGAGCCGATGGCACGCAACCGACCATTCTCAATGTTACGCCGCAAATCGAGGGGCTGCAACTCTACAACTACGCTAAATCGAACCACACCGAGATGGACAGCACCTATGTTTACGGTATGCCCTACGACAACCGCCGCTGGATTGTGGGCGCAGTGCCCGCCAACCGTGGTCAATTCTTGCTGAAAGGCGATATTCCCAATCCGCCGCTCTGCGTGGCCGAACATTTTGCCGCACGACTACGCGATTTTGGCATCACTATCGATGGCGCGCCTACCGACCGCCCCAGTGGCACACGCCCGCGCACCACGCTCTTTACGCACCACTCCGAGCCGCTGGCGGAACTGTGCAAAATCACCAATTTCACGAGCAACAACAACTACGCCGAACACATTTTCCGACAGTTGGCGGCGCAGCCAAATGCCACGGCTACCAACAACAACGCCATCGCCATCGAAAAACATTTTTGGCAGGCGCGCGGTGTCGATTTTCAGGGCATTTCGATAAACGACGGTAGCGGACTGTCGCCTATGGACGGATTTTCGGCCGAATTTCTGAACAAAATTCTGTTGCTGATGTTCCGCTCGCCCAACTACCAAACATTTCTGCATTCCATTCCGATTGCAGGGCAAGAGGGGTCGGTGAAACCGTTTCTGCGCAGCAACAAAACCGCCGAAGTACACGCCAAAAGCGGCAGCATGAGCGGTGTGCAGTCGTACGCTGGCTACATTGTGAAAGGGACGAAAACATACACTTTTTGCGTCATCGTCAATCACTTCGACACACGCCGACAGGTGCGCCGCGAAATCGAAAGTTGGCTCTTAGATATCATCGAAAATATGTAACCCCAAAACTTTTGCAAGTGATTTTAATTACCCAATTATCTAATTTCCAATTATTTAATTAAAAATGGGTGAGAGGTTATAGGTTAGCGTTTATAGAATAAAGAATAAGGAATAAAGACAAAAGACTTTTTAATTATCTAATTTTCAATTACTTAATTATGATCTTTACAGGCGTTTTTGATACCGAAACGGCATTGGGTGGCGAGTGTCAAAAATCAGGTTTTGTGTTTCGAGAGAGCGTCATCACTGTTTGAGCGAAGCGAGTTTGATGA
>CAVBBP010000093.1:0-5112 GCA_963593685.1 Segatella copri
GACTCGAACCCACGACATTCAGAACCACAATCTGACGCTCTAACCAACTGAACTACATCCACCATCGGTTTTGCGGTGCAAAGGTACAAAAAAAACTAATAACGACCAAACGCAGAAAACAAAAAATGAACGATCGGCAAATGCAAGATAATGAGCAAGTTACGAACAACGCCAGAGAAATTCGGCGGCTCATAGCGGCTTCGATGGACGGTGTAACCGCCGAAAAAATGCGCCAAAACGGCATCGGTTACGCCAAAAATTTCGGGGTGGCACTGCCCCGCTTGCGCGAAATTGCCGCCCAATTCCAACCCGATGCGCTGCTGGCAGCCGCACTCTGGCAAATAGGCAGCCGCGAAAGCATGATTGCGGCACTGCTGCTCACGCCGCCCGACAGTCTGACGCTCGCCGAAGCCGCGCAACTGGCCGAAAAATTGGCTACCAACGAACTGACCGAAATTGCCGCCGCCAATCTCTTTGCCAAAATGCCAAACGCCGCCGAATTTGTGGCGCAGATGGCGGAAAAAGGCGGACAAAAAGGGCTGTTTGTGGCCATTTGCACCGCCACACACGCCGCCGACAGGTTGAACGATGCACAGTTGGAACGGTTGGCGCAAAAAATCGGCGAAAGCGACCTCGATATGGCTACCGCAAACGCCGCCACTACCCTATTCATGCGCCTCGGCGAGATGCAGCAGCACCAAAACTGCGCCGCAAACGCCATCAACACACTGCGGCAGTCGCCAAACGCACTCTGCCAACGCATGGCCGATTGGCTATCGTGCTGAAAATCAGCGGTTACAAATCTGCTTGAAGTTGCAATACTTGCACTTTTCTGTGTCGTCGGTGCAGAAAAATGGCTGTTCTGGATTGAAAATTTCGGTCAAACAGTCGTTTAACGCTTGCCGAAAATCGGCTTCGTAGCCGCCAAAATCAGAAACTGCGACAGCCGATTTTTTTTCGCCATGTGTAATTTCGTAGTCCGCCAGATTGCGCAACTCGTAAATAATCGGCTTCAGCGTCGCCGACGGATGTTTTTCGTGGTAGAGCAAGGCGTAGAAAAAGGTCTGCAAAACGGCTTTTGGCCGCTCCTTGTTTTTGCTGTCGAACAGGCTCGCCATCGCTTTGAAATTCTTTTCGACACGCCCCGTTTTGTAATCGACAATGTGCGCCAAACCCTCCTTCTCGTCCACACGGTCGATAATGCCTTTCACATTGATTTTCAAGCCGTTGTCGAGCGTCAGAGTCGTTTTCATGCGCTCTTCGGAGCAACAATAGCGGAACGGCGCGCGCACATCGCGGTCGAAGGCGAGCGTTTTCTGCACATAGGTGCGAATGATGTGCGCAATCAGCAAATTTTGCCCCAACAGCGGCATTTTTTTGCCTTTGTAAAACACCTCGGCGAAGGCTTGGCTCAGATATTCGTCGATTTGGTGCTGCGATTTAACGAGCGTGTCCAACGCCTCTTTCGTCAGCATTTTCCCGACATACGGCTTGTAGAGCAACTCCATCACGCGGTGAAAAATGGAGCCGAAAGTGTTTGCCTCCACCGTTTCGCTCACATCGTCGGCGGTGGTTAGCCCCTCGATTTTTGAGTAGTAGAAGCGCATCGGACAGTCGATGTAGGCGTTGATGTCGCTGGCCGAGATATATTTTTCGGAATTTTCGGTGCAGAAAGCGCGCAGACGCTCCGCCACAACGCCCTCTTTCGCCACTTTTGCGTCCCCTTTTGCGTCGGCCATCACCTCGTAGCCCACCGATTTTTTGCACAACGGCAGATTGTAGAGATATTCCAACTGCGCAGCGTAGCGGCTCAATTCGCCATGCTGCCCGTCGGTACGCGAATCGTAGATGAGAAAAACGCGGCGAGCGCGATAAATCAGGCGGTAGAAATTGTAGGCAAAAATGGCATCGTGGTATTCGTGCGTGGGCAGCCCAAAAGCACGGCGCAGATTGTACGGAATAATCGACGGCGCACTGTTTTTGCGTGGAAAAATGCCCTCGTTGAACGCGGCAATCACCACATTTTCGAAGTCGAGCGCGCGCGTTTCGAGCGTTCCCATCAGTTGCAGTCCTTCGACGGGTTCGCCCTTGAACGACACCGTTTGGCCGGCTGTGAGTTGCGACAACAGGCGTAAAAATGTCTCCTTCTCGATATCCATCGAAAATGTGCGCAAATTGGCTGCCACACGGTTGATTGCCGCCTTGTAGCGCGCAAAAAACTCCGTTTCGATGCGGTCGGTGTCGCTTAGTTGCGCCAAGCGGTCGATGACATCGGCAAAATAGGCGACAAAATCCGCCGTTGTTTCGACAGAGCGGAAAATTGCGGCGAGCAAATCGCAATTTTTGAACTCATCGACCGACACCAAAAAGAGATTTTCCTTGCGAATGCGTTCGACCAGTGCGCTCACCGCCTCGGTTTCACGTTCGGCAATCAGTGGGTGATTGAGCACCGCCAGCACATGTTTGTAGTAGAAATGCGGCGTGCCGCTAATCGTGCGGCAGTTGCGTTGCGCGGCGGCGATATGCTCGACCAACGCCGCCACAGGCGTGAGCGACAGCGGGTAACCCATCGTTACATTCACCGCCGCCACCGAAGCGGGAATGGCGTGCAACTGCGGAATGAGCAACTGCTCGTTGGGCAGCACTACCACCGTGCGCAAATTGGCGTTGTCGGGATTTTCGGCCTGCAATTCGCTCAAAATGCGGTACACCTGCTTGGTCTGCCCAATGTCCGACGGAATGGCAACCAACTCTATCTGGCGGTCGGTCGGCGTTTCGGGCGCATCGAGCGTGTAGCGTGCGCGAAAACGCTTGTTTTCTGCCACAAATTGCGCTGCAATGTTGCCGTTGGCAGCGATTTCGGGCGATTGATAGTCGAAATAGAAGTCGCCAATGCCCCTTTTCTGACACTTTTCGAGCAGTGCCGCTTCGGATTTGGTCAAAGCGTTGAAACCGACAAACACCACGCGCTCGTAGTCGAGTTTCAGGTCGCAGTCCGAGTCGATAACATCGCGAAAAATCATGCCGTCGTAGCCAATGCCCCGCTGGCGCAAATCGGCTTTGAAAACGGTGTAAAGTTCGAACAATTTCGCCCAAATTTCGGAGAATTGCTGTTTGTAATCGCCCTTTTTATCGGAAGAATTGTCCGTTTTGTTTGGCAGAAATACCTTCCAAAACTGCGCAACAATCGCCCGTTTTTCGTCGTCGAGCCAACTGAAATCGCTCTCCAACTCTTTCAAATCGCCGATATTGCGAAAAATTTGCTCCGCATCGGCCATATATTTGTCGATGTCGTCGAAATCGGCCAAAAGCATCTCGCCAAAGGAGCAAAAACGGTCGAACGGTTCTTCGCTGCCCGTAACTTGGCGATAGGCGTTGAACAAAGCGAATTGCAGCGTTACCCTATCGGTCTGCAACAGGTTCGACGCGCGAAAAAAGAGGTCGTTGATGGCAAAAATGTCGGGCGCAAACAATGGCTGCTGCGCCACACGCGCCAATGCTTGACGAAAAAAAAGCCCCGCACGGCGGTTGGGAAAAACAAACGCCACATTTCTCAAACGGTCGCCATAGTCGGCGTAGTAGCGTTGCGCTATCTGCTGCAAAAAAGGAGTCATCGCTGCTGTCTGATTTTCTATTTTGTGCAAATATACTACTTTTTTTTCGCCTTTGTGTTGCATTTCGAAAATAAATATCTATTTTTGCTCACACAAAAAAAGTGAGGAGTGATGCGGCAGAGCCGCAATTTCAAAATTTCAAATTCAACAATTAGAAACATAGAAACTTAGAAACAAAAATTGCGATAGCAATTTTGAGAAACTAGAAACCAACACCAGTGCGTTAAACTTATCAACTTATCAACCAATCAACTAATCAACCCAATTTGAAACTCTGAAACTTGAAAATAGAAATCCCATTAACAAAATCATGAAAGCACTTGTAAAAAAATATCCGAAGCGCGGCATCTGGATGGAAGATGTGCCTGTGCCAAAAATCGGCGTGAACGATGTACTCATCAAGATAAAAAAGACGGCCATCTGCGGCACCGACCTACACATTTATAAGTGGGACGATTTTTCGCAAAAAACCACGCCAACGCCACTCACCATCGGCCACGAATATGTCGGCACTATCGTCGAAATTGGGGCTGGCGTGCGCAACTGCCGCGTGGGCGACCGCGTAACAGGCGAAGGACACATTGCCTGCGGGCACTGCCGCAACTGCCGCCGTGGCAAACTGCATGTCTGCGAAAATTCGATAAGCGTGGGCGTAACGCGCGACGGTGCTTTTGCCGAATATCTCTGCCTACCCGAAAGCAATGTGGTAAAACTCGACGACACCATTCCCGACGATGTAGCCGCCATTATGGACCCCTTTGGCAACGCCACACACACCGCTTTGGCTTTTCCGGTGCTCGGCGAAGATGTGCTGATAACAGGCGCAGGACTCATCGGCACTATGGCCACAGGCATCTGTCGATTTGCTGGGGCGCGCCATGTGGTGGTTACCGACTTGAGCGACTACCGATTGGCGATAGCGCGCAAAATGGGGGCGACCATCTGCGTCAATCCCAGCAAAGGGCAATCGGTCAAAGGAGCGATGCAGGAGTTGGGCATCAAAGGGTTCGATGTCGGTTTGGAGATGTCGGGCTCGCCAGCCGCCTTCCGCGAGATGATCGATGCCATGTACAAAGGCTCGAATATCGCACAATTAGGCATTTTGCCGCCCACCACCACGGTCGATTGGAGCGAAATTATCTTCAATGCGCTTACCATAAAGGGCATTTACGGGCGCCAAATGTGGGAAACATGGTACAAAATGCGCCAGATGTTGCTCTCTGGCCTCGACCTATTGCCAGTCATCACGCACCGCCTCAAAGTGGCTGATTTTCAGCAAGGTTTCGACATTATGGAGAGCGGTTTATGCGGCAAAGTGATACTCGATTGGGAGTAATCAACAGGTTGTTGAAAACTTTTTTTGCATTTTTTTGTCAAAAAATTTGGTGGGTACAAAAAATAGTTCTACCTTTGCACTCGCAATTCGGAAACGAAGCGCGGGCGCTTAGCTCAGTTGGTTCAGAGCGTCTGCCTTACAAGCAGAGGGTCGGGGGTTCGA
>CAVBBP010000094.1:0-5104 GCA_963593685.1 Segatella copri
TAGCAGATGTTTGGCTTGAGCGAAAGCGCAATGCGGTGGCATTGTAATTGAGTGAAAGTCAAAGAGATGCAGTCCAAAAACAAAAAGCGCACAAAAGTATTCAGAAATTCAACATTTGTCTTTTTTTTTACGAAACGGGGAATTTATAGAAAGCCCCTAAAACAGCGTCGGCGCAAAAATATGAAGAAGATTCTCGGCATGGGCAATGCCCTTGTGGACATTCTGATGAGGCTCAAATCGGACGATTTGCTGCAAAAACTCGACCTCCCCAAAGGCAGTATGCAACTGATCGACGAAGCCAAAATGCGCGAAATACAAGACGCTACGCTGCTACTCGGACAGCATGTGGCCACAGGCGGCTCGGCCTCGAACGCCATTTCAGGGCTGGCGCGCTTGGGTGTCGATGTTGGGTTCATCGGCAAGGTGGGCTGCGATGCCATCGGCGATTTTTTCAAAGTCGATTCGTTCGAAAACGGCGTGCTGACCTATCTGCTCGGCTCTACCCTGCCCTCGGGGCGCTGCCATGTGCTTATCTCGCCCGACAGCGAACGCACCATGTGCACCTTTCTCGGTGCTGCCAGCGACCTGAACGCCAGCGACTTGAACCTCGCCATGTTTCGCGATTTCGACCTGCTCCACATCGAAGGCTATATGGTCGAAAGCCACGAACTGATGCTGCGCACCGCACAACTCGCCCGACGCGCTGGACTCGAACTGTCGCTCGACCTTGCCAGTTACAATGTGGTGGAAGCCGAGCGCGATTTTCTGCGCGACTACGCCACAAAATATGTCGATATTGTCTTTGCCAACGAGGAAGAAGCCTATGCTTTCACAGGCAAAAATGCCGAAGAGGCGGCGCTCGAGATGGCGCAACTCTGCAAAATTGCCGTGGTGAAAGTCGGTCGCCGCGGTTCGTTCGTGGTTTCAGGCAACGAGTTCCACAAAATTCCCGCCGCTCGTGTGCGCTGCATCGACTCCACAGGCGCGGGCGACCTCTACGCCGCTGGCTTTCTCTACGGCTATGCGCGCGGCCTCTCGCTCGACAAATGCGCACGCATCGGCACCGTCTGTGCTGGCCATGTCATCACCTTTGTCGGCGCCAAAATGGACGACCGCACCTGGCAATCCATCAACGCCATCGCCGGGAATTTCTGAAATCTGAAAGTTTCTAATCTGAAATACAAAAGAGCAATCTACGGGGCAGAAAATAAAAAGTACAAAGTGTGAATTTGTAAGGCGTTGATTATTAGGGAGATGTGAGAGGGCGGTTATAAAATGAATTGTGCATCGGTGTGCATTTACTGTGCATTTGAGGGCTTGGGCGTGGCGCAAATTGCGACCGCGCTTTTCTTTTGCTTGGCATTTACTTGGCATACTACCACAAAACGGCGTAGAACCGCATTAAATAGGCGTTTAACGCCTTTTTTTGTGTCCCTAAATATCTGAACAAATTTGGACTACCCTCGTTCATCAGCAGCATATTCTCTCCGCTCTCTCTGATTGTACTTTTTGTGTAAAAAATGCGATTGGGTGGTCAAATGGGTGGTCAAATGGGTGGTCAAAAATTTGAAAAAATCGCGTTGAGTTGCACCCCCTAATACACTAAAATAAGCGCACTGCGACCCCTATGATTGATTTTTTGCACGAGTTTTTGAGCGTGTAAAATACTGATAATCAGCAATTTAATAAATTTTTGTAGAAAATACACCCAAAACTACCCTCCGAAACGCCCTTTCTGCCTCTTTGCCTGCCTTTTGCCCCCAAAAATAGACGATTTACTCTGCCTGTGGGTGTGTTGTTGTGCTATTTGGTGGTTTCTCCTCCAGTATGGCGCATCGTTTTTTTAGTTCGGCGATGAGTTCGTCTTTGGCGGCGATGGTCTGCTGTAGAGCGGCCACAAGCGCGCTTTGGTCGGTGGGGAGTGCGGCGGCGTGCGGCGGCTCTGGTGGGGATTCCTGCCCCCGCACCGCACCCACTGCACGCAACATTTCGCCACGACCTGTAATTAGCCATTCAATAGAGATTTCAGGAAAAGTGGCGATAAATTTCGCCAAAATATCTTCTGTAATCCCTGTATTATTTTCCAAAGTACCCCTCGAAATGTCGGTTTTTCGGTAAAAATCACGCTTGCTAACTCGCAAAGTTTCAGCAAATTGCAAGATTCTTTTCTTAATTGGCGAAAATTTTTGCATATTTATTTGGTTAATGGCGAAATCTATTGTAACTTTGCCAGCGAGATTGCAAATGCACAACGACGGCAAATTTACAAAAAAAAAGAGAGTGAGCAAAACCATGAGCGAGCGCGAGATACTGATACTACCCCACGGCTGGGTGAACGATGTGGCCAAGACACTTGGTGTGCATCGCAACACGGTGGCCAACGCCATGCGCGCGGGTAGCGGCGACACCTACCGCCGTGTGATGACGGTGGTGGCGCAGAAATACAGCAAATAAGTAGCAAGTAGCAAGAAAGGTTATAGGTTATAGAATAAAGAGTAAAGAGTAAAGACAAAAGACTTTTGAGAACATAGAGCATAGAACATAGACGAAATGAGTGTGAAAGTGTGAAAGTATGAAAGTGTGAAAGTGGCTCCCCCCCCACCTATCGGGGGAAACGGGAAAAGAGGCCACAACCTACAACCTGAAATTCTGAAATCTAAAAACTTATTAAAGAATAAAAAAATGAAAACGAATTTAACTTTTGAGTGCAAGCACGACCACAGCCAGCACACCATGACCTGCACATGGCTCGATGGGCGCGTGCAACTGGTGTACAATTTTGTAGTGGACAAGGCATTTTTGCTGGTCGATGGGCTGCTGAAATGCAGTTACAACAGCCTGACGGTGGCCGAGTTTTCGGCGCAGCAGGTAGAGTGCCAACGCGTGGCCGAGAGTTTGGTATAGCGAGCAGCGGAAGGCGGAGTGTGATGCAATACTACAACAACATACTATCGGTTGAGGCCAGTTGGCTGCTGTCGCACGGCATAATGAGTGCGGAGTGTTACCGCTCATTGACGCGTCGCAACGACATCGATGTGCTGCGTCGTGGTTGCCGCAATACGCCAGCGTTGGTAGCCTACGAGAGTCTGCCCGAGCGTTTTCGCCGCAAGGTAGATGCTTTGGTGCGTGAGCCCTACAAAGCCGTGTATGTGAATATGATAGAGCGACACATCAGACACTCGGCCGAAGCCAGCCAGTGGTTCGACGGTTACACCATGGTCGATGGGCGGCACTTGCCAGCCGACAAGCGGCACGAGTACTACACCAACGCCATAGTGCTCGATGCGGTGCGCAGTGTGATTACCGAGCGCACCACCAAACGCCATGCATTGGGCGGCAAGACAGCGCATTTTTGGGACGAGATAGCGCAGTCGGTGCAAGAACTCGACCATGTGCGTTACCCACACAGCCTACCGTTGAACGCTCGCAGCCTTGAACGCAAATACAATGCCTATTGTGCCGACGGTTACGAAAGTCTGATACACAGTGCCTACAATGCGCAGACCAAGAATGCTGCCAAGGTGTCCGACGAAAATCAGATAAGCACGCTGGCAATGCTGGTGAGCGACCCGCGCAACCTCGACAACGAGCAGGTGGCGCGCCTGTATAACACCATGGCGGCGCAGATGCAGTGGAAAAAGATTAGTGCATCGACCGTAGCGGTGTGGCGCGACAAGTTGCAGAACGAGACCTACGCTCGCCGACACGGCGCAGTGGCCTACCGCTCGCAAAAGGCGATGCAAGTGAAACGCTCGGCACCTACCTATCCGCTCTACTACTGGACAATGGACGGTTGGGATGCAGAACTGCTCTATCAGAAGACCGAGAATGGGCGCACCACCTACCACAACCGCCCGACGGTGGTGTTTGTGTTGGACGCTTGCTGCAAATACCCGATAGGTTACGCCATTGGCACGCACGAAACGCCCGAACTGATACGCGAAGCCCTGCGCAATGCTGCACAGCACACCGAAAGTCTGTTTGGTCAGATGTATCGCACGGCGCAGTTGCAGAGCGACAATTACTCGATCAAAAACCTGATGCCAGTCTATAAGAAAGTGGCCGAAAAAGCCACGCCAGCGGCGGTGAAAAACGCCAAGGCCAAGATTGTAGAGCCGTGGTTTCGTCAGTTCAATAAGAAATACTGCCAGTTGCAGCCAAATTGGAGCGGTTTTGGTGTAACGAGCCGCAAGGAGTTGCAGCCAAACAGCGATTTTTTGAATAAATACCGCAAGAATTTCCCCGATTTCGAGGGTGTGTGCCGCCAGTTGGTGCAAATGATAGAGGCCGAGCGCGCTGCGCTACGCGAGCAGTATGTAGCCCTGTTTGAGCAGATGCCCGCCGACAAGCGCACACCGTTGCCCTACGACCAATATCTGTTGCTCTTTGGTGCAACCACAGGCAAGCGCAATCTATTGCAGGGCAGCGGTTTGAACATCACCATCAATGGTGTGAAACGCTGTTACGACTGCTTCGACCCCGAATTTCGTCGGCACGCCAGCACCCACTGGGAGGTGCGCTACGACCCCGACAACTTGCAACGCGCCTTGGCGGTGAACGAAGACGAAAGTCTGCGATTTGTGTTAGAAGAGAAATATGTGCAGCCCATGGCACTGATAGAGCGCAGCGAGGGCGACTACGCGCAACTGCGGCGTGTGATGGACTTTAACCGTGCGCAAGAGCAGCACATTGCAGCGCAACTCGGCACCTACGCCGACACTGTGAACGCTCTGCTCGATGCCCACCGCAACCCCGAACTCGAGACGCTACAAAAACTGATGCTGTGCGACAGCACAGGGCAGCACAAGAACCAGCGCAACCGCGAGCGGCTACACCTGCCACCCAGCGAAGATTGCGACAATCTGTTCGACACCAAAGACCTGTACGATGACTATTGAGTGTGAAATAGTAGCAAGTAGCAAGAAGCAAGACAAGATTTTAAGAGCATAGAGCATAGAACATAGACAAAAACTAAAATTAAGACCAAGACCAATGCGTTAAACTTATCAACCAATCAACTAATCAACTCATCAACTGAAAACATGGAACTTATTGACAAAACCATCGACGCTGTGTGCCGTGTGTTTATGGTGGGGCGCGACGA
>CAVBBP010000095.1:0-4850 GCA_963593685.1 Segatella copri
CGGTTTTGGTTTCGGCGTCATCAAACTCGCGTTGCTCAAACAGTGATGACGCTTTTTCGAAACACAAAACCTGATTTTTGACACTCGCCGCCCAATGCCGTTTCGGTCTCAAAAACGCCACAATCTTCAAATCTTCAAATAATTAAGTAATTGGAAATTAGATAATTGGGTAATTAAAAAGTCTTTATTCTTTTGTCTTTATTCTTTATTCAAAAAAATCCTCACTCCTCACTCAAGTTCACTTCTCACTCTCCTAATAAATAGAAGTCCCCTTACGGGAATTTATAGAGTTCTCCTTGACTGCCAATCGCCACGCGCCGTCGGTTTTCACAGAGTAGAAAGCGCAACCTTGGTTTTCGCACAACTCTTTGAATTTCAAATCGTTGCGCGCATAAACTTCGCCCGAAGTGATGAGCATTTGCGGTTGCACAAAGTCGAAAAAATCGTCGGCAGGATAGACCGCACGCCCCACGATGAGATAATCGACTGCCAGTGGCTCGGGCGCAATTTTGTAGCGAAAATAGTTCTGGTCGAGCACCAGCACACGCTTGCCAGCAAAAGTGAAAGCGCGGCTCGCCAGCGTGCTGTCGGCCACAAAATGCGGCGGCGCAGCCTCGATTTTCTCCCAATAGTCGCCCGCCAAGCGCGGATAGAGCGTAGAATCGGCAGCGATGACCAAATTTTCGCCGTGCGTTATTCGATTGACAAACAGCGATTTAGAGTGATTGAACGCCACCAACTCGTCGTTTGTGAGCGCTTGGTAGCGGTGCCATGTTTGCAGCGCAAAAAAGGCCAAAATCGCCATCAGCGTCAGACTTAAATTGCTGAAAGTGAGCCGATAGCAACAAAATCCGCAGGCGATTATCGCCAAATAGAGCAGCCACAACTGCCAATCGTCGATCCAAACGATGGAGAGCGCGTGCGGCAGATTTTCGATACAGGCAATGAGAAAATACATCGCCTTCAGCACCCAGTTGAGCAGCCACGCCACCACCGCGCCCACAAACGGAATCCACGCAGTAACAAAGAGCAGCACCGCGCCGTAGAGAATGACCGACGCCGCTGGGATCACCACAAAATTGCTCAACAAAAAGTAGTTGGGAAATTGGTGAAAATAGTAGATTGAAAATGGCGCAGTGCCAATTTGCGCCGCCAGCGACACTGCCGTCAGTTCCCACGCCCAGCGCAGAAAACGATTTTTCACAGTCAGCAACCCGACGATTTTCGGCTGAAAATAGACGATGGCAATCACCGCGCTGTAACTCAACTCGAAGCCGACATCGAACAGAAGCGTCGGTTTGTAGAGCAGCAGCAAAAACGCCGACAGAAATATGGTGTTGAATGTTTGCGATTTGCGCCCGATGATGCCTGCCAACGCCATGCACGAAAACATGATAGTAGCGCGCAGCACCGACGGCGACAAGCCTGTAACAAACGCATAGAACCACAAAAAGAGAATGATGAGTGCCGATTTCAGCCGCTCGTTGCGGCGTGTATTGCGCAGCACCAGCGACAAAATCAGACCAAAAACCGCATAGATGATGCCCACATGCAGACCGCTCACCGCCAGCACATGCATTGCGCCCGTAGTGCTGAAACTCTCGCGCAATTCGGGTGTGAGCGCATCTTTGTAGCCGAGCGTCAGTGCTGCCAACATACCAAATTCGTCGCCAGTCAGCCCCATGCGCTTGTAGATGTCGAGCAGGTAGGCGCGGCAATCGTCGGCAAAGTTTATCAGCGAAAAGCCGCTTGCATCGCCAATTTTTTGCCACGAATCGGCCGCTACATAGCCGCTGCCGCCAATGCCTTGGTGTCGCAGGTAGAGGCCGTAGTCGAACTCTTCGGGATTGCCCGTAGTTTGTGGCTCGGCAATGCTACTCTGCACCAGCAACTGTGCGCCGCGTTGTAGTGCGATTGCCGCCGAATCTTTGGCAATGTAGAGAATCACATTTTTTTCGACGGCTTGCGTACCTGCGCTATCGGTGCGACTGTGCGTTTGTGCGTGAAACATCACGCTGCGCTCTTTCACTATCGGGCTCGAGGTCAGTTCCACCTCGTAGATGGCGGCTTCGGGCGGAAAGTCGAGTCGTGTCTGTTCAGCGAAATTGTGTTGCAGAAAAAGTCCCAACGCCGCCAGCGTGCCAAACAGTCCCAGCCCAAACAGCCCCCGCAGTTTGTAGTTGGTCGCCGTATTTTTGACGGAAAATGCCACCGCCATCAGCCCCATGCCGACAAGGCACAGCAACAGCGCAGCCAGCGCATTGTAGCCGACAAACTCGCCCACAACGATTCCCGTAGCGAGAAACGCAAATAGGCGCAGAAAGGGTGTTTTCTCCAGAAAATTCAAAATGCCGTGCTATGCTTGGTTGGGAGTTACAGCAGCCACATCGTCGGCAGCGGTGAGCGGTTTTTCGCCTTTGCGCAGGTAGTAAACCAGTCCGCAGTTTTCGCAACTTTTCAAGCGTTTGTAGGGCGGTTGCGCCGCATAAGCCTTCTCTATCGAATCCCAAATTTCGCGAATGAGTTGGTCTATTTTTATGCGCATCTCTATCACGCTATCGAGGTTGCGTGCGGTGCTGCTTTGGTGCACTTTTTGGCTGTTTTTATACTCCTTGAAAATGTCGTAATGCACTTTCACTTTGGCGATTGAGGGGTTTTGCAGCGGTGCGCCGCCGTTGCGCATGCGTTCGTTTTCGCCCTCGATGATGTTGCGCCCCCAGTCGGTGATGGCCTGTTCGTTGTTCAGGTCGGGCAGCGTGAAATTGTCGGGTTCCAACTTGTAGAAACGCTTGTGATCCTTTTTGATTTCGCCGCGAATAACGGCCAAATTCAGCACCTGAATGAAGTGCGAAATATAGAGTCGCGCATTTTTCACAATGTGCTGATACTTTCGGTTGGCCTGCACTTGATTTTCGAAAGTCTGGTTGTAGAGTTGCACCAGATTGAGAAACAGTGGGTAATTGACCCGCGCCTCGTTCAGCAGTTTGTACGACAGCGGCAGTTCGCCCACAACGAACGAATCGACATCGATGATGCGTTCCAAAGCGCGCAACCGCGCCAGATCGGTGTTTGGTAAGCGTCTGTATGGCATAGTTTTATGGGGTTGGTTAGTCGTTGATAAGTTGATTGGTTGATTAGTTGATTAGTTGATTAGTTGATTAGTTTAACGCATTAGTGTTGGGCTGTGAGGTTTATTTCTAATTTCTGGTTTCTCGTTTCTCAAAATTGCTATCGCAATTTTTGTTTCTAAGTTTCTGCTACGCAAGATTTTTGTTCCGCTCGACATAGTTCAAACGAGTTTGACTCTGCGCTCGCTTATCGCAAAAATTCTCGTGCTTCGCACTGTTTCTAGTTTCTAATAGTTTATTTTGAAATCTGAAATTGCGGCTCTGCCGCATAACTCCTCACTCCTAATTCCTCATTCATCATTCATCAGGAGTCCCTTCCCATCAATTTGGCAGCCAAGGTGATGAAGGGTTGCAGGCTGTTTTTTGCACCAGAAATCTGTTTGAGTGCTGCGAGTGCCTGTTGATAACGCGCATTAACTTGTTCTTCGCAGACTTTCGGAATACCAAGTTGTTGATAAGTCGCTGTAATGGTTGCAATTTTTTCGTCGTCGGGCAGACGATGGTCGGCGAGCGTCTGTTTGATTTTGGTACGCTGTTCGTTGTCGGCATGCTGTAGCGCCGTGATGAGCAGGAACGTTTTTTTGCCGCAGAGAATATCGCCGCCAATGCGCTTTCCAAAGGTCTTTTCATCGCCAAATGCGTCTAGATAGTCGTCGCGCAGTTGGAATGCAAGCCCAATTTCGATACCAAAATTGTAGAGATTTTGTGCGTCGGTTTCGGTAGCCCCGCCCACGATTGCGCCAATTTTGAGCGCCGCCGCCAGCAGCACGGCCGTTTTTTTGCGAATCATCTCGAAATAGTTGTCGATCGACACCTCTTCGCACCGCTCAAAATTGACATCATATTGCTGACCTTCACACACTTGCAGTGCCGTTTTGGTAAAAATTGGCAGTACGGCAAGCAGTTTATCGCTGGGCAGTTGTTGCAAAAATTCGTAGGCTTTTATCATCATGGCATCGCCGCTGAGAATGGCTGTGTTTGTGTCCCATTTGCGGTGTACCGTAGGGCGACCACGACGCACATCGGCGCAGTCCATCACATCGTCGTGAAGCAGCGTAAAATTATGGAAAACCTCGATGGCCAAAGCCGCTGGCAACGCCTCGTCGCGCGTGCCGCCAAAGAGTTCGCACGCCATGAGTGTAAGCACAGGGCGGATGCGTTTGCCACCACTTTCGAGCGCATAGCCGATAGGTTGGTAGAGTTCCTCTGGCGCAATGTTCCAGTTGATACTTTTCAGTTGTTGTTCGATGTAGTTCTGCACGATAGTCTGTTTTTTCAAAAGATTACGCTGCGAATATAGGCATTTTTTTTGATATAACGCCCATTCGCTAAAATTTTTATGAAATTTTAACTCTTTTTTCGCAAAAAATGGGTAAAAAGTGGCGATTTTTTTGAGAAAAATTATTGAATTGTTGAGTTATTAAATCATTGAGTTATTTTCCAACCCTACCCCTGCCATTCGGCAGGTACTCCCCTTGAAAAGGGGAGAGGACAGAACCAACTTGGGTGCGTGCCTGTCCCCTTTGCAAGGGGACGAGAAAAACAATAGTTTTTCGGAGGGGTTGGAAACAAATCCACAACGTCACAAGAAAACATAGAAACACAAAAATAGCGCACAGCGCAAGAAACGGACGCACGCGGTGCGTCCCTACAATTTGAAATTCTGAAATTTGAAATTTGAAATTGCGGCTCTGCCGCATCATTCCTCACTCAAAAAAAGCC
>CAVBBP010000096.1:0-4703 GCA_963593685.1 Segatella copri
GCTACCAATAGTGGCAGCCGTAAGCCCCGAGCAGCCCGAAAAAGCATGATCTCCAATAGTCGTTACACTGTTGGGAATAGTAATTGTAGTAAGCCCTGTGCAACTTGCGAACGCACTGCTTCCAATGCTTGTTACGCTGCTACCAATAGTGGCAGCCGTAAGCCCCGAGCAGCCCGAAAAAGCATGATCTCCAATAGTCGTTACACTGTTGCCGATAGTAATAGAGGTAAACTCCGTGCAACTATTGAAAGCAAGCTCTCCAATACTCGTTACCGCATAGGTCGTGCCATCGTAGGTTACGCTCTCTGGAATAGTAACAGATGTGAGTCCCTTGTAGTTGTCCGAAGACCACTCTTTTTCGTAGGTTACCTCCACTGTGTAGGGTTCAGTATTACTGGTAATGTTGTAGTATAAATCGCCAGACTGGAAATCGTACGCCCAAAGAGCAGTAGTGGCAAAAACAGCCACCAAAAGAGTTGCAAATTTTTTCATAATTTTCTGATTTTAGTTTGTTAATAAAATTTGAAATTTATTGATTTTTCATTCAATTAGACACAAAAAAAGCGTGGAATTCGACTATTGCCGTTCCACATCCAAAGGCTCTCGCATTGCCCACTTTTTTTAGAATCGACAACGCAAAGCCCACGCGAATATAAGACAGCACGCCTACTAACATAGGCAGCGAATGTGCTTACATTCCGAGGACATCTATCGTTGCTGCATTCTGAAAAAAGTTTGAAATTTGCGAGATTTCTGGACATCAGAACGAAGCGTCAATAAACGCCTTATATTATGTCTGCCAATCGGCACACAAAATTGTGCAAATCAGCAAGGCAAAAGTACAACATTTATTTTGAACTGCAAAATAGTTTCAAAAAATTTTAGTAGCAAAATGTGAGTAGCAAGTAGCAAGAATTTTGGAATAAAGAGTAAGGACAAAAGAATAAAGACTTTTTTTAATTATCCAATTGCCTAATTTCCAATTACTTAATTATTTGAAAAATTGAAGATTCAACGATTCAACAACCTGAAACTCTGAAACAGCGCGAAGCGCGAGAAACTAGAAATAAAATCGCTTCAACGCTTACAGCATCTGTTTCAAATACGGCGCGGTGATGCTTTTGGGGCTTTGGGCGACCTGTTCGGGCGTGCCAACGGCGACTATTTCGCCGCCCTGTTTGCCGGCTTCGGGGCCCATGTCGATGATGTAGTCGGCGCACTTCACCACATCGAGGTTATGCTCGATGACAACCACCGTGTTGCCGCGGTTCACAAGGCGATTCAGCACGCCAAGTAGCACACGAATATCCTCGAAATGCAGACCAGTAGTCGGTTCGTCGAGCAGGTAGAGCGTGCGCCCTGTGTCGCGTTTCGACAGTTCGGCGGCCAGTTTTATGCGCTGACTTTCGCCGCCAGAGAGCGTGGTGCTCGACTGCCCCAGTTTGATGTAGCCCAGCCCGACATCTTGCAGCACTTTCAGTTTATAGACAAACGACGGCATATTTTCGAAAAATTCCACCGCTTGATTTATCGTCATATCCAGCACATCGGCTATGGATTTGCCCTTGAAGCGCACTTCGAGCGTTTCGCGGTTGTAGCGTTTGCCGTGGCACGCTTCGCACGGCACCAGCACATCGGGCAAAAAGTTCATTTCCAGCGTTTTGTAGCCATTGCCGCGGCAGGTTTCGCAGCGACCGCCAGCGGTGTTGAACGAAAATCGCCCGGGTTTGTAGCCACGCATTTTCGATTCGGTGAGATTGGCAAAAAGGTTGCGTATATCGGTGAAAATGTTGGTGTAAGTGGCTGGATTTGAGCGCGGTGTGCGTCCGATGGGTGCTTGATCGACCTTCACCACCTTGTCGATATTTTCGATGCCTTCGATGCTGATGTAGGGCAGCGGTTTTTCGTTCGAGCGGTAGAGTTTTTGGCTCAATATCGGCTGCAATGTGCGGTTTATCAGTGTCGATTTGCCCGACCCCGACACGCCCGTAATGCACACCAGCGTGCCGAGCGGAATGCCGAGATCGACATTTTTCAGATTGTTGCCGTGCGCGCCGCGCAGTGTGAGCCAAAGGCCGTTGCCAATGCGCCGTGTGGCTGGAATCTCGATTTTGCGCGTGCCGTTCAGGTAATTCGATGTGAGTGTATCGCGCTTCAGCATTTCGGCGGGCGTGCCTTCGAACACCACATTGCCGCCCAAGCGGCCAGCGCGCGGCCCAAGATCGACAATGTAGTCGGCGGCGCGCATCATCTCCTCGTCGTGTTCCACCACAATGACCGAATTGCCCATATCACGCAGATTTTTAAGCGAAGCAATCAGTTTTTGGTTGTCGCGCTGGTGCAGCCCGATGCTCGGTTCGTCGAGAATGTAAAGCACATTCACTAGTTGCGACCCGATTTGCGTAGCCAAGCGAATGCGCTGACTTTCGCCGCCCGACAGCGTAGCCGAAGCACGGTCGAGCGACAGGTAGCCCAGCCCCACATCGAGCAGAAATTGCAGGCGCGTGTTTATCTCTTTCAGAATTTCGGTGGCGATGGTCAACTGTTTTTCCGACATCGCTTTGGGAGCATCGCGCAGCCAAGCGTGCAGGTCGCCTAGTTCCATAGCCGACAGTTCGGCGATATTTTTGCCCGCTATGCGGTAGTGTAGGGCTTCGCTATTGAGGCGTGCGCCGTGGCATTCGGGACATTGCACCGTTGCAAAAAATTGGTTTGCCCACTTCTGCTCCGCCGCCGATATTTCGGCCATCTCTTGTTGCATTTCGATGTAATGCACAATGCCTTCGTAGGCGGTAAAATAGTTGGTGTCGTTGCCGAGCGACGCATTTTTCACCTGCACACGCTCTTCGCTGCCGTTCAAAATCTCGTCCAACGCCTCGTCGGGGATGTCGGCAATGGGCGTTTTCAGCGTAAAGCCATATCTTTCGGCAATAGATTTTAATTGCCAGAAAATGAGCGAGTTAGATTCCTTTCCGAGCGGAACGATGCCGCCTTGCGCAATGCTCAACCGTCGGTCGGGAATGATTTTCGCCATATCGATTTGATTGACCACGCCAAGCCCTTTGCAGCACGGACAAGCGCCTTTGGGCGTGTTGAACGAAAAGTTGTGCGGCGCAGGTTCGCTGTACGAAATGCCCGATGTGGGGCACATCAGGTGGCGCGAGAGGTAGCGCGGTGCGCCATCTTTTTCCAGCAACATAATCACGCCATCGCCTTGCTGCATAGCCGTTTGCAGACTTTTTCGCAGGCGATTTTCGTCTTTGCGCGCCACCACCAATTTGTCGATTACAATCTCGATGTCGTGGTTTTTGTAGCGGTCGAGTTTCATGCCGAATGTTATCTGGCGCAGTTCGCCATCGACGCACACATTCAGATAGCCTTTGCGGCGGATAGTCTCGAAAAGTTCCTTGTAGTGGCCTTTGCGCCCTTTCACCACAGGCGCAAGCAGGTAGCACGGTTTGCCCTCGTAGGCATCGAAAATGAGCGAAACGATTTGGTCGTCGCTGTATTTCACCATTTTTTCGCCCGTAACATACGAGTAGGCCTCGCCAGCGCGAGCATAGAGCAGACGCAGAAAATCGTAAATTTCGGTGGTCGTTCCCACGGTCGAGCGCGGGTTTTTGCTCGTCGTCTTCTGTTCGATGGCGATAACGGGACTCAACCCCGAAATCTCGTCCACATCGGGACGCTCCACATTGCCCATGAAATGCCGCGCATAGGCCGAAAAAGTCTCGATGTAGCGGCGTTGCCCTTCGGCATAAATCGTATCGAACGCCAGCGACGACTTGCCACTGCCGCTCAAGCCAGTAATCACCGTCAGTGCGTTGCGCGGAATCGCCACATCGATATTGCGCAAATTATGCACCCGCGCCCCAAAAACCTCTATTTTTCCCTCTTCGCGAAAGTCGTCCATCGTATCAAAAAAGCGAACCGCAAAGATACGAAATTTAGTTGAAAGTGTATAAAGTCTATAAAGTGGAAAGTGTATAAAGTTGAAAGTTTGTAAAGTTCATAAAGTGCGAAAGTAGGGGCGCAGCGAGTGCGTCCCTTACTTTTAACTTTCTACTTTTAGACTTTCTCACTTTCATACTTTTCTCACATCCACAAGTTGTTGATGTACATCCAGACGAGGTAGCGCAGGAATTTGCCAGCGAGAATGAACAGGGCGGTACTCCAAAAACGGCAGCGCATGAAGCCTGCGGTTACCGCCAGCACATCGCCGACAAAAGGCAGGAACGAGAAAAACGCAATCCATTCGCCGTGCTTGTGAAACCATTGCGTGTGCTGTTCCATCTTGGCGCGGCTCACACGCAGCCATTTCTCGATCCACTCTATTTTGCCGAGATGCCCGAGCCAGTAACAGGTGAGTCCGCCGAGCCAGTTGCCCAGCGTAGCCACAGCCACGCACCACCACGCATCGAGGCCGCCAAACACCAACGCCGAAAACAGTGCTTCGGAACTAAATGGCAGCACAGTGGCCGACAGCAACGAGGCCAAAAACAGCCCCACATAGCCATATTGCGCCCATTCAAGCATCGGAAAAAGTTAGAAGTGAGAAGTGAGGCGGTAAGTTGGGTTGATTAGTTGAAAAGTTTAAGGGGATTTCTATAAATTGCCTTGTAGTTTTGCGAGTAAGATTTTCTATCTGTTTTTTCGTTCATTTCTTTTGACGACCAAAAGAAACGAACCAAAGAAAAGTCGCG
>CAVBBP010000097.1:0-4685 GCA_963593685.1 Segatella copri
TCAAACGAGTTTGGCACTGCTCTCGCTTATCGAAAAAATTCAAATTGTCGGTAACTGAAACGCTGCGATTATTATTCATTATTCATTGTTTATTGTTAATTTTTCTCGTTGCCCCCTTTCCCGTTTCCCCCGATAGGGGGAAAGCCTTTGGTCTTCGTCTTTGTCTTAGTCAGAACTATTCCGTTCGGCGATTTTTTTCGTTGTTAAACATTTGTTAAACAGAAGGTTAAATAACTATAAACTTTGGCTTGTGGTGTTGTGGTGCACCAAAAGTGTCGTATCTTTGTCGCCCGATAGGCAGTGTCGCCTGTCGGTAAAAACATTACAAAATGAAGAAAAAAATCAGTTATTGGCTGTTTTGCGGCGCAATTTTTGCCGCTGCGGCCGTTTTGTTTGCAAGTTGCGACAAAAAAGAGAAGAACGAGCCGTCGTCGTCCACTAAAGAGACGGACGAATCGTCGTCGCCCATTCTTGGCACATGGACGATGGTGCGCGACGAAGGATTTTTGAAAACTGGCGTGCGTATTGCGACTATCGACTACGAAGCGCAGCAGATGATTCTCTACGACGAATCGGGCAAAGTAATACAAACCAACCCTATTGTTGTGCGCCTTTCGATGACTTTCGAAAAGGGCGGAAAAATGATTTTTACGCTGATAGAAGATGGTGAGCTAGAATCGGAAAACGGGAAGTACGAATTATCGACCAGAGATGGCAAACAGTATCTTACGCTTACGCTGGGCGAAGATGGGAAAACCGACGATATGTATGTCATCGAAATTACCACGCTTACCGACACAAAAATGGTTGGCGAGTTCTCCGATTCGGACGAAGATGGCGGCTACAAGCACATTTGGACGCTGAAGAAGTAGGCAGGTTTGGGGCTGCTTCCATTTGTTTTTGTTGAAGCAATTTTATTTCTGATTGCGCTGCGCGCGGTTTCAGAGTTTCAAAGTTTCAGAGTTTCAAGTTGCGGTAGCCGAAACACCACAATTATTATTCATTGCTTAGTGCTAATTTTTTAAGGGGGATTTCTATAAATTCCTTTGTAGTGATTTTTGATTTTTGGGCTAGCAGATATTTGGCTTGAACGAAAGCGCAATGCGGTGGCATTGTAATTGAGTGAAAGTCAAATAGATGCAGTCCAAACACAAAAAGCGCACAAAAGTGTTCAGAAAATCATCATTTGTTAATTTTATTGTTAAATGGGGAATTTATAGAAGTCCCCTTAACTAACGGAATGCTTTTCCGAGATAAAATTTGACACCAACATTCACACTTGGTTGCAAGTCGGTTTGCCAGTGTGCTTTGACTAGTGGATAACGGTATTCGACTTGTATGCGCATGGGCAACGCCCGTAGGCCCGATACTTCGAAGCCTAGTCCTGCGGCTGCTCCTGCGTAAAAATCGGCATCGAATGTGTAGTCGAATTTTCTATCGATATACTGCCAAAGTCCCGTAGCATCGATATCGGCCGAAAGGTACGGCACGAATGCAAAACATCTGCCCACAGGCAAATAGACCGCCAGCGATGGCTTGTATGCCACGCTTGTACGATAGGGTAGTACGCACATTTCGGCATTGAGCAACGACACGCCGAGCAGTGTTACACGAAAATCGAGCAGCGACAGATCGACCGAGTGCCGATTGTTGAAAAAATCGTAAGTGTAGCCCGCCGACACCACCGATAGAAAATGTCGTCCCGAATGGTCGTAGAACCGCTGCGGCCAACGCTTTACCGCCACAGAATTATTTGTTTTCGAGGCGTAATTTGACGATGTCATTGTCGGTGTCGAAGAGTACGACGAGCGTGTCGTTGTGGTAGTGGTAGTCGTCGTCGAATGTGAGGACACAACTGTAGTTTTTGTGACAATTTTTTCGCTGGAAAAATCCATTACGCAGTTGTATTTATATTTTGCGTGCGGTCTTATAGCAACTCCCAGCGAATTATACGACGGGTTCAAAATGTTTTTGCGATGACCAAGCGATGGTACATCTTCGTCGATGAGCAACTGCATAATGATTTCTACCGCTGAATTGTGTCCATAAGAACAATTTTCGCCATAAGAACACATTCTTCCTCCGCAGCGCACTACACGACTGGGAAATGGTGTGCCATCGCTACTATCATGGCCAGTGCGCCCTATGCGTCCCAGGTCGTTGGCATGGTAAGCCGCTGTTGCCGAAAGACATTTGTGCGGTGTCAGCATCGACAGATTTTTTACCGAAGGAAGTGTGTTGTAGAGCGACGAAATATAGTAGTTTGTGGGATCGTTTGGCGTGTGCGACTGCAAAAATGTACGCATAAAAAGTGTGCCATCGAGCCTCACTAAATTGGTCAGAAATATCACATCTTTTTCTTCGTCGGTCAGAAAATCGGCATTGGCGGCGGTGTTTGCTTTGTCGATTTGCTGCGACGACCAGCCAAGCGTAGCGGCAGTTGTAACCGCTTCGCCAGCCCAAGCCAGTGGTGCAAACAGAACCACAAGAGCAAACACCAACCAATATCGAACAAAAGTATGCGACATAAATTTGCCAAAGGTAACAAAAAAAAATCAGGAGCAACCACTGAAAAGCCAATTAAAAATCAGCACAGCGATGAGTATGGGCAAAATTATCGACAAGATAGTGCCAAGGCAACCTATTCCACCTACGCCTCCCCCTAGTGCGCCCAAAAGGCAACCTTGCGCAGGATTGACATCGTGATCATCACCTAAAAGACTGGCGAGTATTCCCCAAATGGCACCGCCCACTACAAATATAATCAAAATTATTAACCAACCTGGCATAACAAAAAAATTAAAGGGTTATTCTTTCTGCAAAGTACTGATTTCTTGCAGTTGGTCGAACTTGCGTTGCACTTCTTGTTGGTGGCACTTGTCGAGTATTTCGGTGAAGCGTGGCAGGTTGCGAATGCTGTCGAGGTCGGCATCGTAGGCGATGTGGTGAAAATTGCGGTAGCCCATCGATATGGATTTTTCGAATGCGTCTAGAGCCTGCTCGGTGCGCCCCATGAGTGCGTTGAGGCAAGCGGCATCGTAGTAGTTGCCTTTGCTAGGATTCTCGGCGATAATGCTGTCCATCCACGCCAACGCTTCGGCATCTTGCCCAAGGTAGTGGAGCGCATATTGCCTTACAGAGTTATCGTAAGTGGTGTCTAAAGCCAACACTTGTTCAAAATCGGCGTTGGCCTGTACCGTATCGCCCTTGACAAGGTGTAGCCGCCCTCGCAGGATATACAACCCTGCGTCTGGGTTTAGTTCGATGCTACGGGAGATGTCCGATAGTGCTGCATCATATTTTTTCTGCTCGAACTGCGCCCATGCACGCAAATAATAGGCGAAATCTGCCGACGATGGAATGTTTTGAATGACATACGAATAGTCGTTGATGGCGTTTGTGAAGTCGTCGATCGCTAGGTAGCAATTGCCACGGTTGAGGCGATAGGCGGCATACCTTTCGTCGAATTGCAGCAATGCGGTGTAGTCGGTTATCGCTTTGCGGTACTTATAGAGTTTTTGATAACATTCCGCCCTATTGACCAAAATAAATGGATTGGCCGTTCCAGTTTCTAGCGTGTTCAACTCTTTGATGGCATCTTCGTAGTACTCTTTTTCCATATAGACGAGCACCAAAATGCTTCTGTAGAATGCTTTTGGGTAGCCTGTGTTTTGGCGGATCTGTTCCAAAATAGCATTGAGCAAATAGGGATACTGCGTGTCGGCTGCGGCAACAAGGAGTCTGGCATCGCCAAATTCCCCCGTATTTTTGTAGGAAAGATTCAGGTAGCGAATCTGTTGGTCGATACTTTCGGTGATTTTGTCTTCGGCCAGCGACAATAGCGACAATAGTTGCCACGCATTGGCATTGTTGGGGTAGAGTGTGGTAACAGATGTGAGCGTGGCGCGCGCTTCATCGACTTGTCCCAACACCAAGAGGCAGCGTGCTATCTCTACCAAATAGTTGTCGTTGGTGGGCGCGAGTTTGCTGGCGGCTTGGTAGTCGGCCAAAGCGGCTGTGTAATTTGCCAAATCGTAGTACAACTTGCCCCGCTGCGCATAGGCGCGGTCGTTTTTCTTGTCTTTTTTGATGGCGGTAGTGTAGTCGTCCAGTGCCTTTTGATTTTCACCAATCTCTTCATACATTGCAGCGCGTAGTTCATATATGTTGCTGACGGACATTCCCGAAGTCTTGGCATATTTGAAAATCATATCAATATCCTGCAAGGCCTTGCCATACTCTTCTTGCATGAAGTAGGCAAGCGACCGCCAGTAGTACAGCCTCCCATTTTTGGGGGCTTTTTTCAGTTCCGCAGTACACAGTTGCTCGGCTTCGGCATATTGTGCGCTGTCCATTAGTTGTTCGATTTGCGCCGTCTGTTGCGCCACAAGCGACATCGCCGACAGGCAGAGTGCCGCCACAAGAATTTTTAGTCTGTTCATAGTTTTTTTTGATGTTATGAATTTTTATTTTGGTTGATAAGTCGTTGAAAAGTTGAAAAGTTTAACGCATTGGTGAAAGTCTGCACAGTTTATTTCTAGTTTCTGGTTTCTAATTTCTGGTTTTCGGTATCAACACCGATGCAATTATTATTCATTGTTCATTATTTATTGTTAATTTTTTGGTTTCTTAACCCCCTCCGTCGCTGTCGCTCCTCGTCCCCCTATCTTTCCGCTCCGCTCCAA
>CAVBBP010000098.1:0-4159 GCA_963593685.1 Segatella copri
AATCGCAAAATTGGTTCGTTTCTTTTGGTCGTCAAAAGAAATGAACGAAAAAAGACAAAAAATATACTTGTGAGGAATTTTTAGAAATTCCCTAAAGAAAGAAATCGTAACAAGTTGAAAGCCAGACTTTTACATCTGATTCTGTTTGCCTTTGTCGGGAATTATGCCGTGGCGACCGTTTATAAGCCGCAAGATGTGCCCAACCCGAAAACGCATTGCGCCGCCTGTTGGGTTGCCAACCCCGACGGCATTTTGAGCGATGCGGCTGTGGCGACACTCAACGCCAAAATCAATCGGTTGGAGGCGGAAAATGGTGTCGAAATCGCCATTGCAGCCGTCGGTTCGATAGGCTACTACGACGAATACACCTTTGCCTACGAACTTTTCAACAGTTGGCATGTGGGCAAATCGGACAACAACAGCGGCGTGCTGATACTTTTTGTGAACGATATTCGCGCTGTGAAAATCGAAACGGGCGTAGGTGTCGAGGGGCTGCTGCCCGACGCTTTTTGCAACCGCCTGCTGGACGAAACGATGTTCCCCTATTTCAAGCGTGGCGACTACGACGGCGGCATGATTGCTGGTGTCGATGCCATCGCTCAACGCCTGACAAGCGACGATGCCATGGCCGAACTGCTGCTCAACGCCAATTCGCCGCGCGTGCGCTGTGGCAACGCACTGGCCGCCTATCTCACCATCGGGCTGCTGCTGCTCATCGCCTTTGCGTGGGCAAGTTACGGCAAAATGCAGCGGCTTCATGGCGAAAACAACGAAAAATACCGACAACTTGGCAGAATAGTTGGGCTGGCTGTGTTTTTTGCTGTGCTGTTTCCGCTGCCAATGGCGTTTCTGGCGGGTTGGCTGCGTCGTCGCCGCCGCGCAATACGCCGAATGCCGATGCCTTGTCCGCACTGCGGCACAACCATGCGCCTACTTTCGGAACAAGAAGAAGACCGTTTTCTCGCATCGAGCCAAATAGCCGAAGAAGATGTCGCCTCGGTCGATTACGATGTGTGGCACTGCGACAACTGCCAACAGACGCGCATATTGCCCTATCTTGCCGTGGCAACGCCCTACAAAACCTGTCCGCAATGTGGCGCGCGCACCTACAAACTCGACCGCGATGTGGTGCTTCTGGCCGCCACAACAGCACACGCAGGGAAGGGACAAAAAGTTTTCAAATGCAACCACTGCCATTTCGAAAAAGCAGAATCATATATCATTCCACGCCGACAGAAAAATGTGGTTGTCGTTGGCGGATTTGGTGGCAGTAGCGGCAGTTTCGGTGGCGGAGGCGGCAGTTTTGGCGGCGGCTTCAGCGGTGGCGGCGGCGCAGGAGGAAGATTCTAAAAAAGTTAGAAGTGAGAAGTTAGTAGTGAGAAGTGTTTTTTGAGTTAGGAATTAGGAATGAGGAGTGAGGAGTTTTTAGTGAGAAAGTTTGAAAGTGCGAAAGTAGGGACGCGGCATGCCACGTCCGACGAATAAAGACAAAAGACCAATTATTTGAAAATTTGAAGATTTGAAGATTGTCGGCATTGTTGTGCGTGAAAATTCATAATTCTAAATTCTTAATTAGCCCAAAACCTGTCCCCTTTGCAAGGGGACGAGCGAAGCGGAGGGGTTTAACCAAATAAACTTTTCAACTTATCAACGACCAATCAACCAATCAACCAATCAACTGATCAACTCAATTGAAATTTGAAATCATAAAAAGTAACAACCTATGAAAAAGAACACAGTTATTTGGATTACAGTGGTGGCAGTTGTTGCCATCGTCGCCATTTGGGCGGTAAAATCGTACAACAACTTGGTGGTGGCCGAAGAGAGCGTAACCACCGAATGGGCGAATGTCGAGTCGCAGTACCAACGCCGCGCCGACCTCATTCCGAACTTGGTGGCCACCGTGAAAGGCTACGCCACGCACGAGCAGGAGACGCTCGACGCTGTCGTTTCGGCGCGCGCCAAAGCCACGCAGGTTACCATCGATTCGGAGAACCTGACACCCGAAAAACTGCAAGAGTTTCAGGCCGCTCAAGGCGCAGTAGGCAGTGCGCTCGGTCGCTTGCTGGCCGTTGCCGAGAGTTATCCCGACCTGAAAGCGAACCAAAATTTCTTGGATTTGCAAGAGCAGTTGGAGGGTACCGAAAACCGCATTCAGGTGGCACGGCAGAAGTTCAACAGCACGGCACAAGCCTACAACACCAGCATTCGCCGCTTCCCGACCAACATCGTGGCTGGTCTGTTTGGTTTCGACAAAAAAGCCTATTTCGAAGCCGAGGCTGGTGCCGAAAAAGCGCCACAAGTGGTGTTTTAGAAGACACCATAATTGCTTACCTTGTATAGTAGGGACGTGGCGTGCCGCGTCCCTACTGTCGTTTATAGTTTGCAGTGGGCAATAATACACATTGCATTTTTCACTACACAAAAAAGTACGTTCTCGTTGCGCCCCTACATTTCGCGCGAATAATCATTCATCACTACAAATCAACGCTTCAACATTTCAACAACGAGAGACAACTAGAACCAGAAAATTACTTCTCCACGTTCACCTTTTTCTCCTTCTTTTCGTAGGCATCGACAATGCGCTGCACCAACTTGTGGCGCACGATGTCCTTGCGACCGAACTCCACGCGCGCAATGCCTTCGACATCGGCCAGCACTTCGAGCGCATCGCGCAAACCCGATTTTTGCGCTGGCGGTAGGTCGATCTGTGTCATATCGCCCGTGATTATCATCTTGCAGTTCAAGCCCATACGCGTGAGAAACATCTTGATTTGCTGCACCGAGGTGTTTTGGGCTTCGTCGAGAATGACCACGGCATCGCCCAGCGTGCGGCCGCGCATAAAAGCCAGCGGCGCAATCTGTATCGTGCCGTTCGATAGGTAGTCGGCCAACTTGGCAGGCGGCACCATATCCTGCAAGGCATCATAAAGCGGCTGCAGGTACGGATCGATTTTCTCCTTCATGTCGCCAGGTAGAAAGCCGAGTTTTTCGCCAGCCTCCACCGCAGGGCGACTCAAAATGATGCGCTTCACTTCGCGCTGGCGCAGCGCACGCACCGCCAAAGCGATGGCCGTGTAGGTCTTTCCCGAGCCCGCAGGGCCGATGGCAAAAAGCAGGTCGTTGTCGTCGAATGCCTTGACCAGTTTGCGCTGATTTTCGGTGCGTGCCACAATCGATTTGCCGCCCACGCCGTGCAAAATCAAGTCGGTTGGGCGCACGGCATTCGGCTCGCTCCCTTTTGCTAATTCGATAATCTGCTCCTCGGCTAAACGGTTGTTGGCAGTGCAAAAATCGGCCATTTTGAGCAACAAATGCCCAAACGCCGCCACATCGGCATCGACACCCGACACCTTCACCGTGTAGCCGCGCGCCACAATATGCAACTGTGGATGCAAGTCCTTCAGCAGTCGCAAATTGGCATTATTCACGCCATAAAAAAGCGTGGTATCGACACTATCTGGTAGTTCAAAAATCTGTTCCAACATCGCTGCAAAGATACGAAATTAGTGTGAAAGTGAGAAAAGTGTGGAAAGTGAAAAGTGTGTAAAGTCTATAAAGTAGAAAGTTCATAAAGTTATAAAGTAGGGACGCGGCATACCATGTTCTTTTTTGTTGATTTGCAGATTTGGTTATTTGTTGATTTGTTGAATCGTTGAAGCGAATAAATTTGTCAATTTGTAAATCCATCAATTTGTCAATAAGTAAGGACGCACTCGGTGCGTCCCTACAATTTGTCAGACCCCTCAATCCCCCAACGGGGAAGATTTTGGGCTATTTGGAAATTAGATTAATGAGATGATTAAAAAGTCTTTTGTCTTTACTCCTTACTCTTTATTCTTATTCAAAAATTCTTGCTACTTGCTACTTGCTACTATTTATTTCACCATCAGTCGGCAGGTTTGGTCGAAGCCGTTGCCTACGATTTTTACGATGTAGGCACCTGCTTGCACGCTGCCAAGGTCGATGTCGATGGTTTGTTGTGCGCTGACGCTACCGATGTGGCGTGCGTAAACTTGCTGACCATTGGCGGCATAGACGCGCACATTCACAGCGTTGTCGTTTTGCGTGAAGAAGAGTTGGAATGCGCCATCGCTCGGATTTGGATAGAGCATGATGGCTTCGGGCAGCCCTTCGAGGTTCTTCACGGCAGTTGTGC
>CAVBBP010000099.1:0-3776 GCA_963593685.1 Segatella copri
CAAAACCTGATTTTTGACACTCGCCGCCCAATGCCGTTTCGGTATCAAAAACGCCGCAATCTTCAAATCTTCAAATTTTCAAATAATTTGTCTTCGTCTGAGTTCCGATTTGCGGCTCTGCCGCGCCACTCCTCATTCCTCATTCCTCATTCCTCATTCAAATCCACTTCTAACTACTAACTTCTCACTCTTAATTTATAGAAATCCCTCGAAAAAAATCGTTTGTCGCCTTTTCTTGCTTCAAATGTCGCAAAAAATGCGTAAATTTGCAAGATTGTTGTATCGCTACTGTGGCACTGCGAGGATTCATAAAATCGATGCGTTTGCGCCTGCGTCTGTTTATGCAGCCGTTGCGTGCTTTTTTGTGGTCGTCGCTCAAGGTGGCAAACGGCCTGATTGCGCTGCTGATAGTGGGCGTGGTGGTCTATGGGCTGGGCTTTCAGCAGGAGTCGCACATGGCCGATGTGGCGCACTGGTTTCGGCTGGCTTTTTGGCTCTTTTCGGTCGAATTTCTGGTCGATGTGTTGCGCGAGGCATTCAGTTTGAAGCCACCCAAAACATGGTATCTGAAACTTGTTGCGCTGCTGCTGATGGCGTTTGTGGCGGCGGCGTTGCTGCTGCCAGCCAGCGTGGCGGACAATTCGCTGCTGCTCACTTGGGCGAGCAATATCTATGTGCTGTTTGCCATTGTCATAGCGCAGTCGGTGGTCAAAATTTCGGTGTCTATCACGCAGTCGCTGCAGTCGCACTTGAGTCCCACGGTGATTTTTGTGGGCAGTTTTGCGCTGTTGTGCCTTGTGGGCGCAGGTCTGCTGATGTTGCCGCGCAGCACCACGCACCCCATTCGCTTTATCGACGCACTTTTCACAGCGGTGAGTTCGGTCTGCGTGGCGGGTTTGACTACGGTCGATGTGGCGTCGTCGTTCACCACCATGGGCAAAGGCATCATTGCGTTGCTCGTTCAGATTGGCGGCGTGGGCATCATGACTTTCACAAGTTTTTTCGGGCTGTTTTTCTCTGGCGCGCACCAAAGTCAGAACAAGATGATGATAAAAGATTTGATTGACCCCGAAAAGGGCGTAAGTCAGATATTTCGGACACTTTGGTCGATTATCGCCATCACGCTGGTGGTGGAATTGGCGGGCGCATACGCCATCTTTTTGAGTATCGGCGGCACCACTTGGCACGACTTTGCGGTGGCACTTTTTCACGCCATTTCGGCCTTTTGCAACGCGGGTCTTTCGACCATTGGCGGCGGTTTGGCTGCGCCCATGTTGCGCGACAACTATGCGTTGCAATCGGTCATTTCGGTCATTGTGATTGTGGGCGGCTTGGGCTTCCCAATCATTTTCAACCTGACAAAATGGCTGTGGCACATTCTGTGCAACGGCGTGCGGCGACTGTTTGGCCGCCAGCGTTTCTACGGACATATTCCGCATCTGCTCACATCGAATACGGTGATAGTGCTGATAGTGTCGTCGGTGCTGCTGGTGGGCGGCACAGCGGTGTTCTACGCCACCGAACGCCACAATTTGATGGCAAATATGGATTTTCCGAGCCGATTGATGAACGCATTTTTCATGTCGGTTACCACGCGTTCGGCAGGTTTCAACACATTCGACACGGCGGCGTTGAGCCCGATAACGCTTGTTCTAATGATGTTTTTCATGTGGATTGGCGCATCGCCTATGTCCACGGGCGGCGGCATCAAAACTACCACTTTTGGCATTGCGTTTCTCAACATTTGGAACACGCTTCGTGGGCGCGACTGCATCGAAATTCGCCACCGCCGTATCGCCGCTTCGACGGTCAATCGCTCGTTCATCATCATTTTTGCGTCGCTGATGCTGATTGGCACAGGCTTGCTCTTGCTGATGTGGTTCGAACCCGACCAGCCGTTTATGGCGCTGCTATTCGAAACCGTGTCGGCGGCGAGCATTGGCGGTCTGTCGCTCAACCTTACGCCACATCTGTGCAACGCCAGCCGTGTGGTACTCATCGTGCTGATGTTCGTTGGGCGTGTCGGGCTCATCAGCCTGCTCACCTGCCTGATAAAAGAGAAGCGTTTTTCGAACTACCGCTACCCAAGCGAATCGATTCCGATAAATTAGTTAGTAGTGAGAAGTTAGAAGTTAGAAGTGGTGCGGCGAAGCCGCAATGACAAAATTTCAGATTTCAGATTTCAGATTTCAAATTTCAGATTTCAAATTAAACTGTTAAAAACACAGAAACAGCGCGAAGCGCAAGAAACATAGAAACAAAAATTGCGCCAGCAATTTTGAGAAACTAGAAACCAGAAACCAGAAATAAACCGCACAGGCTCTGACAAAACCGTTAAACTCATCAACTGATCAACTAATCAACTCATCAACCAATCAACTCAATCTGAAATCGTATGACATACATCATCATTGGTTTAGGAAATTTTGGCGTGGCGTTGGCCGAACGGCTGACCGCCATGGGACACGAGGTAATCGGCGTGGATACCGATATGAACCGCGTGGAGGAGTATAAAAACACGATTGGCTCGACCATCTGCCTGAATGTAACCGAGGCGACCGCCTTGAAGGTGCTGCCGCTCGACGATGCCGACGAGGTGATTGTTACTATCGGCGAACTGGTGTCCGACTCGGTGTTGTCGGTGGCGCTGCTCAAACAGCACGGCGTGAAACGCCTTGTGGCGCGCGCCAGCAACAAGTTGCACCGCACCATTTTGGAGGCCATCGGCGTGGACGATGTGATAATGCCCGAGGCGCAGGCCGCCGAAGAGTTCGCCATGTCGCTCGAATCGCCAGCCATAAAAGGCGTTTATCTCGTGTCGGAAACGCACCACTTGATAGAGTTGGAAATTCCGTCGATATTGGTGTCGCAAACGCCAGCGCAGGCCAACTTGACCGAAAATTTCGGAGTGCAGTTGGTGGCGGTGAAACGCCAATGCACACGCAAAAATGTCTTCGGCAAAGAGAGCCTCTACTACGAAGTGGCCGACCCAGCCGCCGACGGCTTCAAGTTCGAAAACAACGACCGCATCGTGGTTTTTGGCGAAATAAAAGCGTTGCAGAAATTGCGCAAAATCGGTTGAGCGATGGACAACACAGCGGACGACATTCTGTTTATGCGCAAGGCGTTGGCCGAGGCGCAGCAAGCCGCCGAAAGCGACGAAGTGCCAGTGGGTGCGGTGGTTGTTTGTGGCGGGCGCACGGTGGCGCAGGCGCACAATCTCACGGAACTGCTGTGCGATGTTACAGCGCATGCCGAAATGCAGGCTATCACGGCGGCAGCCAACTATTTGGGCGGTAAGTACCTGAACGACTGCACGATATATGTTACCGTGGAACCGTGCAGTATGTGCGCCGCCGCGCTCGGTTGGGCGCAGATAGGGCGTTTGGTCTATGGTGCCGCCGACGAAAAACGCGGTTTCACACGCTTCGCACCGCAAGTGCTGCACCCAAAAACGCAGGTAACCGCTGGCGTGCTTGCCAACGAATGCAGCACATTGATGCGCAATTTCTTTGCAAAAAAGAGAAAAGTAAGTATGAAAGTGTGAAAGTATAATAGTGTGAAAGTAGGGACGCACCGAGTGCGTCCGAGAAAATTAGAGTTTAGAGGTTATAGTTTATAGAAAAAAGACCAAGACCAAGATAATTGATAATTGACAATTATTTGAAGATTGAGGCATTGCTGAACGCGCCTAATTCTTAATTCTAAATTCATAATTAACCGAAGGCTTTTCCCCCTATCGGGGGAAACGGGAAAGGGGGCTATGACCAAGAAAA
>CAVBBP010000100.1:0-3605 GCA_963593685.1 Segatella copri
ATTCAACAATTAGGAACATAGAAACTTAGAAACAAAAATTGCGATAGCAATTTTGAGAAATCAGAAATTAGAAACTAGAAATTACCTTCACACTTTCACACTTTCAAACCATTTTGGTACGATTTTTGCGGCAGGTTGGGCAAAGGTGGTTGGGTGTATGGCTTTTTTGGCTTTTTTGCTGTTCGTGGTTTTTGCGTTTTTGCTGTGGCTGGTGCTGGTTGGCTGGCGCACGCTGCGGCTGCTGTTTGGCGTGGGTAGGCTGCCCAAAACCGCTCCACAAACACAAGCCACCGACGACAAAGCACGCCTACAACGCATCAAGGCGGAGATAAAACGCAGCGGCGAATATGTCGATTTCGAAGAGGTGAACGATGGCGATTTTGAAAAATGAAAAAAAAGTCGTACTTTTGCGCCACGAAATGAAGCCACAAAGCCAACGATTCAACAGACTGTAAATTAGCAAGTTGCAAACGAAAATTAAAATAAATTAACAAAATAAAAATTACAAAAATGGCAAAACTAGATTTGACAAAGTATGGCATTACGGGTGCGACCGTAATTGCACACAACCCGTCGTACGAACAGTTGTTCGCCGAGGAGACCAAAGCAGGACTCGAGGGTTACGAGGTTGGGCAAGTTACCGAACTCGGTGCCGTGAATGTGATGACTGGCATTTTCACTGGTCGCTCGCCCAAGGACAAGTACATTGTGATGGACGAAACATCGAAAAACACCGTGTGGTGGACTTCGGACGAATACAAAAACGACAACCACCCGATGTCGGAAGAGGTTTGGGGCAAGGTGAAAGAGATTGCCAAAAAAGAACTCTGCAACAAAAATCTCTATGTTGTCGATGCGTTTTGCGGTGCCAACAAAGACACCCGCATGGCCGTCCGCTTCATTGTGGAGGTGGCGTGGCAAGCACATTTCGTAACCAATATGTTTATCAAACCGACAGCCGAAGAGTTGGAGCATTTCGAGCCTAACTTTGTGATTTACAACGCTTCGAAAGCGAAAGTAGAGAACTACAAAGAACTCGGCCTCAACTCCGAAACCTGCGTGGCGTTCAATGTAACATCGCGCGAACAGGTGATTATCAACACTTGGTACGGCGGCGAAATGAAAAAAGGTATGTTCTCGATGATGAACTACTACCTGCCACTGAAAGGCATCGCCTCGATGCACTGCTCGGCCAACTGCGACATGGAAGGCAAAAACACCGCCATATTCTTCGGACTCTCTGGCACAGGCAAAACTACGCTTTCGACCGACCCGAAACGCCGTCTGATTGGCGACGATGAACACGGCTGGGACGACAATGGCGTGTTCAACTTCGAAGGTGGCTGCTACGCCAAGGTTATCAATCTCGATAAAGAGAGCGAACCCGACATTTACAACGCCATCAAACGCGATGCGCTGCTCGAAAATGTTACCGTGGACAAGGACGGCAAAATCGACTTTACCGACAAGAGCGTTACGGAAAACACGCGCGTTTCGTACCCGATAAACCACATCAAAAACATTCAACCCGGTTCGTCGGCACCCGATGCACATCAGGTGATTTTCTTGAGTGCTGACGCATTTGGCGTGCTGCCTCCAGTTTCTATTCTCACACCAGAACAGACGAAATACTACTTTTTGAGCGGATTTACCGCCAAATTGGCTGGCACCGAGCGCGGCATTACCGAGCCAACGCCGACTTTCTCGGCTTGCTTCGGACAAGCGTTCCTCGAACTGCACCCAACCAAATATGCCGAAGAGTTGGTGCGCAAGATGGAAAAAGTGGGCGCAAAAGCCTATTTGGTAAACACAGGCTGGAACGGCACTGGCAAGCGCATCTCTATCAAAGATACGCGCGGCATTATCGACGCTATTTTGAGCGGTGCCATCAACTCTGCGCCGACCAAGACCATTCCTCACTTCAACTTTGAAGTGCCAACGGCTCTGCCTGGCGTTGATCCGCAGATTCTCGACCCACGCGACACCTACAAATGCTCGACCGAATGGGAAGAGAAAGCCCACGATTTGGCTTCGCGCTTCATCAAAAACTTTGCCAAATACGAAGGCAACGCCGCTGGCAAGGCTTTGGTGGCCGCTGGTCCATCGCTCGAAGGCGCAAAATAAACAGCGTTTACAAACCATAACTCAAAAGGGAGCGACGCAAGTGCGCCGCTCTTTTTTGTTGAAGTGTTTTTTTTGTGTTTGATTTCTGATTTCTGGTTTCTAGTTTCTAGTTTCTGGTTATTGATTTCTGTGGATTTGGTTATTTGGTTATTTGATTATTTGGTCGGGCGGTGAGCCTGTCGAACCACCCAATGCCGTGTCGGAATCAAGAAAGCCGCGAAAGTCTAATTAAATAATTGAAAGTCAAACCATTAAGAGTGCCGATTCAACAGTTCAACGATTAAACAATTTGAAATCCTGAAATTCTGAAACTCTGAAATTTGAAAAAATGAACAACGCACAAACCCCCGAACTCCGCATTGTTGTGGGGAAAAGTTACAATCCGTATATGAATTTGGCGGTCGAAAGTCGGCTGCTCGAAGAGTATGCGCCAAACGCTGTAACGCTTTTTCTGTGGCAAAACGAGCGCACGGTGGTCATCGGGGCGAACCAAAACCCCTACACAGAGTGCGATGTGAATGCGCTTGTGGCCGATGGCGGGCATTTGGCGCGGCGGCGCACTGGCGGCGGTGCCGTCTATCACGATTTGGGCAATCTGAATTTCTCGTTTGTGGCCGATAGGCGACTCTACGATGTCGGGCGGCAAATGCGTGTCATTCAGGAGGCGTTGCGCCATTTTGGACTCGAGACCGAGGTATCGGGGCGCAACGACATCACTTTCGAGGGGCGCAAATTTTCGGGCAATGCGTTCGGACGCACGCAGTGGCAGGCGTTGCATCACGGCACGCTGCTCATCAAAACCGATGGCGAGCGCATGGCGCGTTATCTGAAAGTGAATCAGGCAAAACTGCAAAAACATGGCGTGCGGTCGGTGGCGAGCCGTGTGGTGAATCTGTCGGAAGTGGCCGACATTACCGCCGAAAATTGCGTACCGCACCTGATTGATGCTTTCCAAAGCGTTTATCAAAACCAAGCGCACAGCGTGGCGTTCGGCGCACTCTGCGATGCCAAAGCGCAGGCACTCTGCCGCCACCTCCAGAGCGACGACTATCTGTATGGGCGTTGGCGCAATTTTTGTGCCGTGCGTAGCGCGCAATTTGCGTGGGGGCGCGTCGAGGTGGATTTGCGCATCGACGAGGAGCGTGGTGTTATTTGCGAAGCGATGGTTGCCTCTGACAGTCTGCAACCCGAGGCGATAATGTACGCCGAAAATATTTTGAAAAACGCCGCCACAACGGCTGCTCCAGCCATTCCCGAAGGCGAAAACAGCGCCATCATCGCCGACATTTTCAGTCTAATCTATTGAGGAAATTTATAGAAATTCCCCTTTGTGGTTTTGCAAGTAAAATTTTCTGTCTATTTTTCGTTCATTTCTTTTGACGACCAAAAGAAACGAACCAATTTTGCGAGTGAGCGAGCGCAAACGAAAACTCGTTTTTGATTTGCCGAGCGTGAGCAAAATCAAGAATTAAAGAAAAGTC
>CAVBBP010000101.1:0-3453 GCA_963593685.1 Segatella copri
CGCGACTTTTCTTTGGTTCGTTTCTTTTGGTCGTCAAAAGAAATGAACGAAAAAAACAGAAAATTTTACTTGTGAGAAATTTATAGAAGTCCCCAGTAAGAAATGGAGCAGTTTATCGAGATAAAAAATGCGCGCGTTCACAATCTGAAAGGCGTAGATGTGAAAATTCCGCGCAACAAGTTGGTTGTCGTTACGGGTTTGTCGGGGTCGGGTAAGTCGTCGCTGGCGTTCGACACGCTCTACGCCGAGGGACAGCGGCGCTATGTCGAGAGCCTGTCGGCCTATGTCAGGCAGTTTCTTGGCCGCATGAACAAGCCCGAAGTCGATTTCATCAAAGGCATTCCGCCTGCCATCGCCATCGAACAGAAAGTTATCAGCAGCAATCCGCGCTCGACCGTTGGCACATCGACCGAAATTTACGACTATCTGAAACTGCTTTTTGCACGCATCGGGCGCACCTATTCGCCGATTTCGGGCGTGGAAGTGCGACGCGACAGCGTGAGCGATGTGGTCGATTTCATCACCTCGCTGCCCGAAGGAACGGCGGTTTATCTGCTGGCCAAAATCGATGTTTCGAGCGGACGAACACTCGCCGAACAACTCGAAATTCTGCTGCAACAGGGATTTTCGCGCGTGTGGCGCAATGGCACTTTTTGCCGCATTTCCGAACTGATAGAAGCCGACAATCTGTCGAAAACCGACACGCTGAAACTGCTGATTGACCGCATTGCCGCACGCAACGACAAAGAGACGCAAAACCGCTTGGCCGATTCGGTGCAAACGGCTTTCTACGAGGGGCATAACACCTGCGAAGTGGCATACGGCGATACAAAAGAGTTGGCCATTCGCGGTTTTTCGCAAGCCTTCGAAGCCGACGGCATTGTGTTCGACGAGCCGAGCGAAAATATGTTCAGTTTCAACAATCCTGTGGGCGCTTGCCCGACCTGCGAAGGCTTTGGGCGCGTGGTTGGCATCGATCCCGATTTGGTGATTCCCGACAAATCGCTTTCGGTGTTCGATGGCGCTATCGTCTGCTGGCGGGGCGAAACGATGCGGGAGTGGTGGAAAAAACTGATTTACGCCGCGCCGAAATTCGATTTTCCCATATATCGCCCCTACAACGAACTGACCAAGGCGCAGCAAAAAGTGCTCTGGACGGGCAACGAATACTTCGATGGACTGAACGATTTTTTCAAATTTCTGACGGCGCAACAATACAAAATTCAGTACCGCGTGATGTTGGCGCGCTACCGTGGCAAAACGATTTGTCCCGATTGTGGCGGCACACGCCTGCGCAAAGAGGCACGCTATGTGAAAATCGCTGGCAAGTGCATCGCCGATTTGGTCGATATGCCTGTGGACGAACTGCGCACATTTTTTGCGCAACTGCCGCTCGACGAACACGATGCGCTGGCGGCAAAACGCCTACTGACGGAGATTAACAGCCGTTTGGAATTTCTTGCCGAGGTGGGTTTGGGCTACTTGACGCTCAACCGCCTGTCGAACACGCTTTCGGGCGGCGAAAGTCAGCGCATCAATCTGGCGACATCGCTGGGCAGCGCGCTGGTTGGCTCGCTCTACATTCTCGACGAGCCGAGCATTGGGCTGCATTCGCGCGACACCGAAAAGTTGATTGCTGTGCTGCGCAAGTTGCAGGCGTTGGGCAATACGGTGGTCGTGGTCGAACACGACAGCGAAATTATCCGCGAAGCCGATTTTCTTATCGACATGGGGCCGCAAGCAGGGCGTTTGGGCGGCGAAGTGGTGTGGAGCGGCGTGGCACGCGAGGCTACAAAAGCCGATTGCGACAAATCGTACACGCTGCGCTATCTGCTTGGAAAAGAGTGCATTGAAGTGCCAAAAACGCGGCGACCGTGGTCGAATTATATCGAACTGAAGGGCGCAAATGCCAACAATCTGAAAAATATCGATGTGAAATTTCCGCTCAATGTGCTGACTGTGGTTACGGGCGTGAGCGGTTCGGGCAAATCGTCGCTGGTGCGCGATGTGCTGTACAATGCGCTGAAACCGCGTTTGAACGCCGATGCCACGGCTGCGCCAGCCGCCTGTGCGAGCCTTACGGGGAGTTTGCGTCTGCTGTCGGATGTCGAGTTTGTGAGCCAAAGCCCGATTGGCAAGTCGTCGCGCTCGAACCCTGTAACCTACATCAAAGCCTACGACGAAATTCGGCGACTTTTTGCCGATCAACCGCTGGCCAAGCAACTCGGTTTCACGGCGGCGCATTTTTCGTTCAACCAAGATGGCGGCCGCTGCGAAATGTGCCAAGGCGAAGGCACTGTTACCGTGCCAATGCAGTTTATGGCCGATTTGGTGCTGGAGTGCGAAGCGTGCCACGGTCGTCGTTTCAAATCGGAGGTGCTGGAGGTGCATTATCGCGATAAAAGCATCTACGACATTCTCGAAATGACTGTCAATCAGGCGGTTGAATTTTTCTCCGAAAGCGATGGTTCTGCTGAACGCCGCATTGTGAAACGCCTGAAATCGCTGCAAGATGTGGGCATCGGCTATGTGAAATTGGGGCAATCGAGCAATACGCTTTCGGGCGGCGAAAGTCAGCGCGTGAAACTGGCGGCTTTCTTGGCCAACGAGCAGCCGTCGCCCACGCTGTTCATCTTCGACGAGCCGACCACTGGGCTGCACACGCACGACATCAAAACGCTGCTTAAAGCGTTCGATGCGCTCATCACCAACGGCCACACGGTGCTGGTCATCGAGCATAATTTAGATGTGATAAAGTGCGCCGACCATGTGATTGATATCGGTCCCGAAGGCGGCAAAAATGGCGGTCGCATAGTGTGCGCTGGCACGCCCGAAGAGGTGACAAAAAGTCGCTCATCGCACACTGGACGCTACTTGCGCCCACTTTTGCAAAAGCAGAAAAATTACAAACAATGAAAAAAGCGCTTTTCCCCGGTTCGTTCAATCCGTTTACGCGCGGCCACCAAAGCATTGTGGAGCGTGGCTTGCGGCTGTTCGACCACATTGTGGTGGGCGTTGGGCGCAACACTGCCAAACCGACCGACGATGCCGAGGGGTGTGCGCAGACCATCGCCGCGCTCTACGCCGACAATCCGCGTGTGTCGGTGCAGGTTTACGATACGCTCACCGTCGATTTTGCGCGCCAAATCGGTGCCGATTTTTTGTTGCGGGGCGTGCGCACGCTGGCCGATTTCGACTACGAATTGCAGATGGCCGATGTCAATCGGCTGTTGGCAGGTATCGAAACGGTGGTGCTTTTTGCCGATGCCGACAAGGTGGAGATTTCGTCATCGCTGGTACGCGAGTTGCAGCGTTTCGGCAAAGACATTTCCGACTATCTGCCCGAAAAATAAAAGGCGATTTCTATTTGTAGTTTCGCAAGTAAAAAATTCCGTTCGTTTTTCGTTCATTTCTTTTGACGACCAAAAGAAACGAACCAATTTTGCGATTTAG
>CAVBBP010000102.1:0-3284 GCA_963593685.1 Segatella copri
GCTAATCGCAAAATTGGTTCGTTTCTTTTGGTCGTCAAAAGAAATGAACGAAAAAAGACAACAACAAAACGGATTTCAAATCCTTATAATAAGCGAGCGCGGGATTACAAATCCCACACGACGAAAAAATTTGTACTTACAAACCCCACCCCATTAAGTTATTAAGTTATTTTAGAAAAGTGGTGCTAAATACCGACATAAACTATCTGCCCGGCGTGGGACCAAAGCGCGCCGCCACGCTCATGAGCGAACTCGGCATACGCACCGTCGAAGACCTCATCACCTATTTTCCCTACAAACACATCGACCGCAGCCGCTTCTACACCATCGATCAGGTGGACGAAACACTGCCCTACATTCAACTGAAAGCGCAGATCGTCAGATTTGAAAAACGCGGTGAAGGACGCTCGCAGCGACTCACCGCCACCATCACCGACGGCACTGGCACGATGGAACTGGTCTGGTTCAAAGGGCTGAAATTCGTCGAGGACAAATACCGCCTCAACCAGCCCTACATCATCTTTGGCAAGCCGCAACGCTACGGCCGCATGCTGAACATTGCGCACCCCGAAATCGACCTTTTCACCGAAGAAAATCAGCAAAAAGTGCAAGGTTTGCAGGCGCACTACAACACGACGGAAAAGATGAAATCGTCGTTTCTCAACTCCGCCGCACTGCGCAAAATGATCTACACCGCACTGACCGACCCCACGCTGCAAATTCCCGAAACACTGCCGCCGTCGCTCACCCAAAAATATGCGCTGATGCCGCGCGACGAGGCGATTCGCAACATTCACTTCCCGAAAAATGCACGCCTGCTCGAACAAGCGCGCCGCCGCCTGAAATTCGAGGAGTTATTCTTCATTCAACTCAGCATTGTACGCCAGTCGAAACTGCGCGAACAGAAATACCAAGGCTACATTTTTGGCAAGATAGGCGACTATTTTACCCGATTTTATCGGGAATTTTTGCCCTTCGCACTGACCAACGCCCAAAAACGCGTGCTGAAAGAGATTCGTGCCGACCTTGCCTCGGGCAAACAGATGAACCGTCTGCTGCAAGGCGATGTGGGCAGCGGCAAAACCATGGTAGCGCTGATGACTGCGCTCATCGCCATCGACAACGGCTTCCAAGCCTGTATCATGGCACCCACCGAAATTTTGGCGACACAGCACTTCCAATCTATCTCCGAACAGGTCGAAAAAATCGGGATAAATGTGCGGCTGCTCACTGGTTCGACCAAAAAATCGGAGCGCGAAACCATCGACAGCGAACTGCGCGACGGCTCGCTGCAACTGCTCATCGGCACGCACGCGCTGATTGAAGATAATGTCGTATTCAAAAATCTCGGGCTGGTGGTTATCGACGAGCAGCACCGCTTTGGCGTGGCACAACGCGCCAAACTTTGGAGCAAAAACATACAGCCGCCGCACATTTTGGTGATGACCGCCACGCCCATTCCGCGCACGCTGGCCATGACCATCTACGGCGATTTAGATGTTTCGGTTATCGACGAACTGCCGCCCGGCCGCAAGCCGATTGCCACCTACCACTATTTCGACAACCGCCGCGCCGCGCTCAATCAGTTTCTGAAAAAGCAAATCGACGCTGGGCGACAGGTTTACATCGTCTATCCGCTCATTCAAGAGTCGGAAAAACTCGACCTGAAAGACCTCGAAAACGGCTATCAGCAGGTGCGCGAAGCCTTTCCCAACTACAAAATCAGCATGGTGCACGGCAAGATGAAAGCCGCCGACAAAGAGCGCGAAATGGCCGATTTTGTCGCAGGAAAAACGCAAATAATGGTGGCAACCACCGTGATAGAAGTTGGCGTGAATGTGCCGAACGCCAGCGTGATGGTGATAGAAAATGCCGAACGCTTCGGGCTGGCGCAACTGCACCAACTGCGTGGGCGCGTGGGGCGCGGTGCCGACCAGAGTTACTGCATACTGATGTCGCGCTACGAACTGAAAAACGACACCCGCCGCCGACTGCAAATAATGGTCGATTCTACCGACGGTTTTGTGATTGCCGAAGCCGACCTCAACCTGCGCGGCCCTGGCGACATCGACGGCACCATTCAGAGCGGTCTGCCCTTCGACCTGAAAATTGCCGACCTTGCTCACGACGGCAAAATTTTGCAAGCCGCCCGCACCATCGCACAAGACCTGCTCGACGAAGACCCCGATTTGTCGTCGGACGAAAATAAATGCCTAAATTTGCAACTCGCAAAACTCACAAAAACTACCATAAACTGGGGAGTTATCTCGTAAGGGACTTCTATAAAGAGTGAGAAGTTAGTAGTTAGAAGTGAGAAGTGTTTTTTTTGAGTGAGGAGTTAGGAATTAGGAGTGAGGAGTTTTTTAGTGTAAAAGTGTATAAAGTGAAAAGTCTATAAAGTCTATAAAGTCTATAAAGTTTGTAAAGTTCATAAAGTGCGAGCATTCCAAACATTCGATAATTCAATAATTGTATTGTAGGGACGCACCGCGTGCGTCCGAACGCTTCAACAATTCAACGATTCAACGAATAAACAATTTGAAAACCTGAAACTTGAAACCTGAAACGCGCAGCGCAACTAGAAACTAGAAATAAATAAAAGACCGCTTATTTAGATTCAGTCTAAATAACGAACATACAAAATCTATCGATAAAATCGGACAAAATCGCATTTTATGAAAAAATTTTTCAGAGGATTCAAATACGCTTTTTCGGGGCTTGTGGCCGCCACCAAAAGCGAGTGCAACATGAAGTTTCATCTCTGCGCAACGGTTTGCGTGGTGGTGGCTGGTTTCGTTTTTTGCATCTCCGCCGCCGAATGGCTGGCTGTGCTGCTCTGCTGCGGCATGGTGGTCGGTGCAGAGATGCTGAACACCGCCATCGAGAAGTTGGCCGATGCGATAGAACCCACCAAAAACGAGCGTATAAAATTTGTGAAAGACGCAGCGGCAGGTGGCGTTTTGGCGTGCGCCATCGCGGCGGCGTGTGTCGGGCTGATAATTTTCGTTCCAAAAATAATCGCACTCTTTTAGGGAGACTTCTATAAATTATCACGAGAAAGAAGAAAGAATAAAGAATAAGGAATAAAGACAAAAGACGAAATAGTGAGAAAGTGTATAAAGTTGAAAGTTAAAAGTTTTTTCATTTGAAAATTTGAAGATTGCGGCGTTTCGGAACGCGAACACGGCATTGGGCGGCGAGTGTCAAAAATCAGGTTTTGTGTTTCGAGAAAGCGTCATCACTGTTTGAGCAACGCGAGTTTGATGACGCCGAAACCAAAACCG
>CAVBBP010000103.1:0-3184 GCA_963593685.1 Segatella copri
GCAAAGATAGCATTTTTTTTGCAAGCAAAAAAAATGCGAGTGAAAAGTGAAAAGTTTGTAAAGTTGAAAGTTTGTAAAGTAATTTCTGGTTTCTAGTTTCGACACGCTGCAACACAAACGCCACCGCGCCTACATCAAGCCGATAGAGTAAGGCATCGCTAAAACTCGAATAAAAAGGGGCAGCCAAATTGGTTGCTCCTTTTCTGTTGGCGAAGTCTGTCCACCTCAATCTTCTTGTTCGTAGTAGTAGGAATAGTCGATTCCTTTCATAAATGTTTCGCGATCCGAAATTTTGGCGGTCAGTGCGGCCTCTATTAGGCGTTTTATCTGTTCGGCGTTGGTTACGCTGTGTGTCATGGCTTCGAGGTACTCTTTTTTGCCTATTTTGCTCCAATCGACACAGCGTTTCAGCGTGCGTTTCAGCATCAAATCGAGCCAAATGCGTGTGGCGCGCCCATTGCCCTCGCGAAAAGGGTGAGCGATATTCATCTCTACATATTTGTCGATGATTTGCTGAAAAGTCGTTTCGGGCATTTTCTCGATTTCCACCAAAGTTTGCGGCAAAAATTGCGCCATCGCAAACTGGAATCCGCCTTTTGCAATGTTTACTGTGCGAATTTGCCCTGCAAAATCGTACAATCCACCAAACAGATAAGCATGAATTTGTTGCAGTCCACGCACCGTTCCAACCTCGATATTGTCGAGGAGCGAACTCTCGAACAGCGCATACGCCTTCGAGCGACTTTTGCCATCGATCGATTCGTCGCTATTGGTGAACCACGCCACAAAATGCGCCGATTTGTTATTTGGGAAACATTGCGCCAAAGCCAAAACGCCATCGCTGTCGAGAACATTCGTAAGACGAAATTTACCGTCTGGCGACATCATTTTCAACTGGGTAGTGTCGCTACCCAGTTCACTCCCCTCTTTTTTCAGTTTTGCTTTCAGATATTTCCAATAGTTGCGATTTTTCGTGTAATCGTCTTGGTTGTTGAGCACACCAACGATATCGAGCACCGAAAACCACCAGCGTGCCGAAGGCTCGTCCCACACGGCACGCACTTCGCGGTCGCCAAAAAATCGTATGGAGATTTTCTGCGTCATAATCCTTATTTAGATTCAGTCTAAATAAACATTTGAACAAAAATCATTTGTCGCCCATCGAGATGAGGAATTCCTCGTTGTTTTCGGTGCGTTCGAGGCGTTCTTTCAAAAATTCCATCGCTTCGGTGGAGTTCATATCGGCCAAATAATTGCGCAAAATCCACATTTTGTTCAGCGTAAATTCGTCTTGCAGCAGGTCGTCGCGGCGCGTGCTCGATGCCATAATGTCCACCGCTGGGAACACGCGTTTGTTGGCCAGTTTGCGGTCGAGTTGCAACTCCATATTGCCCGTGCCTTTGAACTCCTCGAAAATCACATCGTCCATTTTCGAGCCAGTGTCGGTCAAAGCTGTAGCGATGATGGTGAGCGAGCCGCCGTTTTCGATGTTGCGTGCCGCGCCAAAAAAGCGTTTGGGTTTGTGCAGCGCATTGGCATCGACACCGCCCGACAACACCTTGCCCGAAGCGGGTTGCGCCGTGTTGTAGGCGCGCGCCAAACGGGTTATCGAATCGAGCAAAATCACCACATCGTGGCCACACTCGGCCAAGCGTTTGGCTTTTTCGTGCACCATGCTCGACACTTTCACATGATGGTCGGCCGACTCGTCGAAAGTGGAAGCCACCACCTCGGCATCGACGCTGCGCGCCATGTCGGTAACCTCTTCGGGACGCTCGTCGATGAGCAGAATTATCATGTAAACTTCGGGATTGTTGGTGAGAATGGCGTTTGCTAACTCTTTGAGCAACACCGTTTTACCAGTTTTAGGCTGGGCTACAATCAGACCGCGTTGCCCTTTGCCGATGGGCGCAAACATATCGACCACGCGCACCGAAAGTGAGTCGTTTTTGCCAGTGGTCAGTTTGAATTTTTCGTCGGGAAAAAGCGGCGTCAGATGCTCGAAAGGCACACGGTCGCGCACCAATTCGGGCGAATAACCGTTGATTTTTGTAACACGCACCAGCGGGAAATACTTTTCGCCCTCTTTCGGCGGACGAATCGACCCTTCGACCGTGTCGCCAGTCTTGAGTCCGAACAGTTTTATCTGCGACTGCGAGACATAAATGTCGTCGGGCGACGAGAGATAGTTGTAGTCGGGCGAGCGCAAAAAACCGTAGCCGTCGGGCATAATTTCGAGCGCGCCCGTGCCAATCAAAATATCGTCGAACTCGTACGGTTTTTCGCCGTTTTCGAGTGCGCTATTTTTGTTGTTCTGATTTTTCTGCTTCTCTTGTTTGTCTTGTTTTTCCTGCTTGTCGTTCTTTTTCTGTTTTTGCGATTTTTCGGCAGCAGGCGCAGCCTCTTCGTGCGGTGTAGCAACTACTTCTGGCTCTTTTTTCGGCTCAATAGGAGCGGCTGTTTGCGGTTCGGCTGGGCGTTCAGCGGGTTTTTCGGCTGGTTTTTCAGCAAGTTTTTCTTTTGCCACTGGGGCTGGTTCCGCTTTTTTCGCTGCAATGGGCTGCGGCTGTGGTTTTTGTTGCGGTTTTTGTTTGGTTTTGTGCTTGTTCGACTTTACTGCGTCGTTCATCACTATTTTCACATCGCTCGATTTGTCGCCTTGCGCCACCATTTCGGTCGTTGCCACTTTTTTCTGACCGCCAATGCGCTGCCGCCGACGCGGTTGCGGTTTTTCGGGAATTTGCGCCGCTTTTGTAATCGCCTGCTGGTCGAGAATGGCATATTTGAGTGCCTGTGTGTCGAGCGAATCGGCTTTTTTGATACCAAGGTCTTTCGCAATCGACAACAGTTCGTCTTGCGATTTTTCTTCTAATTGCAAAATGTTGTACATAAAAAAGGGAAAATTGTTGTTGTGTAGAAACCCGCCACGACACAGCGAAAGCCGATTGGTCGCCTATGGGTAAAGATTGTTGTTAGGATTTCTGCAAAAGGAATTTTTGCTTGTCTTGTTCGACGCTGCAAAGATACAACTTTTTTTTCAACTGGCAATAGGTGGCAGAAAAGAGTGCGAAAGGGCAGATTCAACTTCTAAATGCAACGGATTTTTTGCAAAGTTCGGAAAAAAATTTGTTTTGGTGATTGATAATTGATTTTTTTTCGTGGTCTGTCGTTGAGAAGATACTGT
>CAVBBP010000104.1:0-3173 GCA_963593685.1 Segatella copri
AAATTCGGGATCTCCTCGGCGTCTCCCGCGCGAATTCTTAAATTTTTCCGTGCGGCATTTTCCCTGCGCCGGAGGCGAGCTCCCCCACGCAATCAGCGAGGCGGTTTAGCTTGTCGGCGGATAAAACCTCGCCCTTCTTAAATTTCGGGATTAGCATAGCATTGATGAAAAAAGCGGTATTGTTTTTTGTTCTTGTTTTTGCGTCAGCGGCGTTTGCGGGATCTTCAACGCGCACGGGCGCGGCGGCAGTTTGCCACGGAAGAATAAAGGTCGTGAACCACGCGCCGGACTACCGCGTAAAGGTGGTCGGCGTCGGAGAGGATTTGCGCGTGCGCGTGGTGAACCGCCTCGGGCCGTATTCCTGCGGAGAATGGATTTGGGTAAAGCACAACGAAGATTTCAAAGTTCGGTTTGTAGATGTCGGAGAGGATTTCAGTATTCGCTTTGTCGATATAAACCCGGGCTTGCGTTAGGAGTAGAGCGCTGCAACGTTAAACTGACCTTGCGCGAACGGGAACGCCGGCAATTCCGAATGTGATTTTGACGTCTGCGCTCATCTTGACTTATGAAAATATGCTGTTAGTCTTGCGTTATTGTGTTTGTGTTTTTTGCCATGCCCTTAGGGTTGTCTTTTTCGATTTGGGCAGTGTGGTATTGCTGTGCAAAAAACAAGGCTGTGCCGATTGCGGCTCTTATGTTGCCGGTGATTACCTTTTTCCTTGTCGGACCGTGTTATGCAGTCGCCAAGTTCGGTGCGCCGGAAGTGATTTTCGTGTATTGGATGAAGGCGTTTGCGTTTTTCTGCCTTGCGCAGGCGGGCGCAGTTGTTTTTTGGATGTTGTGCCGCGCAGTCTCCGGGCATTTTGATCGAATTTACGCTGCGGAACACCCGTTGCCGGAAGACGAGGTTGAGCGCCTTCGCAAGTGGTGGGAGCTTCGCAAGGCGGTTCGCCGAGCGCGCCGCCGCAAGGAGCGCCTTGCGCGAAAAAAATCGGAACCTCATTGCGATTGACCTCCGAGAATAAATGCAGCGAGTAGGCGGTAGCGTTTTTCGCCCAAGAAAGTCTCTTTAATCTTTAAGCTTTCTCTGTTAAGCTTCGCGTCGATGAGTTCAGAAAAACAAAAGCAACCGAAAACTCTGACTTCGCGTGTGCGCGGCGTTGTTGTGGTGCTCTCGTGGGTTAATTTTTTGTTTTGCGCGAGCGTCTGTATTATTTACTGGCTTGCACTGATTTTCGGGTGAATTGCGGCTCGGACTTTCACCCGTTCGAATCTTCGCAGACACATTCGGCGCCCATAACGGCTACGTCTCATTCGACGAGGACGTTGAAATCTACGAGAAGACAAGGTGCTAAGAACGGCGAACCTTTGACAAAACCCACCAGAAAAACACCGTTAAAAAAGCCAGCCCGACTCCGAAAATGACAGCCGTTGCGAGATCCGTATCGTGCGTGAAAAATGCAAAAAAATCGAACATCGGCTTGATGAAAACAAACCACGCGCACACGAGAAAAACCAATCCGAAATAGCCGTAAACCCAAATCATGAGGCGAAGCTTAAAGATTACGGCTTTAAGATTAAAGGAAAATTCTTTAATCTTTCGAACCCGATGGGGCACTCGCGATTCAGTCGCGCACAACTTGCAAGGGGCGAGGGGCGCAAATGGAAAACCGTTAAGAAAGACGGCGGAGTGCATTTTATCGAGCACGCAACACCGGGAGGAAATGAAGCCGGGCCTTTGCACACGCACTCAAAAACGAAAGTCTATGTTTCCAAATACGAACGACCGGGAAAGGATTTCGGCAAGGTCAAAGAAATCTCCGTCATGAATCCCAAGACCGGAGAAAAGATAATGGACATTCACACGAAAGACGAGGGCTTCGGGCCGCACGCGCACCATTGGAGCGGACCAAACAAAACAAAAGGCGAACCGCTCACGCGCGGACAGCGCAAATTTCTTGAAAAAATTCAACAAAAAGCAAAGGATTCGCAAAAATGACAGAGCAAGAATTTTTGGAAAAAAGGCAGGAGTTGATCGAGTTCTTCTTTGAGGATATCGCGGAGCACCACCTTGGCGCGAATTTTCGCGTTCACGGCAAGGAATTTTGGATTGCCGGAACTCCGTCAAATAGTTTCCCGGTGGGATACCGCAACAAGGAGGGATTTTTCTTTGAAACCACAGGGCACGAAGACGATCCGAAAACACGCATGATTCGTGCGTTCAAAGATAAATTCGACCTAATGGAAAACTTCAAAGTCGACGGAAAATGCCTCCGCGAACTTGTTCTCGATTGCGAAATTGAGTTCATCGATTGGAACGTTTAATTAAAAAATCGCGGCCGGTGCGGCGCGAAGGGCTACACAAATGAAACACCATATGACGCGCGTTTTCGGCGTGTGCAATCTCGACCTATACCGAGAAAAACGCACGGCGGGAACGTTTAAGATGCCGACGATTGCACCCGCCGCGGTTCCCGTTCCCGCAAGGCTGATTCCGTTTAACGTTGCGATGCGCCTAAACCGCGTTCCCGCAAATTGCGGCGTTCATTTTTATCTCGACGACTATCAATTTGAGCGTGTGTGGAACGCGCCGGAACGCTATGTCGAAAAACTTCGAAAATTTTCCTGCGTGCTCACGCCGGATTTCAGCCTCTACCTCGATATGCCGCGCGCGATGAAAATTTGGTAAGCGTTAAGCTTTGTTGCGTTATGAAAAAAATTCTTTTCGCAGTCGTTGCCTGTTTTGTGGTGTGCGCCTTTGCGTTCTGTGCCGAGAATCCTTTCGTAAAACGCAAGGAGATTGCTCGTTCGCTTTACGGAAAGATCTACGTAACCAACTATCAGCGCGAGGCGGACTATACTGTTCGCGTGACGAAAAGAGACGCCTCTGCGGATTTGCTTGTTTATGAAACGAAGGATGCGCGCTTTGCCGGATTGTGGGAGTTTGTAAAGCGGCGTGAAGATGCGGATTTTACAATCTACTACACGCAAAGCGATCTTGCCGCCGATATTTGTGTTTGTTTTGTTGGCAGTGTTGGTCGTGCGGGGCCTAATCTGTCTCTCCGTTGATGTGTGGTTTTTCATGTGTTAAGAATCCTTTCCTTCGGCATTGTCGGTTCGGTTTTGCGTTCCCGTTGAAAAGGTTGCGCGGGAACGGCGGGCGTGTTTTAATG
>CAVBBP010000105.1:0-2947 GCA_963593685.1 Segatella copri
TTATTAAAAATTTTACAAAACGGGGAATTTATAGAAGTCCCCAAAAAGCAGTGCCGACCAAAATTGGTCGGCACCACCCCCATTTATTAACCATTATTATGAAAAAAGTTCATTCACAAGTTACACCAATCGTCTGATTTACAACGCCTCCACTGATTGTGAGTGTGGCTGAACCAGTCGCCACGCGCGTGAGTGTAACCGTTACACCGTTGGCGGCTGCGGCAGGGCTGATGGTGCTGGGCGTTACGGTGAAAATGCCCGTGTTGCTCGAACTAACTGCCACGCTTGTCGCCAAATTCGAAATGTGTACCTGTAGCGTGGTTGTGCCAGCGCATACAATATCGTTCTTTTTCACATTTTCGACCACTATCGGAGTGCCAATCATCAGCAATGGATCGGTCGATACGCTGCTTGAGCCGCTGTCCGTTCCAGAGTCCGTTCCCGACCCAGAATCGCCGCTGTCGGTGGCGGCTTTGCTGCCGTCGCTTGTGCCAGGCACGAAAGCGCTCTCGAACGACCCCAAAAGGTTTGTCAGCGACACCGTTTCGCTCGCCTTTTCGCCCCACAAATACTCCGCCAAATAGGGATAATCGATAAACGGATTGCGGTTGCCTTGGTAAGTTTCTACGCCATTGTTGCGTGTGATTTCTTTTTGCGAAACAGGATCGTTACGATGCCATTTCAAAAGTAATTTTTTTGAGTAGTCCGACAAACCATAGTTTGTTGAAAGACTGCTTGAAAACATTGCTTTGGCATTTCCATCGCCCGATGTAGTCCCAGCCCATGTTGTAACAGGATAAGAACCTGATTCTGTGGTTGTTGCGTAGCGAACTACCATATACATAATGGCGCGCGCAATGTCGCCTTTGTATTTGTCGTCGGGTTCAAAAACATTTCCATAAGACCACGAAATCGTATTTCCTTCGTAATCAGTTGCAGTCGATGCGCCAAGTCGTCCAAGTTCCTTATTTTCACAATCTGTTGTAGATCCTGTTGATGAATCCTTACAAGTTGCTTTTGTTCCTGCACTGCATTCGCCAAACGCATAGGAACTGCGCTGCCCATTGGTCTTCCCATCAACTAAAAACAGATGGTGTCTATCATGATATTGTTTGCCAGTACTTCCAAAAAATGATTGTGGAACTACATGTTCTCGATTGATTCCATCGCAACAACACTTATAATCGTGGGCAGAAGAAGAAGTGTGTCCACAAGTAGAATAAATGTCTAATAGGGTAGTTCCGTCAGTGTCATAATCAATTCCAGTGAAAGTCCAGTCGTATAAACCGTTGTCGTTGTGCTTGCTATAGACAAGTGCGGTGATTGCTTCGCGCAACTCACTTCCGCTTTTCCCCTCGAGGCTGCTGTAGTAGGAGGCATCGACAGCGAAAGCCAACGGCGCATAGGCGAGCGCCAATGCAAAGAATAGACCGATAGCGGTGTGTCGTGCTGTGTGTTTCATGGTTCGGTGCTAAAAGCGCACAAAATTAGTTAAAAAATGTTGAATTGCAAAGAAAAAATGGCAATTTTCTGTCAAAATCTGCAAAAAACGCCTTTTTATCGACAAAAGTGGTTGCGCTATTTCACCGCAAAGGTGGCAACTACGGGGTAGTGGTCCGAAAAATCGATATGGGCAATGTTGGAGGCGATGGGAGTAAAATGCCGCTCGTCCAGCAAAATATGGTCGATACCGACCAGCAACCCATTGGCATGAAAGGTGTAGTTGTAGCCCCATCGGGTGGCGGTTACAGCGTCGGTCATGCCGCGCGCCAGCGTGTGGTAGGCATACGACTGCGCCACATCGTTGAAATCGCCGCAAACCACCACTGGGTAGGGCGTGCGCGCAATGGTGGCTGCCACAGTGTTGGCCTGTTTGGCGCGCGCACGGCAGGCCGCACCGAGTTTGTTGGCCATGGTTTCGGTGGCACTGCGCAAACCGTCGTTGTCGAATGTTTCGGCCGAAAGTTTGTACTTTTTCAAATCGCTCGAGGTCAGTTTGTTCGACTCTAAATGGTTGTTAAACACGCGCACCGTGTCGCCCACGCCAATTACAATATCGGAATAGACGCTCACATTGTAGGCCGAGGCGTACTCCACCTTTCGTTTGTTCACAATCGGGAATTTCGAAAATGTGGCAACGCCCCACCAAAAGCGGTTGCGCTGATTTTTGTACCAAATGTGGCGGTAGGGGTAGATGGCATCGAACCGTTCGAGCAGTTTCTGCTGATTCAGGCGGCTGCTCTTGTGGTAGAACCCGAACTCTTGCAGACAAACGATGTCGGCGTCGGTATCGGCGATGAACTGCACAATGTCGTCGAAGCATTTTTCGCCGCCAAAGAGCGACACATTGTAGGTGAGCAGCGTTATCTGTTGCGATTTTTCGCTATTTTTTGCCTTGTGTAGCGGTATCGAAAATACTTGATTCACAGACTGATACGAAAAAATCAGCAGCAGCAGCGACAGCAAAAACCACCATTCGCGTTTGCAGAGCCAAAACAGCGCAAAACAGATTTGAATCACCGTCAGAATGGGAAAAATAAGCCCGAAATACGAAAACCAAACGAACTTATTGGCTGGCACAACGGCCGCCAACAGCCCAAAAATGTAGAGCAGCGCAAAAAATGCGTTGATGGCGACTACGGTGTATTTGGCTATTTTTCGCATAAGGGGATTTCTATAAATTTCTTTGTAGTTTCGCAAGTAAATTTTCTCATCGTGCGGGAAAAATAATTTCAAATTAGGTTGATTAGGTTGATTAGTTGATTAGTTGATTGGTTGATTGGTTGATTGGTTGGTTGAAAAGTTGAAAAGTTGAAAAGTTGAAAAGTTTAACACATTGGCGGTTTTGTTTTCGGCGTCATCAAACTCGCTTCGCTCAAACAGTGATGACGCTTTTTCGAAACACAAAACCTGATTTTTGACACTCGCCGCCCAATGCCGTGTTCGC
>CAVBBP010000106.1:0-2796 GCA_963593685.1 Segatella copri
ATGCGGGGTGGCGAATAGAGTACTATGTGCTGAACCCACAAACACAAACGATGGTACGCCGACAGATGAAACTGAATCTGCTGCGCAGTCGCTACACGAAAGCAAGCGATTTCCGCCGACACGCCAACGAAATACTGTTTCGCCTGAACGCCAAACTGCGCAATGGCTGGTCGCCGCTGATGGAGGAGGACAACAACCGCCTGTATATGCGTTTGGACGATGTGCTGCGTGCCTATATCGACGAGAAACGGCGCGAGTTGCGCCCCGACACGCTGCGCAGTTACGCCTCGTTTGCGTCGATTTTTGGGGCGTGGTGTCAGGCACAAGTGCCAAAAATTTACGCTTCGCTGTTCAGCCGCTTGCTGGCGGTGCGCTACTTGGACTACATCTATTCGCAGCGCAAAGTGGGCATTCGGGCGTGGAACAATCAACTGAAAATGGGGCGCGCGTTTTTCAGTTGGGCGTTCCAAAAGTGCTATGTGAAAGAAAATCCATTTGAAACCATCAAAACCAAGCGTGAACCGCCCAAGCGGCGTGTGCTGATTCCTGCCGATGTGCGCCAACAAATAGCCGACTACTACGAGCAGCACAACCCCTATATGCTCACGGTGTGCGAGTTGGTATTCACTTCGCTCATTCGCCCCAAAGAAATACGCTGCATTCGGCTTGGCGACATCGATTTGGAGGGGAAATACATACGCATGGCCGCCGAAAACGCCAAAACGCACAACGAGCGGTTTTGCGCCCTGTCGCCGCAACTCATCGAGCGGCTGCGCCCACTGTGCGCCCAGCGGCTGCCACGCAGTTACTATCTTTTTGGCGAAAAATATGCGCCCAGTGCCAAGCCGATACCAGCGGCACGCTTCCGCAAAGATTGGGACAAAATGCGCTCCACGCTGCGCCTGCCGCAAGAGATGCAACTCTATTCGTTGCGCGACACAGGCATCAACAACATGCTGAAAGCAGGTATCGACCCACTAACCGTGATGCAGCACGCCGACCACCACGACCTGTCGATGACCACACGCTACGCCAACCATGCCGACCCGATGCTGATAAAAACGATATGCGAAAATGCGCCGAATTTTTGAACGCGTAAAAACTCCCGATTTTTTTGTACCTTTTGTTCCCCTGTCAAAAAATCGATGTTAATTTGCTGATTTTCAACTATTTGCAAAGGGTACAAAACTGGGTACAAATGGGAGTACAAACAGGGTACAAACCGAAAAAAAAGCGGCCTCGGCGGTCGCTTTTTGTTATCTGAATAGGTCGGCGTGCGTGCCAGTGTCAGTAAATAGTAGAGTTAATTTCTTGTCATTCTGCTGCCATATCAACAACCAATCGGGCTGTATGTGGCACTCCCAGCAATTTTTGTAAGAGCCTGACAGTTTATGAGGCTTGTATTTTGCTGGCAGTGTGCCGTTTCTTTCCAATAAATGCGCGACTTCCCTGAACAATTCCATGTTAAGTCCTCTTTTTTTGCATAACCGCAAGGACTTCACAAATTTGTTCGAGTATTCTATGGAGTACATTATGCAAGTATTTGTTTCATCATATCATCAACATTTTTGGCTTTGTGTACGCGCCCTGCCTTTATATCTTCCAAGGCCTCGTCCAGCCCACACTTTCTAGTTTTGGTTTGGGGAACTACTTTTGCGCCAAGCGAAACCAAAAAGTCTAATGCCTTTTTCAGCGTGGTGTTCCGTGCGTCGTATTCCAGTGTTATTGTTGCCATCGTTTTGTCCTCCGTTTGGTTTACACTTGCAAAGGTACAAAAATTGTGCCACTCACAAAACTACCGCTTGCGGTTTTTTGCTGCGGCCTTTTTTGTTGGGCGTTTGGGCGTGGCAATTTTTATAGGTTTGTTATTCTTTACTGCCGTTTTTGCCACAGGGTAAGGCATGGCGGTAACTTTGCTTTTGCCGTTGCAGTATTTGCCAAACTCGCGCACAAGTTTGTCGAACAGCGGCAACACCAGTTTGAAATCTTTTTCCGTCAGGTAAACATTTTCTGTGGTGTAGGTCGTCCACGACTTGCACAGATAGGTGGTGCTTGCGCCGCTTTTGGCGGCCGATTTTATGCACCAACAAACATACTGCTCGAATGTACGCGCAAATACCTCGGTGCGGTTGCACCAATAGGCACTCGCTTTGATGCGCGCAAAACTCTCTGTCCGCATCACGGTATCGACGATGGCGTTGGCGTAGTGGCGAAACTGCCCACCTGTATTGTCGGGCAGAGTTTTGGCTACCGACTGCCCACCAGTGAGATAGTTGTGGTTCTTGTTTTGGTCTATGAAACGCCCGAAATTCCAGTCGAGCGCATGGCCGTATTCGTGTGCCAACGACCAATTACCGCGCTTTTTGGTTAGGTTTATCATGTTTTGGTGCGGCTCGAAATGTGCAACCGCATCGCCGCCCGCACCGCGTGCGCCAAAAGCAATGCCCAACAGACCTTTCATGCCCAAGTTTTGCGTTTTCATCACCCATGCCAGATTGTGCAAGGCTTTTTGGCACGCCAAAGCGTGGTCGTAACGGTCGTTGTTGTTTACCCAGTTGCCAAACTCAAAACCTTTGATAGAGTATTTACGCAGCAATTTGAGCAGGTCGATGTCGTCTTTGCTCTCCTCTTTCGCCGAATTTTTGCTTTTTACAGGGCGTCCGTCCCAATATCGTTGAGCGCGTCCATACTGCGAAATCCAAATGTTCGTATCTGTTAATTTTCTGTTCATAACTTGTTCATTTTTATGCAAAATACAAATCTGCTTCGGCTTGGCGGCGGCGTGTGAGGCCGTTT
>CAVBBP010000107.1:0-2713 GCA_963593685.1 Segatella copri
GGGCGCGAGCGTTGCCAAAAATTGGCGGTTTTGGTTTCGGCGTCATCAAACTCGCTTCGCTCAAACAGTGATGACGCTCTTTCGAAACACAAAACCTGATTTTTGACACTCGCCACCCAATGCCGTGTTTGCGTCCCGAAAAGTCACATTTTTTCTAATTAAATAATTAGAAATTAGATAATTAGGCAATTAAAATCATTTGCGAAAATTGAGTTTCTAATTTAATAACTTAATGACTCAATGATTCGATGATTCAGTGATTCGTATTGTTCATCGGTAACGGGTTCGAACCACTCGTTTCCGTGCTTCGTGTCGCCTTGCAAGGGTGTGGCTGCAATGTGGGTAACCACATGCTGGAACCAACTGTCGCGTGCCGCACCGTGCCAGTGCTTGACGCCTATGGGGATATCCACCACATCACCTTCCTCCAAGTGGCGGGCGGGCTTGCCCCATTCCTGATACCAGCCTTCGCCTGCCACGCAGATGAGAATCTGCCGTGCATCGTGGTGAATATGCCAGTTGTTGCGGCAGCCAGGCTCAAAGGTAACATTGCTGACAGGCTGTTCGCCATCCACCAAAGATGCCAAATACGACTGCCCGATAAAGTACTGCGCATAGGCATCGTTTGGGTTGCCAATAGCAAAAGTCAAGCGACTCTTTGAACCCAACTGGCGTGCCAATGTCGTGGCGGCTTCAACGGTGGCTTGCGGCACACCGGCGCGTTGTGCAATCTGTTTGTGCGAGTTGAGTTGCGGTTCGGTGCCTTGCATGGCCGCCAAAGCACTGACGGTAACGAGTTCGCGTTGCTGATAGGTAAGCACATCGCGCGCGAAGATGTCGCCAAAGAGGTGCGCTTTGAGGTAGTAGTCTTCGGCAGGACAGAAATCATATCGGAAGGCTCTGCCGCACAGTTGGGTCTGCACGCTAGCCCCTTGTTGCAACGCGTCGTAGTCGGCGGGCAGCGGTGAGGCTTCGCGGCCTGTTTCGGTAGTAATCCCCATTTTTTCGCGTTCGGCGAGAACGGTTTGCAGCACACCCAACGCATTCAGTGAGCGTGGGAAGCCAGTGTAGGCATAGAGATGCGAAAATGCCTCTTTGATTTGGTTCACGGTCAAGCCATTGGCAAAAGCCTGTTCGATAGTGGGTTTGAGTTGTGCGAGGTTGCCAGTGGCTTCGTACGCTGCGAGTGCCACAAACGACTGTTGTTGTGGCGTTAAAGATGGTGCGTTCATAGTTTGTTGTGCCGTTAGTTGTTGCCAGCATAGCAGGGTTGCCAGCAAAATCGGAATAGTTTTGCTCATACTCTTGCTTGTTTGTGCGTGCAAAAGTACAGCAAAAAGAGTGTGCAAACAAACCAACTGCAGCGCAATCGGGAATCGGGGTACTATTTTCCGTAATTGGGGTTAGAAAATCGCTCTATTAAGGGGATTTCTATAAATTTCTTTGTAGTGATTTTTGATTTTTGGGCTAACAGATGTTTGGCTTGAACGAAAGCGCAATGCGGTAGCATTGTAATTGAGTGAAAGTCAGACAGATGCAGTCCAAAAACAAAAAGCGCACAAAAGTGTTTCGGAATCCACCATTTGTTAAACTTTTCATAAAATGGGGAATTTATAGAAGTCCCCTTAAATATGGTGTAGTGCGTGCTGAAGCCGATGTGCGTGCTGTGGCACTTTTGAAATGACCAACCATACGCCCGAAAAAACCAACAAAATAGCCACCGCTTGCAGCCAGCCAAACACCGCCAAACCCATAATCACTGAAACCAGACTGGCAAGAACGGGTTGCAGATAGTTGTAAATCGCCACTTGGGTGGGCTGCAAGCCTTGTTGGGCAAAAGTGAGCAAAATATAAGCAACATAGGTGCCGAAAACGACGGCAAAGCCCACTTCGAGATACGATGTCAGCGCAATCGTCTGCCACGGCAAAGCGATGATGTGCGGCGCAGTGAACGGCAAAATAGTGATGGAAGAGAACAACATCATCCATTTCATGCAGGTCATGACCGAGTATTTCTGTACGAACTTGCTGAACAGCAGCAGATAAGTGGCAAACGACAGTTGCGCCAGCACGCACATCACCGACCCGATGGCATCGGTGTAGGGATTGGCCGACGGTTGCGGCGAGGCGGTGTGCGAAGTGAGAATCACCATCAATGCGCCCGAAAGTGCCAAACAGATGCCCATAATTTTGCGCCACGAAACACGCTCGTGCAGAAAAATCGCCGACAATATCAGCGAAATAATTGGCAGAGTGGTAGTCATGATGCTCGCATTCACAGGCGATGTGTAACTGATTCCCACCGTGTATAGCCCTTGATTGAAAGTGAAACTGCAGAGCGATGCCAAGAAAAATAGCCCCACATCGCGCAGCGGCACATGGTCTTGTTTCTTGCCGCAGAGCGACAGCACCAACGAGGTGAGCCAAAAGAGAGCCGCGCCGCCTAACACGCGAAACGACACCACATCTAATCCTGTGAAATCGACACGCATAGCATCTTTGGTAAATGGTGCCATCGGTCCCCAGCAAACGCACGCCATAGCCATCGCCAAGTGGCGCAACCAAACCCTTTCTGTACGCATTTTTCAGACTAATTTTTCGGGGCGCAAAATTACTGCGTTTAGCGCATATACGCAAAACTTTTTGGGAAAAATTCTGGGAGGCAGATTCAACTTCTAAATGCAACGGATTTTTTGCAAAGTTCGGAAAAAAA
>CAVBBP010000108.1:0-2441 GCA_963593685.1 Segatella copri
GATAATCAGTTCTGAAGGTGGGATTACTCTCATGGTTGTAAAAGATTTATTGGTTAGTAAAATTTCAAATTTCAGAATTTCAGAATTTAAGAGTTTCAGGTTGTCATAGTCTTCGTCAGAGTTTTCATTCACTGCTCACTGCTAACTTCTCACTTTCTTGCTACTTGCATCTTGCTACTTGCGACTATCAAAAAGCAAAGTTAGGCGTTTTTTCTGAAGAAACAAAATTTTTTCAGAAATTCAGATAAAAATCGCGTGTCAGTTGTCGATATTCGTCAGTGTAGATATGCCGCTCCAGTTCGATGACGAGGCTGTTTTCGACAAATTCCGACCGATTGCCACGACAAAAATGCAGCAGTGTGCGCTTTTCGGTACTCTGTGGCGTTGGAAAAATGTGCGTTGCACGCTCAAGCGCGAATGTGCGTGCTTTTGCTAAATCGACAACCCTCTTCGCAGTCGCGGTTGGTAAAATAAGTTGCAGCGAGCCGTTGGTTTTCAGTAGTTTAGCACTTGTTCGCAGCAAATCTTGCGGCGTGAGTAGGTCGTTGTGGCGAGCGGTGGCGCGTGCGCTGTCGGGACTTTTCAATGTTTCGTCGAAATAGGGCGGATTGCACACAATACAGTCGAATTTTTCATCGTCGGACAGCGTGCGTGCATCAGCACAAAGCACTTTTATTCGTTCTGAAAATGGCGAATTTTCTACATTTTCGGCGGCTTGTCGGGCGGCTTCGGGGGCAATCTCTACGGCCGTTATCGTGGCATTTGGGTAGCGTTGTGCCAACATCAGAGCCACAAGTCCAGTGCCAGTGCCGATGTCCAAAATGTGTGCATTTTCGGGGACTTGCGCCCACGCGCCAAGCAGCACGCCATCGGTGCCGACTTTCATGGCGCAGCGGTCTTGCTCAACGGCGAAACGCTTGAATGTGAACGCAGCGTGTTGCCTCTTCGCGCCCATTTCAGTGCTTCGTTTTGTAGTTGCAAGCCACTTTGCCTTTGGCGATGTTGGTCAGTTTGCTTTTAAGGAGTTGCCGGCGCAGTGGCGACACCTTGTCGGTGAACAGATGTCCCTCCAAATGGTCGTATTCGTGTTGCATCACGCGCGCCAAATAGCCCGTAACGATTTCGTCGTGTTCTGCCCAATTTTCGTCGAAATAGTGAATGTGTATAGTCTCTTTGCGCGTTACATTTTCGTGAATGCCTGGCAGACTCAAGCAGCCCTCTTCCATCGAAATATCTTTGCCCGAAGTCTCCAAAATCTGCGGATTTATCAGCACTTTTTTCGAGTCGGCCAATTCGGGATAATCGTCGGCCAGCACCGTAACATCGATAACGATGACGCGTATGGGCAGCCCGATTTGCGGTGCCGCCAAGCCGATGCCCTCCGATTTGTACATAGTTTCGAACATATTAGCAACGAGCGTTTGCAGTTCGGGGTACTCTTTTTCTATTGGTGTGGCCACCTTGCGCAACACAGGCTGACCGTAAAGGTACATAGGTAGAATCATAATCTGTCGGTTTTGTAACCTGCAAAGGTACAAAATAGTTTGAAAGTTTGAAAGGGTGTAAAAGTGGAAAGTTCATAAAGTTTGTAAAGTGTAAAAGTGTGTAAAGTGTATAAAGTGGAAAGTAGGGACGCACCGAGTGCGTCCTTTTCTGTGGATTTGGTTATTTGGTTATTTGTTGGAGCATTGAACTGTTGAAGCGAATAAATTCGTAAATTGTTTTTGTCCTTACTCCTTATTCTTTACTCTTTATTCTTTGCGGCGATATTGTAATTGAGTGAAAGTCAGGCAGATGCAGCGCAAAAACAAAAAGCGCACAAAAGTATTCATAAACACACCTTTTGTTGAATTTATTGCAAAATGGGGAATTAATAGAGATTTCCTGAAAAAAAACATGTAAAATTTTGGTACAAAAAGAAAAAAAGTGTACCTTTGCGGTCGAAAAAATCGGGGTGTAGCACAGTTGGTAGTGTACCTGGTTTGGGACCAGGTGGTCGCACGTTCGAGTCGTGTCACCCCGACGCACGAAAGGCTTTTTAGAGTTTTCCAGAAAGCCTTTCGTTGTTGTCTCGATATAGGTTCACCCGATAAATCTGGGGGATTAGGCGTATAACTTTGTGAGTCTGAAAAGTGGAAAATTGATGTCGGTTACGCCTCTTAAGGCTGCTCTGAAGGCTTTGATTTTGGCATTGAACGACTCTGCAAAGGTGTTTTGCGGACAAGCGACGATTCTTCGACCACTTGTACAACTTCAAAATTGGAAAGAATTTCCGTTGGCAGAATCAACTGCGCCAATGCTAATAGTCCTTGATTTTTCATGCGACAAAGGTAGGACTTTATACCAAAAACACAAACTTCCCCCCCTAGATTTATCGAGCCGCAAGTTCAATTAAGAAATGCAACTTTTGGTAAGAACTTGGAGCGCACGCATTTATACAA
>CAVBBP010000109.1:0-2223 GCA_963593685.1 Segatella copri
CTCTTTTTTTTGAAAATAAACAACACAACAATATATATGCCCAAGCACAAGACGATAAACCATGCCGATATAGGCGACTTTGGCGAGCGGTTCATGCAGTTCCGACATAAGCCGAAAGAGGCCATCAGACACTTGAAACGCATGAAGCGCGGCGAGTGTATTGCTGCCCTCCACCGCGACGACATCGGCGACATCGATATAGTTTGGGGCGAAAACGACCCAAAAACAAATAAGGGTTACGGCTTAAAGCATATCATCGAAAAACATGGCAAGGAGATAAAACGGCTCGGCTTTGAGGTCGAGGACTTTATTCCGATAGTCGTTCAATTTGGCGCACTGAAAAAAGCAGCGCAGGCAGATAAAATTTTGTTAGAAAGCAAAATGTTTCGGGTCGTTATTCTTGTTAATTGGGCAGGAAAGAAAAAGACCTTTCTACTGACAGCGTTTGACCTACGAAAAAAGCCCACATCAAAATAGCGTGGGCTTAAAGCGTTGAAATTTACGGAACAGTTCTCGGCGCAAATTTTACAATGAATCCACTGCATTCAAAAACAACACTGCAAAGATACAAAAAAAACGAAATAACAACAAACGCATGGAACCAACCATTTACAAATGGCTCACTTTTACGCTGCCTGTCATCACTTCGGTGGTGTCGTGGATTCTCGGACGCAGACAGCGCAACAACAACACGCTGCAAGAACTGCAAAACAGTATCGACATGCTGGTGCTGAAAAACTCGGAACTCTACCAACGCGTTATCGAACAGAACGGACGCATTGTGGAACTGCAACGCGAAAACTACATTCTGAAACAGCGTGTAGAACAAAATAACCTGACTATCAGCGCACTGAAAGCCGAAATACAGGGCTGGCGCGACCAAATGAACCACTAAACAGATGAAAAGCCGCCTCACATACCTGCTCACACTGGCACTGCTGCCGCTGCTGCTGGCCTGCTCGCCACAACGGCGGCTTGCACATCTGCTCGCACACCACCCCGAACTACGGGGCGACACGATAATCACACTACGCGACACCATCGCCACACCATACGCTTCGCACGACACCGTCTTTGTGCTGCCCACCTGTGCCGATAGCACCCTCCAACCGTCGAAAGCCGCACACACGACAGGCATCACAGTTGTTGCAGGCAATGCACGCGCCACATTGGCAGCCGAAGAGGGTGGTCGTTACCGCTTGACCGCCGAAAGCCTACCCGATACTGTGCTGGTGGAGGTCGAACGCCATGTGCCGCTGCTTGTAACCAAAACCGAAAAGGTACAACAGCCGATAACCAAGTGGCAAGCGTTCAAAATGCAGATGGGCGGCCTGTTCATCGGTATGCTGGCCGTGCTATTGCTGCTGGCGGTGCTAAAAATAGTGCGAAAATTTGTATAACAAAAAAACTGACAAAACGATGAAACTGAAAGCCCCAATTTGCAAGAAACAGGAAAAAATCGGTCGTGTAGCCGTCAAAACCGACTATGAATTTGTTTTGATGCCGACGGCGAAAAAACGCTTTACGCGCAGACACTATTGCGCCACCAAAGAGCAAGCACTGCACGAGGCTACTGGAATGATGTATGCCATGTTTTTCGAGCATAAACACCCACGGCTTGAAATCTACCAAAACGGCAAACTGATTCATCACATGGACTAAAAAATGAAATTAACCGCAAAACAATACAGCGCATTTGCAACAGTAGCAGCCATCAGCATACCAGCCGCCATCGTTCTGTTTGTGGTGTTGTACTTGCTGAAACGCAAACGCACAAAAAAGACAACCGCCGTGAAAACTACATCTGACAAAGGACTGAAAATCATCAAAGAGTTTGAGGGTTACCGCGCCACTGCCTACCAGTGCGCCGCTGGCGTTTGGACGATAGGCTACGGCCACACCAACGGCGTGAAAGAGGGCGACACCTGCACCAACGAGCAGGCCGACGCATGGCTCGCTGCCGATGTGCAGACGGTAGAAGCCGCCATCAACGCGCTCGCCATCAACCTGTCGCAAAACCAATTCGACGCGCTGGTGTCGCTCGGGTTCAATATCGGGGCAAATGCGCTCCTCAACTCCACACTCATCAAAAAAGCCAAAACCAACCCCGACGATGCCACCATCGCCGACGAGTTCCTGCGCTGGAACAAAGTAGGCAACACCGTAGTAAACGGCCTCACACGCCGCCGCCAAGCCGAAGCAGATTTGTATTTTGCATAAAAA
>CAVBBP010000110.1:0-2032 GCA_963593685.1 Segatella copri
TTGTATAAATGCGTGCGCTCCAAGTTCTTACCAAAAGTTGCATTTCTTAATTGAATTTGCGGGAAAGTGTGGAAAGTATAAAGTGTGTAAAGTTTTGGGTTGATTAGTTGATCAGTTGATTGGTTGATTGGTCGTTGAAAAGTTGAGAAGTTGATGAGTTGAAAAGTTTAACGCATTAGCGTTGGCTTCTGTTGAATCGATTTTATTTCTGGTTTCTAGTTGCGCTGCGCGCGGTTTCAGAGTTTCAGAGTTTCAAGTTTTCGGTAGCCGAAACGCCGCAATTATTATTCATTGTTCATTGTTTATTGTTAATTTTTCTCGTGGCCCCCTTTCCCGTTTCCCCCGAAGGGGGGGGGGAAAGCCTTTTGTCTTGCGACTTGCTTCTTGCTACTTGCGACTAAAAATTTGAAATTTGAAATTTGAAATTTGTCATTGCGGCTCTGCTGCGCCACTTCTCACTCTCTTGCTACTCACATCTTGCGACTAAAAAATTCCGTTTGTCGCACAAAGCGTGTTTTTTGTCGAAAAAAGTGTTAAAAATCTGAAAAAGATATTGTCGGTTCGATAAAAGTTTGTAACTTTGCAGCCGAAAACAAGATAATTTTTTACGAAAAGGCTTATAAAAAGATGAAAAAGTTAGTTTACGCACTCACTATGGTAGCCGCTATTGCTTGCATGGCCACCTCGTGCGACAAGGACAATAACGAGCCGAAAGATACGACAAAAACCGACTCGATTCCTGTTGACACTACTGTAACGCCTGCCGAAGCAATCAAATTTGCCGAAGGTTATGTTTTGTTCTACGGCACGCAATACTCCGAAACCAACAATCATCAGTTGGTGCTTTATACCGACATGACCACGGACGACGAGGGCTATTTCAACTCGAAAGGCTCTGCGCTGCAACTCGACCTCTACACAACCGACGAAGAGTTGGTGGCTGGCAAATATACGCTGAGCAACGATGAAACATATCCCGCTGGCACATTCAGTGCCGAGTATAGTGCTTGGGTCGATGTTGATGATGCTGGCGAACAGACCTATTACGGTATTCAGGCAGGCACAGTGAATATCGCTCTTGCTGACGATATCTACACTATCGACATCAATTTGACTGACTCGCTCGGCAACGAACGCGTGGCACACTATGAGGGTGCATTGGAGATTTACGACGAACGCGAAAATCCGTATGACTACGAACCGACAACACCTACAACCATAACCATAAACGCTCCTGCCGATTCTATCGAAGCCGCTAATTACGGCGACTACTACGGCGATGGTGTTGATAATCTTGCTCTCTACATTTGGGACGACAATGCAGCAGTAGAATTGAGCCTCTATGTGGCAAATGGTGTTACCGCACTGCCCGTAGGCGAATACAAATTTGCCGACGACTATTCGGAGATGAGCCTCGAAGCGGGTCAGTTGTATTGGGGTATGTTCCCAGTTGGCAGTTATGCCGCCACCGAAGAAGCCTACTACTGGCTGAACGACGGCACGCTGACGGTAAGCGAAACAGATGGCGTTTATACCATCGAAGGTACGCTGAAATCGTACTACGGCAGCGAAATCAGTGTCAAGTACACGGGCGCAGTTACACTCGAAGTGTATGACGATGCCGACGAAGCACCAGCCGCCAAAGCAAAGGCTCTGCGCCACACGCAAAACGCAAAACGCATAATCAAAGCCCACAAATAAAAGTTTTCTTCATAATGTAATGGGGCGGCTCGGGAGAATTTTTTCTCTCGAGCCGTTTTTTGTGCATACCGTATGCAGAAAATCGGTAACTTTGTAATCGGAAACACTTTAGGGAACTTCTATAATAGTGAGAAGTTAGTAGTTAGTAGTGAGAAGTGTTTTTTGAATTAGGAGTTAGGAATGAGGAATTTTTAGTGAGAAGTTAGAGGTTAGCAGTGAGAAGTGATTTTAATTATCCAATTATTTAATTAAAAAAATGGCGACTTTTCGGAATGCGAAACGGCATTGGGCGGCGAGTGTCAAAAATCAGGTTTTGTGTTTCGAAAAAGCG